>CALXDT010000164.1 GCA_944387125.1 uncultured Oscillospiraceae bacterium | reverse complement strand
TATCATCAATTGAATTTTATGAAAAGTCTATGTATAATGAATGCATCAAAGCGCGCTCCGCACTGACAGATGCCTGTTTCCTGTCTGCTGAATCAGCCGCTTTCTGCGGGCTGATTCAGAGGTTCCTTGATTCTGCCAAATGCCGGGCGCTTTCTGTAATCCTTTAACAGACAGTTATGTAAACTTATCTCAAGCACACCCCAGTTTACATTGCGATGCTAAGGAGGCAAGGCCATGAGGAAAAAGGCAGTCATTTCCCATAGTGCGGTGGTGCTGTTGGCGCTGCTGGTATGTGGTGCGGCGTTTGCAGGCTGCAGCCAGCCGGCCGGTGAGGCAATTGCCCCGGAAAGCACCCGCATTGCCGAAGAGGCCTCCCGGGAGATTGTCATCGGCGGCCTTCGCTGTGACCGGTACGCAAAGGAGCTGACTGTGGAAAACGCCAGTCCGGAAGATCTGGCGCAGATGCTGCCCCAGCTGCCGCACCTGGAAACACTGACCCTGGAGGGGCGGCCCCTGCGGACGGAAGACCTGCTGGCAATCAAAGAGCAATTTCCCAGTCTGGAACTGGTGTGCCGGATTTCTCTGGGTAGCGCCGTGTTTTCCTCCCAGATACAGACGCTGGATTTGTCCGGCAGCGGGGTGGATGGGGCGGAATTGGCAAAAGCGCTCCCGCTGTTTTCCAACCTGCAGGAAGTCATTCTAACCGGCGTGCCCCTGTCGGATGCGGAAAAAATGGATCTGTGCGATGGCCTTCCCGGTGTGATGGTCTGCTGTGAGCTTCCCTTGGGCGGAACCTACTATTCCACGGACAGCACCGAAATCGATCTTTCCCACTGCCCTGTAACCGTCGGGGAAATCGACCGGATGCTGCCCTATTTCCCGCGGCTGGAGAAGCTGGATATGTCTTTTTGCGGCATTTCCCACGAGGAAATGGACGCGCTGAACAAGCGCCATCCGGAAACCGCCATTGTTTGGACCGTTACCATTGGCACGGTGGATGTGCGTACGGATGCCCTCTATTTCTATCCTGCCGGTTCCAACTGCTACCCCAGCAATGAGGAAATGAAGAAACTGCGCTACTGCACGGAACTGGTGGCCATCGACATTGGCCACACCCCGGCATGGGACTGTGAATTTTTGTGGCATACGCCGAAGGTGAGATATCTGATTCTGGCAGACACCGCCATTACGGATATTACGCCGGTGGGCAATTTGAAAGAGCTTATCTATCTGGAGCTATTCAATCTGCGAATCAAGGACTATTCTCCGCTGCTGAACTGCACAAAGCTGCAGGATCTGAACATCGGCAGCACCCATGCAGATCCGGAGCCTTTGCGCAAAATGACCTGGCTGCACAATCTGCAATGGCACCGGGCAGATCAGGATCCTGCCACCAGGGAGGCTGTTTTGCGGCTTCCGGAGCAGCTGCCGGACACCCATGTGGAATTGTATCCCAAGAAGAAAGCCAGAAACATCGGCGGCCCCTGGCGCTACATTCCCAACTACTATGTTTTTCGGGACATCATCGGGGCTGCCTACTTCAATCAGGATCAGATTGAAGACTACTGGGGACAGAAAGACGGGCAGCGGATCATGGCTTGCGAAAACGGAAAATCCTTTGCCGCCAACACCCTGGCTGAGATTGTCCGGGAGCGCATTGACAGCGGCGAGCCCATTATCGGCATCAAACACAGCGGCAGCGAAAAGGCGGAAGTTCTGTATCAGACCCTCCTGGAAGCCGAATCCTGGATCACGAAAGGGTAAGATCAAAGATGAAACAGGGAAAAATACGCACTTGCCTCTGGTTTTGTCTGGGACTGCTGTTTGCGCTTCTGGCTTTGCTCATGGTTTGCAGCGGCCTGACAGGGTATGTGCTGATGGCAGACCCCGCGGGCATACCGGCAGCGGCTGACGGGGTTCTCAGCTGCATCCATGCCGGAAACTGGCAGGAACTGGAATCGTTGGTGTCCGGACAGCCTGCTGTGCGTCCTGTCACCGGAGCGGAAGGCTCGGCAGAGAAGCTCCTTTACGATGCCTTCCGGGAAAGCCTTCAGTGGACACGGGAGGAATCCTGTCACATGGAGGGCGCCTTTGTGACCCAGACCGTAACCGTGACCTGTCTGGATATTCCCGGTGTCACCGATGCCATGGCCGGTATTCTGTCAGAAGCCGCCTCGACCCAGGATCCGGCGCAGCTGCTGTGCGATGCCGCAAAGCAGGTTCTGGAAACCCGGACGCCCACAAAGCAGCACCAAATCACCCTGACCTTTGAAAGAGAGCAGGGCCGTTGGCTGTTGGTACCCAACCATGACTTCCGGACGCTGCTTTCTGCCTTTACAGCCTGAGAATGCCGTTTTTGCGCGAGGATTCTCTGCCGCAGCCTAAAAGCCGTGTTCCGCAAAGAGAATCCACCCCAAAATGATATGGAAGGAAAGATATGATGCAGCGCACTGTCAAATCTCTGCTGGCGGTTTTTCTGCTTTTCGTAACTTCCGCGCTGCTTGCAGCGCTGGGATGCCAACAGCCGGGGACGCCGGTTCAAAAAAACCTCCCGGCGGAGAGCCTCACCACAGCATATCAGACCCAAGTCTCCCAGCTGCTGCATGAGGCGTCCCTGGGGCAAACCGAACCCCAAGCGGTTTTTGAAATTTCAGATCCCACCGGCCCTGCGCCCCGTCCCAATCCCAATGGCTATGGAAGCGCCGAGAGTCCGGCGCAGCTGCAATGGCTTTCGGATGCGGCAGAAGAGCTGCTGGATGGGCAAAGCCTGTATTTTTCCACAGATATCCAGCTGCTTCCGGACAGCCGCGTCCATTACTATCTGGACGATACCATCCTTGCCATCGTCTGGAAGCAGCGGGTGGAGGACACTGCCTTCACATTCGCGGAAGTCAAGCTGCTGCATCCTTCTCAGTTTCGCCGCTATCTGTCGGGAGATACCTTTGGTTCCGGAAAGCTGACCCTTGCCTCGGAAATGTCCCGGCGTGTCAATGCGGTGGTGGGCTGCAGCGGGGACTACTATTCCTACCGCCGCCGGGGTCTGACCATTGTGGACGGCAAAGTGGAAAAGTTCGTGAAGGGACTGCCGGATACCTGCTATATCAACGGTCAGGGGGATCTGATTCTGGAACGGGATCAGGATTTTGCCGACATAGAAGCGGTGCAGGCCTATGCCGATGCAAATGACATCCGGTTCAGCCTTTCCTTCGGCCCCATTTTGGTAAAGGACGGAGAAAATGTCTGTCCCGGAAATTACGACCTGGGTGAAGTGAACGACCGCTATTCCCGGGCGGCCATCTGCCAGATGGACAAGCTGCACTATCTGTACATTGCCGCAGGCATGGAAGGAAGTGCCAGCAGAACCATGACCATGCGCGCCTTCTCGAACCATGTTGCCGAAACCGGCTGCCGTCAGGCCTACGCTCTGGACGGTGGGCAGACCACCACCATTGTTTTGAACAATGAAGTGATCAACCACGTGAACTATGGCAGTGAACGCCGGATCAGCGATATCATCTATTTCGCCACGGCGTTACCTGAGGGAGAATAATCAAATGAATCCGATTGCCGCAATTCTCGATTCTCTGGTGCTTTATCGATATTCGCTGATTCTGGTTCTGGCTGCCGCCGCAGGCGCCTGTTTCTTCATGGCCTGCTGCGGCTATGCACAGCTTCCCGCTTTTCGCTCTTGCGTTACGGTGTTTCTGGCGGTGGCGCTGTCCCTGCCCCTGGCCCGGCTGTTCTATTGGTATGGAAGACCCAATGGCTTTTCTTCCCTGGGGCAGGCCGTTACCGCCCCGGACACAGAGGCATTTGCCCTGTCCGGCGCCATGGCCGGCTGTGCCCTGGCGGCGTTTCTGTCCGGAATGCCGGCAAACATGCTGGATTGCATGTCGGTTGCAGGCTGCGGCGCCATCGCCCTGGGACGGCTGGGCTGCTTCTTCACAGATTCCAATCGGGGGCAAATCATGACCCATTTCACAAGCCTTCCCTGGGCGGATCCGGTGACAGCGGCCTCCGGGCAGGTGGAGTACCGCTTTGCCACGTTCCTGTTCCAGACTGCCGCCGCGGCGGCTCTGGGGCTTTATCTGGCTGTGCTGTTTCTTCGCCGCCGGCAGCGCCCGGGAGAGATTGCCATTTTGTTCGTTCTGTTTTACAGCGCCTCACAGGTGATCCTGGACAGCACCCGGTATGATTCCCTGTATTTCCCCGGAAACGCCTTTATCAGCATTGTGCAGGTGCTTGCCGCTGCGGCCTTGGCGGCGGTGCTTGGATATCTCTGTATCCGCACGGTTAAAAAACTGGGTTGGAAACACTGGATGCCGCCGCTGTGGCTGATGCTCGCAGCGCTTTTGGCAGGGGCGGGATATATGGAATATTATGTCCAGCGCCATGGGCTGGAAGCCGCCTTTGCCTACAGCGTCATGGGCACCTGTCTTGCCCTCCTGGCGGGACTTGGACATTGGCTGTGGCGTCTGTCACGGGAAGGAAAGACAGATTCTGCGGCAATGGCCGGGGCAGAGGCAAAATAAAGCATCCGGCAGAGGGTGCCGGGGAGAAAGCTCCGGCACGTTGTTTCTGTGCCGGCAGAGGGGGGGAAGCAGACTTGCATTTTGGCCTTTTGCTGGAACCGGAGAAGCCGCGCAGGATTCTCTTCCCAAGGCAGCTTACCATTATGACAATGGGGTCAGGCGGCACGCCTGACCCCAAGATTTCTGGACGGAACGATGCAAACCGGTTTGCGGATGTTATCTCCTTATGCTCTCCTATTGCCCAAAGACATGCTGGTAATAGTTATTTCGCAGGATTTCGGCGGAAAATTCAAAGCGGGAGGCAATCAGCTGATTCATGTTCGCGATGTATTCCTCCGGAACTTCTTCCTGGGGCACCTGATAGCGGATTTCCCCTGTGTTGGAATTGAACCAGACCTTATCTGTCAGGAAGCTGTGGTCGATCAGCACCGCCGCGTGAACCCCGTCGGAGAACACATCGGTGCCGGGGTACATTCTGGAATCATAGGAAAAGCCCCACAGGTTTAAAATCGTGGGCAGAACGTCTGCGGTGCTGCAGTATTCCTTCACCACCACCGGCTCTTCCATGCCGCCCACCCAGAACACCAGGTTGGATTTATACCAGGAAAAGAAATCCGCTTCCTGACCCGTCATGTCAAAGTACAGTTCCTGTTTCAAGCCGTAAGGGGTATGATCCGAAGCCATTACAATGGCCGTTCGGTCTGCCACGCCGGCTTCTTCCAGCCGGTTCAGAAGGTACTCCAGCGCCAGATCCAGCTCCATATGGCAGGCGATATACCCCTTCTGGGTCATCTGGTTCCAGGGACTGTGGGACAGTTCATTGTAATGCTTTCTGACAACGCCGTTGTCCTTGGGGTTATACTGGTAGTGGCCGGAGAAGGTCATATAATAGGCATGGAATTGGGGCTGCTGAATGTAGTCATCCACCGACTGCTCCATCATCTCCAGGTCGGAAGTGGGCCAGTAGCCGGAGAACGTCATGCCATCCCGATTAAATTTCATCTCATAGCCCATGTTCGGATGGCTTAAATCCCGGCGGTAATAGCTGCCCACATTATTGTGATAGCCCCAGCACTTCACCCCCAGTTCTCTTTCAAAGAAATTTCCCAGGGCAAAGGGCAGGTCGTTGCTGGCAGAGGCCATCATGCTGGAAGAATACTTGTCTTTGGTTCTGTCCGGATAAAGCCCCTGGGTCAGGGTATATTCTCCATCCGTGGTGGTGTTGGGGAAGGTATTGTAGTAATTTTCAAACACAAAGCCCTCGTGGGTCAGTTTGTACAGTGTGGGGGTGTACTGAGGATCCACTGCAGCAGGAGAAAAGCTCTCTGCACAGATGAAAATCAAATTGTAATCCCGCAGCATGCCGGTATATGCATTCTGTTTGGTACCGGGCACCTGGGAGAAATAGTCGTTCAAGGCAATGAGTTTTTCATTGTCCGTTTCGGCGTTCAGCGTTTCAAAGTCTATGGGAAGCACATTGTAAACCGGAGGTTCTTCCGTTTCCTCCGGGACGGCGGGCTCCTCCTCCAGAGGAATGGCCACCGGGGCAGATATGCCGCTGTCGCCGCTCTCCGGACGGGTGAATTCCAGCACAAAGGTCATGGGTACCCCAAAGCGCTCCATGGTCTGCATTGTGGTGCTCTTACGGCTGGTAAAGAAATAGTGGTCGGAGAACATCTGGGTGCCGCCCCGGCAAATATCCAGCCAAATCCCGGGGACCATTGCTGCCACCAGAACCAGCATCACCCAATAGGCTCCGCGGCTCGGCCGCTGCATCCCATGAACCCCAATCAGGAAAGTCAGAATCACCAGCGGCAGCAGCAGGGCTGCAATCCAGAACCAGTTTTCGGCCATGGTGCCGAGCATTTCCCGGTAGAACTGGCTCACCGCGCCGGCGCCCAATCCCATTTGCGATACGGAGTAAGGCGTGCAAAAAATAAAACAGTATACCATTTGGCTGCCATAGAGCACGGTGGCAGCCAGCGCCAGAACCAAATTAGCCGGAAAAATCAGCTTTGCAGGCAGCAGTCCCACAAGCAGAGCCAGCACCAGCGCCAGGACGCCGGAGAGGCCAAGGGCAAAGCGGAAACTTCCCTGGAACTGCTCATACATTCCGGCGTGAGCCAGAATTTCCCAATAGAAAAAAGAAAATAGCCAATATAAGGCTAAGGCGTGCTTTTTCAAATTACCCAGGCGCATTTCATATCCTTCCTCCATCTGCCAAAATGAAAATTATCATTCAATAAGTATAGCACCTTTTCCCTGTGAAAGCAACGGAATGATTCATTTTTCTTTCCGCTGGCTGAGCAGAAATGCTTTCTTCGGAAAACACAATGATGCAGGACGTTTGCCTTGATTTCCTGTGGAGAATCTGGTATATTATATAAATTATAAATGAATTAGATGCTTGGTCAAAGGAGCGCTCCTTTATGAACATAAAAGAATCTCTGCAGAATGTCTGGAAAACAAAAACCGCCAACCTGTCCCGGTGGGTTCTGCCGGCGGCGGTGTGTTTTCTGGAGCTTCTGTTCCATTTCTGGATCGGAGGCAGTGTATCGGTTGCCTCCATTTTTAATTTGGCGGGTTTTGCGCTGGCCTTCGGCGCCATTCTGAATCTTCTGCCTGCTGTCCTGCCTCCCCGGGCCGCAAAATGGTGTGCGGCCATACTGACCCTGTTTTGCGCGGCGGTAGTTATCGTGGAGCTGCTTTTGGAGAAAGCCTACGGCTCTTTCATGCGGCCCACCAGAATCCTCACCGGCGCAGCCGGTGTGATGACGGACTACGCCGATGTGGTCATCGATATGATTCTGAACAACTGGTGGCGGATTTTGATTGCGCTGATTCCCATGGCTCTGGTGCTGGCTGCGGGCAATCCCGGAGCCGAAAAACGGCGCCGCTGGGTGCTTCTGTCTTTCCTTTGCTGCATTGCGGGCGGCTGCGCCGGCTTTGGGGGAATGGCTATGCTCCCCGGGGGAATTTCCGGATATCTGGCGCAATATGACTTTCATGCAGCCATCCAGGAATACGGCGTGGTGGTTTCCATGGTGACGGAGCTCTCCGGCCTGGGCAATCAGGAAGACGGCATGACGCTGGACATTGCACCGCTTCCTGTGGCCACGGTTCCTGTTGATTCTGCCGCAGTCCAAGAAGGGGGATCCCAAGGTGAGGAAGAAAGCAAAACCTATGACCCCCATGTGATTCCGGGGCTGGATTTTGCCGCCCTGGCACAGAATGAAACCGATTCCAGCCTGCGTACCCTCTATCGCTATATCGCCGCCCAATCTCCTGCCAATGAAAACGAATACACCGGGCTGTTCCGGGGGAAAAACCTGATTTTCATCACTGCAGAGGCTTTCAATTATGCCATCATTGATCCGGAGCTGACCCCCACGCTGTACCGGCTCACCACCCAGGGAATTGAATTTACCAATTATTATGAGCCGCTGTGGACCGGCTGCACCAGCGGCGGTGAATTGGTAAATCTCTCGGGCTTGGCCATGAACTGCGAAATGAACACCTACTCCCGGCAAAAGCCTTTTAACACCATTGGAAGTCTGCTGCAGAAGGAGGGCTATTTCTCCAGAGCCTATCACAACAACATCTATACCTTCTACGACCGGCACAAAACCCATGTGAATCTGGGCTATGCGGAATTCATCGGTATGCACAACGGTTTGGAAGAAGGCGTCCAAGACGTTTGGCCCCAGAGCGATCTGGAGATGTTTGATTTTACCCTTCCCCAATACATTGACAAGCAGCCGTTCAGCATTTATTACATGACTGTCAGCGGCCATTGCCGGTACAACCGGCTGGGCAATGCCCAGGCCAAGAAAAACTGGGATCTGGTGCAGGATCTGCCTTACTCCGACGGGGTGAAGGCATACATCGCCTGCAACCTGGAGCTGGAAAAGGGACTTGCGTCTCTGGTAGCCCAGCTGGAGGAGGCCGGCATCGCAGATGACACCGTCATCGTCATGGCGCCGGATCATTATCCCTACGGCCTGGGTACCGCCTGGGGGCTGAAGCGTGACGGATTGGCGGAGCTTTACGGCGTCGAAAAATACGATCTGTTCCAGCGGGACAAAAACACGCTGATTATTTGGAGCGGTTGTCTGGAAGATATGGATCTGAAAATCGACGCGCCGGTGTGCAGCATTGACATTCTGCCTACTTTGTCGAACCTCTTCGGCGTCACTTACGACTCCCGGCTCAGCATCGGACGGGATGTGCTGGGCACGGAAGAAGCCATCAGCTTGTGGCCGGATTACAGCTGGGTCACGGAGCTGGGCAGCTATACCGCCTCCAACCGCAAGTTTACCCCTGCGGAAGGGGCCGAAATTCCGGACGGGTATGTGGATCGCATAAACGCCATTGTCACAAGCAAGGTCAAATTCAGCCGTATGGTGCAAAATGCCCCCTTCTTTTCCAAGCTGCAGGAAGAGCTGGATAAACTGTAAACCTCCGGCTAAGCCGGAGGCTTCAGACTGTCAATAACCCCCAGTTTTGCCTGACGCGAAACTGGGGGTTATTGACGGCCTGCACACTCCGCAGGTGTGTCATTGCAGAAAAGCGGCTCGTTTTAACCGCTTTTCTGCAAAATCTGTCCTGTCCGCTGCGCGATCACCCACTATGGGTCAACCGTTCGTGTATTGGGTGCATTGGAATACACCCGCCAAACGCGGTAAGAGACAGCGAGATAGGAAAACTTCAAATAAATGCCCGCATCGGTTGCCCCGTAAGGGGCAACCGATGCGGATGCATATAAATCCCCATGGGCGAACTGCTTTCGCAGTTCGTGGCGTGATCGTATCCCATGGGGATTTAATAAGGAAATAGTATTAGAAGGTGTCTTTGATCTGCTCGAAGGCGTAGATTCGGAAATCGTTGGGGGAAATGGCTTCCGCTTTCCGGATCTCCGCCCGGGCTTCGTCCTTTCTGCCCATACCCAGCAGGGCATAGCCCCGGAGAATGTAACCATTGACAGTGTTAAACTTTTCAATGTCGTACTCGAAGGGCATAGGGGTGGGAGAGCCGACGCCGTAGTAGCTGCGCAGATCCTTGTTGGCGATCATCTGATCCCCGGCGTCCAGCATTTCCTGAAGCACCTGCTGCGCCTGGCTGAACCGCAGCAGCTTTCGCAAAGCCAAGGCACGGAACATGGAAATCTCCGATACGGCGGCTTTGTAAACCGAGGCTTCTTCAAAGGCCCGGACGGCTTTCTCTGCCTTACCCATGCCTTCCAGCAAAACGCCCAGGTAATAGTAGATGTGGGACTCCTGGTTGAACCAGGTTTTGGCCTCTCCGTAGGACTTGGGCATATTTACGCCGTCCATGTAGATCCGGTAGGCTTCCTGGGTCTTTCCTTCCCGCGCCAGCTGATTCCCCTGGAGCACGTGCATCCAGGCATGCTGCTTGGTCAGGTTGCCCTCGCCCCCTTCGTAGATGTGGAAGTGCTTTGCCCGGGCGGCGGCAATGGCCTCTTCATACCGCCCCTGCTGGCACAGAAGCACGATCCGATCCAGGTAGCAGTCGTCCCGTTCCGCCAGCAGTTCCGGATACCGGTCGTATACCGCCAGCCGTTCCGCCACAGAGACGTTGGAATTCTTCAGCAGCTGCTGATACTCAAACAGCAGCCGAGGATCCTGCCGGTACTGCATAGCGCGCTCCATGCACATTCTGGCGGAGGCGGCGTCTCCCCGCTTGTCAAAATAGGCCAGGCTCAGATTCCGCAGCGCCTTGGCGTGGGTGCTGTCCCGACGGATACATTCCTCCCACAACTCCACCGCCTCGTCGTACCGGAAGCGGTCGTAATACAGGCTGCCCAGGTAGTAGCAGGCGTTGGCGTCGGCAGGGTTTTCCGTGATGGCATAGTTCAATACGGCGATGTCTTCCAGCCGGGCGGGGAAGCACAGACCGGTGTCCAGACCGGCGGCGCAGGCCAGGGCTTCGCTGCTGTCCTGCCCAAGCAGATGCAGGCAGTAGCCACGGTAATAGTGCAGCAGAGGATAGTCGCTCTGGCTCAGGTCGATCACATACAGTGCGTCCTCTACCATACCCGCTTCCAGATAATCGCACACAACATCCAGATAGTTTTCCGGCTTCTGGCCGAACATGGCGCGAATCAGCTGGGCATTGTCTTCATATCGGCTCAGCTCAATCCGTGCCCACAGATCCAGAGGATCCGCCGCCACAGAGGCTTTCGCCAATTCCCTGGCTTCCTGATCCTGCCCCAAATGCCGGACAATGGCGGTTTTCAGATTTACTGCCCGGCTGTGACCGGCGTTGAGTCCCAGAGAAACGGCCAACTTTTCCAGTGCCTGGGTATAGTCCTCTTTGCGGCAGTCCAGGGTGGCCAGCTGGAAGTAGGCGGCGCTGCGGTGGGGATAGTTCCAGGCTGCCCGGTACAGCACGTCATAAGATTGCCGGTATTCCCCCAGGTATTGCAGGGCCAGTCCTTTCAGATAGAAAGCCTCAGTGTCCGTCGGGTGCTGGTTGCGGCTGGTCAGCCGGGCGATGGCCTGATCACAGTAGGCGACGCATTCCCGGAACTTCCCGTCCTTCAGGGCCAGACGTCCTAAGGAGGTGTTGCAGCGGATGTCCCCCGGATCCCGGCGGATTCCCTCTAAATAGTAGTCCCGAGGGTCGTAGTTGTGCTGCTTGTACTGTTCCAGATGGAAGCCGTTGATGTACAGCTCTTCCACCGTCTCATACTCCCGGGGACGCTTCACCGGATGACGCACCGGGATTGGCTGCTTCTGTCCCCGGACATAGGGAGTATAGGATACCAGCACCTTACCTGTTTCATCGGTGAGGGAGGCGCTGAGCTGCTGGAAGTCCTCTTCCAGAGTCAGCTCTCGGCACCAGCTCTTTTCGGGATCCAGGTCGGTGGTTTCGGTGAACAGCACCTGAGCGCCTTTGCGCACGGTGATGGTGGCATCCGGGAAGGCCCCAGTGACGTTAAAGCCCAGGAAGATCTTGTCTTCCCGCTGCTCAAAGTTCATGGCGGCGTCCACTGTGGCGTTCTTCACATCCCCGATGTCCCGGATGGGATACCAATACTGCTCGAACTCCTTGGTTTCAAAGGGGGCGATCCAGGTGAAGTCCGGCTGGTTGTCTGTATAGACGCCGGTCATCAACTCGATGTAGGGGCCGTCCTCGTCGGTGAGGTTGGAGCACCACATCTCTCCGAACTCCCCGTGACCCCAGGTCCACATCTTCTTGCCCGGGGCAATGTGATGGTTGGCCACGGTGGCGATGCCCTTTTGCAAGCCGCCGTCGTACCCGGCCACAAAGTCCATATCCGACTGTCCCTGGGAAATCAGGAAGGAGGAGGGGACTTTTACAGAGTCGTACAAAGAAATATCCGTCCCCTGGCCGTAGTCAAAGGGTCTGGCGGAGTGGTAAACGCCTTTGGCCACGGGCCAGGACAGCACCGCCCGGCGGTCGTGGTCATTGACCCACTCCACATCCGGGGGGAAGATGGTACGGTAGGATTCGTTGACAGATACCGCCAGATTTGCCCACCACATGAAGATCTGAGGCTGAGAAGTGCGGTTATACACCCGGATCTTGGCCTTGATATAGCTGCGCCCCGGCTCCAGAGTGATTCCGGCCATGCCCTTCATCCGGTAGAAGGGATCCACCTCGCCGGTCCAGACTGTTTTGCTTCCGTCGCTGTTTTCCTCAATGGCCGCTTCCAGGGGCAGATAGGTGGTTGGACGGTGGTGCTGCGGCCAGTTGAACTCAATGCCGCCGGAGATCCAGGCACCGGCCAGCCCCACCAGAGCAGGCTTGATTACCCGGTTGCGGTAGATGAAATCGTATCTGCCTACTTTGTCGTAGCCCGAGAGGATTTTGCCGCCGATGGCAGGCAGAACCTGGGTCTGGATATATTCATTTTCCAGGGTATATACCTCGTAGTCCACATCCCGCTTTTCGTCGGTGATGCCGTCGGAGTAGGCCAGGGGGTACAGACGCCCTGAGGCTCCCTGGTAGGGCTTTTTTTCAAAGAACATGGGCAGAGCGTTGGGCTCCTTGGGAATATAGGTGGGAATGGTGAAAGGGTGTTTTTTTACAGTGACGCTGCTGTTCATAATCAGATCCTCCCTGTAGGTGCGCTTTTGCTTCCGAATTCTATTTTAGGGAAGTTGTCTCCCGGGGGCAAGACAAAAAAGTCAGGGAATTAGCGAGAAAAGTTTGTACTTTGTTAACAGTAAGGGGTTGCTTTTAACCGGCCGGTTTGTGTATAATGTTATCACGCATTGCGGTCGCCTTTCTTGCGGGTGCATTTGGTTTTGTTATAGAGGTGATATGAGTTGATTCTGATTTTTGTAGAGACCGTCTATGCCAACAGCATCTGGTGCCAGCATCTTGTAGATGGCTTGGTTTCGGAGCTGAAGCTTAAACGCATGGTCTTCCGGTTCATTTCCTCTTTGGAGGAGATAGATGCGGGCAGCGCCTACATCTATGTCATCGGTTCCTCCAGCGAATGGATACGAGCGGTACTGGAAGCCTGCTGCGGCAAGGGGATCTATCCCATTTTGCTGTCCAACCAGGCATTCCATGAGCTGGACATGACTTACAGTACTGTCTGTTCGGATACCAGCGGATCTATGCAGCACCTGGTAGATACCCTCCGGTCTATGGGGCGGCAGAAGATCGCCCTGTACGGTGTCAATCCCCACTCGATTTCCGACGCAAGCCGCCAAGAGGGATTTCAGGCGGCGGTAGGAGCCCGGAACCGGGAGGATGTGTATATCAACAACGGCTCTCTGTCAACCTGCTTCTCCCTGTTCCGGGACTGTATGGAGCGGTATGACGCGGTGATCTGCGCCAACGACTTTGCCGCCATCTCCCTGGTGCGAAACCTTCTGAGAGAACGGCCCGGGGAGTTGGAACGGCTGCTGATTATCGGTTGCGCTGAAACCCGTTTGACGGAGTATTACAGCGGCTACATCCTTTCCCTCCGGGTGAATTTTCTGGAATACGGTCGGGCGGCGGTGATGCTGATGGAAAACCTCAAGCGCAACCCCTATCTGTCCCATGTGGTTATGGCCATCCGATGGGACTTCAGTCCCCTGACCTCCCTGCGTAAGCTTGATTGCCGGAAACCGGCCGTTCAGAACGTGACCATTCCCAAGTCCAAGGATGTATTTTACCAGGATGCGGAACTGAATCGGATGCTCCAGCTGGAACGGCTGCTGAATGAAAGCGACAGCCTGGATCTGGACATCATCAGGCTTCTGCTTCGGGGAGCGTCCTACGAGACCATCTCCGAGCGGTGCTTTGTCACAGTCAGCACCATCAAATACCGAGTCAAGAAAATGATCTCCATCAGCCAGGTATCCGAAAGAAGAGAGCTGATCCGCCTCCTGCGGGAGTACCTGATCCTGCCGACAGATTCCAAGTCAAGCCCTCCGGTTTAGCCGGGGGTTTGACTCTGGCTGGCGAAAATCCCCTTTGGGGCTTTTCCGACAAATTTTTGCAGTCTGCTTTTTCCGTCAGGTACACGCCCCCACGGAAAATGATTCAAATTCTGCGAAGCTTTTTTTGCCTGTTGGTTGACGCATATAAATTTTATGATTTTAAACACGGAAATTTGTCTTTCCAATAGGGACAAAAACAGGTATTATAGTATTATGTGCTTGTTGACTGGAGCCCGCCAACCATAACGATTGCGTCCTGCGATTTGGGAGAATACGCGCGGCTGGAGCAATCGGGGGAATCCGATTGCCCTTTTTACCGGAATGGCTTATGCTTCGAATTGTTCCGGCGGCAGTCTGAAAAATTCCCCCTATCCTTGTTCAAAAGGAGTGTATTATGAAAGATCGGAAAAACATTCTGCTGTATTTCACCGACCAGCAGCGCGCGGATACCTGCGGCTGCTACGGTCAGAAGCTCCCCATTACCCCGGTGCTGGATCAGCTGGCCCGGGAGGGCACCCGCTTTGAATACGC
>CALXDT010000163.1 GCA_944387125.1 uncultured Oscillospiraceae bacterium | reverse complement strand
CGCCCTTCCCGTGAACGGCAAGGTAGTTCATCGCCGGGATGGTAACGATCTCAGGTCTGGTCTGCGGCAGGTAGTACTCTTTGTACGCTTTTTTGTAGTCAAACGCCATGATGCCCTCCTCTTTCTTTTTTCCGGCATTTTATAACAGACGTTCCCTGGAGAACAGTTCCTACGAATTGAATTTCGTCGCCCCCGGAGACGGAAAACAAACGACCATCGGATTTAAGGAATCTCTGATTAAATCCCCATGCGATACGATCGCGCCACAAACTACGAAAGCAGTTCGCGCATGGGGATTTATATGCATCAGCATCGGTTGCCCCGCAAGGGGCGAGATGCTGGCATTTCTTTAAAATTTTACTATGAACGCGGAGCTTTCATAGTAAAAAAACAGTATTACAAAACGGCGCACCGGACTTTGCCAACGGAGATATAGCCGTCCAGAAGGGCTTTGACATCCGTACCCTCGGGCACATGGGTTTGGGGATCCAAAGGCTTGCCGACAGTTTCCAGGAGAATGCTGCCGGAAGGAATCTCCTTTCGCAGATAGTCCGAGTAATACATTCCCATCGGGGCGATGGTTCGGTTCTCCAGGATTCCCCGCAGGGAACCCGGCTCCCGATCCGGGAAGTTCACATTCCAAACCGATTTCCCATCCCAATGGGACTGCAGCAATGCTTCCGCAATGGCGCGCAGATGGAGCCGGGGAATGGTCAGGGGAGCCTGGAAGGCGTTGGAAAAGGCAATGGCGGGAATACCGTTCATAACCGCTTCAAAGGCAGCGCCCAGCGTGCCGGAATAGGCAATGTCGAACCCTGCGTTGTAACCGTTGTTAATGCCGGAGAATATGTAGTCAGGGGGATCCGGCAATAGGGCAAGGGCGGCTTTTACGCAGTCTGCCGGTGTGCCGTCAACCGCATACGCGACCTTTACCGGGGCGGGAAAGGCATCCAGCCGGTTCGCCTGCAAATGTCCCCGGATGGTAAGCCGTTGGGACATGGCGCTGCACTGATGGGCGGGAGCAACGACCCAAACATCCCCCAATGCCGCGGCGGCTTGCGCCAGAAGGGCAATGCCCGGGGCGTGAATGGAGTCGTCGTTTGTAACCAGAATATTCATAGGCGGACTTGCTCCTGTGTATCTTTGTATGGGAGACGGTAGGTCTGAGAAGCCGGGGAAGGTTACAGCAGGGGAATGCCGGCCTGCTCGCAGGCCGCGACGGTTTCGTGATCCCAGATGCTGGACTGCACCTCGCCGATGTGGGCGCAGCCCATCATCAGCATGGCCAGACGAGACTGGCCGATGCCGCCGCCGATGGTCAGAGGCAGCTGGTCGTTGAGCAGCATTTGATGGAAGGGCAGCGCCCGACGGTCATCACAGCCCGCTTCCGTCAGCTGGCGGTCAAGAGAAGCGGCGTCTACCCGGATGCCCATGGAGGAAACCTCCAGAGCGCGATTCAGCACGTCGTCCCAGAAGAAAATGTCGCAGTTGAGGCTCCAGTCGTCATAGTCTGGGGCGCGGCCGTCGTGGGGCTTGCCGGAGCGGAGCTTCCGGCCGATCTGCATAATGCAGGCGGTTCGATGCTCCCGGACATAGGCGTTCTCCCGCTGGGAACCGGTGGGCAGCTCCGGGTATTTGTCCTCCAGCTCCTGGGAGGTGATGAAGGAGACCTCCCGGCACAGATCCACCCGCAGCTGGGGGTAGCGCACATGGAGCCGGTCGTTGGTATCGCAGATGGCTCGGACAATGGCCCGGACAATGAGCTTCAGGTATTCGCTGTTCCGGTTCTCCCGGGTGATGACCTTTTCCCAGTCCCACTGATCCACGTAAATGGAGTGGATATTGTCCAGCTCCTCGTCCCGGCGGATGGCGTTCATATCGGTATACAGGCCGTTGCCCACGGTGAAGCGATACCGCTTCAGCGCCAGCCGCTTCCACTTGGCCAGGGAATGGACCACCTGGGCGTCGGCGCCCACGGCAGGGACGTCAAAGCTCACCGGCCGCTCATAGCCGTTGAGGTTGTCGTTCAGGCCGGAGCCTTCCGTGACGAACAGGGGGGCGGACACCCGCTTCAGGTTCAGAGCCTTGGAAAACTCCTCCTGGAAGGTCTGCTTGATGTAGGCAATGGCGCGCTGGGTATCATAAGCGTCCAGAGCAGGACGGTAGTTCTGGGGAATATAGATTTTGTTCATAGCGGTGACAACCTTTCCTAAAATCATATCTACTATTCTATCTGTTTTCGGCGCAAAATCAAGTCCTATGTGAAAAAGAAAGTCCCGCCAAGCCGCTGGCGGGATTCATGGGGGACAATTTCGCGTCTGGGGAATAAGGGGCGGAAAAGGGCTTGTTTCCCGAAAATGCCAACACCTATTACCGGGGTGCTTTGCCGGCGGTGCATCCGCCGGCAAAGCATCCATTATTTCATGTGTACGGAACAACGCAAAAGTCCTTGCAGGCCAAGGCTTTCCGGACTTTTTTGCGTTGTTCCGGTGCAAGGTTTTTCCGCCTTTCAGCGAAAAAATCTTGCACCTGTTTGGATGGTGCGGTGCGCCGCACCATCCAAAATACACATGGATACGCGCCTGAATTGAAAAAAACGGCTGGAAAGAGCCGTTTTTTCAATTTCCCGCCTACAGCGGGGAATAAGCCGCAGAAAGCGGCTTATTCAGCAGGCACTATTTCAGGGCGGCTTCCATAAAATCTGTCACCAGCTGCCGATACCGGGGGCTGTCTGCCAGAAAGCACAGACCATGCTCCGAGCCCGGAAAGGTAAACAGCCGGATCCGCTCCCGGTTGGCCAGAGAGATCTGCCGGCTCATGTCCCAGGGGACAAACCGATCCGCCTCGCCGTGGAGGATGAGAATGGGAACCGACGCGTTTTTTACGGACTCCGCAGCGGTGGTTTCCCGGATGGAGAAGCCGCCGTACACATGGGCGCCCGCCACGACAAACGGCCAGATAAGCCTGGGCGAGAAGCCCATTTTTTCGGCTACCCGCAGAATGATGTCCTTGGGAGAATTGTAGGGACAGTCGGCAATGATCCCCCTGACATTGGGAGGAAGCTCCAGACCGGAGGCCATCAGCACGGTGGAGGCGCCCATGGACACCCCCAGCAGCAGGATCCTGATATCCGGGCCGAACCGCGCCACCGCGTAATCCACCCAGCTGATCACGTCCCACCGCTCCTGAATCCCGAAGGTGATGGTGCGCCCCTGGCTTTTGCCGTGGG
>CALXDT010000162.1 GCA_944387125.1 uncultured Oscillospiraceae bacterium | reverse complement strand
CTTTCTCTACGACCTGCGGAAGGATCCCTGGGAGCTGAACAACCTGGTATCGGATCCCGCGTATGCCCAGGTGAAGCGGGAGCTTCGGAAGAAACTGCTGAAATGGATCTGGAAAGCGGAGAAGGCTACCCCTGCCATTGTGGACGGCTGAATTTCCCCGTTATACGGATTCTCTTTGAAAATCATTGGATCGTTAAAAAAAGCCGCGCCGGAGCGGCTCCGGCACAGCCGCGGCTGTAGGAGGTGGACATTTTGTCTGTTTTGCTGTTCTTTGTGGTGAGTTTTCTGGCCAGCACCGTGGGCGCCATCTGCGGCATCGGCGGCGGAGTGATTATCAAGCCCGTGCTGGACATGCTGCGGCTGGAAACTGTCAGCGCCATCAATTTCCTCTCCGGGTGCACGGTGCTCTCCATGAGCCTGTACTCTGTGGGAAAGTCTCTGCTGAAACGGGAACAGGCAGTGGATTTGTCCATCGGAACGCCCCTGGCTCTGGGCGCCGCTGTGGGCGGTGTGCTGGGAAAAACCATGTTCAGCGCCGTCACCCAGCAGTTCCGGGATGCGGCCGTGGCAGGGGGCATTCAGGCGGCAGCCTTGGGGATCATCACCCTGGGGACCCTGGTCTATACCTTCTGGAAGCACCGGATCCCCACAAAGCATGTGCGCAGCCCCCTGGCCTGCGCCCTGATCGGCCTGGCGCTGGGGATTGTATCCAGCTTCCTGGGCATCGGCGGCGGCCCCATCAACCTGGTGGTACTGTTCTACTTCTTCAGCATGGATACCAAAACCGCCGCGGCCAACAGCCTGTACATCATTCTGTTCAGCCAGACGGCCAGCCTGCTGACCACCCTGGCCACCGCAAGCGTCCCGGAATTCCGGGTCAGCTCCCTGGCGCTGATGATCGCCGGCGGCATCAGCGGCGGCATCCTGGGAAGATCCCTCAACAAGCGCCTGGACAACCGGGCGGTGGACAAGCTGTTCCTGGGACTGATGTGCCTGATCGTAGCCATCTGTGTGTACAACAGCCGGATCCTCTTTCTCTGACGCGCAAAAGCGCCCCGGAGACAGCCAAAAAAGCAGCAGCCGACGCGGCAGCCATAGGAATTGCAGAAAGCGGGCAAGGACTTCTTGCCCGCTTTTTTTGCCTGTTTTTGCACCTGTTTGGGTGATGCGCGCCGGAATGGATGCCGGCGGCGGCGATAAACCCCCATAGAAGATGCACACTTTGAAACAAAAGACGATTTGTTAAAAGCCTTATGCGAAGAACTTTTCGGGCACATTATCAGTAGCGCAATGGACTGCACCCATACTCACGGCCTATATTCTGACAGAAATGTGCCGGAGTCTGTTTTTTGCCACTTATTACAGCACCTGCAGGAAAACGAACACAATATCCTTGCATTGCTTTCCTGCGAAAGCAGCGAACTTTTCCTGCGGTATTTCAAAGACAGCTTAAACGAATTGATCCAAAATCAGTTTGTGGATCAAAACAAGGGAACCCATACGGATATTCCCCAGGATTTTTTAATCAACCATATTTCCGGCAGCTTTGTAGAAATGGTGCTGTGGTGGATAAGAAGCTCCATGAAGCAAACGCCCGAGGAATTGGACCGATATTTCCGGGCAGTCATAGAACCGATTTTGTAAAAAGGATTGCGGCATAAACCGCTGCAATCCCCGGCAAAAGCCGCCTTTCAGACGAAATATTGCTTAAACAGGACGACGAAGCAGCAGAACATCAAAGGCGGTATTTGTTCCCGGGTTCTCGGGAAATGACCCGCAAAAAGGGAGAAACGGCATAGCCGAAGCCGCGCCGTTTCCCGAAAGCCTTATGCTGTTTTATGGAAGCGCCCCGGCGGGGCGCTTTTGTTATTGCTTCTGTTCCTCCGGGACGAAGTCCAGGGTGATGGAGCGCAGGTTGGTGCGCAGCTGGATGTATTTCACCCCGGCGGAGTCCATCATCCGCTTGGAGGCAATGGTGGCCGGAGAGTCGGCGTACTTATCGGACAAATAGTACACTTCCTTCACCCCGCTTTGGATGATGGCCTTGGCGCACTCGTTGCAGGGAAACAGCGCCACATACAGCTTGCTGCCCCTTAAATCCCGGCCGTTGGCATTCAGCACCGCGTTCAGCTCCGCGTGAACCACGTAGGGGTATTTGGTCTGATCCCCCTCCCGCTCCCAGGGATACTCGTCATCGGAGCAGCCCTTGGGCATGCCGTTGTAGCCGGTGGAGATGATAATATTGTCCGGGGACACAATGCAGGCGCCCACCTGGGTATTGGGATCCTTGCTCCGGCGGGCAGCCAGCATGGCGATGCCCATAAAGTATTCGTCCCAGCTGATGTAATCTGTCCGTTTCATGGCTCTGCCTCCTTGGCTTTTTTCCCATTATACATAAAAAATACGGGAAGCACAAGGCTTCCCGCAGGTTTTCTTTGTTTCAGAACCCCCCTGAACAATCGGCAAAGGATCCGTCACTGCTCTGAAGGCCGCTGATTCAGAGATTTCTTAATCAAACAGGTCTTTTACCATGTCCCCAAAGCGCTTGCGCTTGGGGGTCTCCTCGGCAATGCCCTCCAGCTGCCGCAGAAGCTCCTTCTGCTCCCGGGTCAGGTGGGTGGGAGTCTCTACCACCACAGTGAACCGGTGGCTGCCCCGGCGGCGGGAATTGCCGACCTCGGGAATACCCTTGTCCCGAAGGACAAATTCCTTGCCGGTCTGGGTCCCCTCAGGAAGGTCAAACTCCACCTTGCCATCCAGGGTAGGCACCTGGATCTTGGCGCCCAGAGCCGCCTGGGTGAAGGTGATGGGCACCTCGCACAGCACGTCGAAGCCGTCCCGGGTAAAGATGGGGTGGCGTTTGATGTAGACTTCCGCCAGCAGGTCGCCGTTGGGGCCGCCGTTGCTGCCGACGCAGCCCTCTCCCCGCACCCGGACGCTCTGCCCCTGATCCACGCCTGCGGGGATCTTCACCTTGACCCGGTTGGTTTTGCGCACCTTGCCCTTGCCCTTGCAGGTGCTGCAGGGGGTCTTGATCACCTTGCCCCGGCCGCCGCAGCTGGGGCAGGTGGTGGTGGACTGCATCTGCATGCCCATGAAATTCTGCACCGACCGCACCTGACCGGTGCCCCGGCACTGGCTGCAGGTCTCAATGGCCCCATCGGCGGAGCCGCTGCCGCTGCAGCTGGCGCAGTTTTCGATCCGCTGGGCAGACACTTCCTTTTCACAGCCGAAGGCCGCTTCCTCAAAGGTCAGCTCCAGCCGGGTCATGACGTTTTCTCCCCGGCGGGGGGCATTCTGGGCGCTGCTCCGGCGGCTGCCGCCTCCGAAGAATTCACCGAAAATATCACCCAGGTCGCCGAAATCTCCGAAGCCGCCAAAGCCGCTGCCGCCGTAGCCTCCGGCGCCGGCGCCGAAGTTGGGATCCACCCCGGCGAAGCCGTACTGATCGTATCTGGCCTTTTTGTCCGGGTCGGAGAGCACCTCGTAGGCCTCGCCCACCTCTTTGAATTTCTCTTCGGCGGTTTTATCTCCGGGATTCCGGTCGGGGTGGTATTTCATGGCGCTTTTCCGGTAGGCTTTTTTGATTTCCTCGGCGCTGGCGTCCTTTTTCAGACCTAGCACCTCATAATAGTCCCGTTTATTTTCTGCCATTATTCATTCACCTCATACACAGGAGTTGTCCGCCTTCTCCGGCGGCTTCGTCCATATACACCAATAAGGGGCGGCTCCGCCGCCCCTTTTGGGTCGTCCTTAGTCTACGGTCTCGTAGTCGGCGTCGACTACGCCATCGTCGCCGGGCTGCTGGTAATTGCCGCCGCCCTGGGCGCCGTCCTGGGGAGCGGACTGCTGATACAGCTTCTCGCTGACCTTGTAGAAGGCCTGCTGCACTTCCTCGGTGGCGGCCTTGATGGCGGCCACGTCATTGCCCTTGTTTACTTCCTTCAGCTTGTCGATGGCAGCCTGAATGGAGGACTTCTCCTCGGCGCTGATCTTATCGCCCAGCTCGTTCAGGGTCTTCTCGGTCTGATAGACGGTCTGGTCGGCCATGTTGTGGGTGTCCACTTCTTCCTTCCGGGCCTTATCCTCCGCAGCGTACTGCTCGGCTTCCCGGACGGCCTTGTCGATATCCTCCTGGCTCAGGTTGGTGGAGGCGGTGATGGAGATCTGCTGCTCCTTGCCGGTGCCCAGATCCTTGGCGGAGACCTTCACGATGCCGTTGGCGTCGATGTCGAAGGTGACTTCAATCTGGGGCACGCCACGGGGAGCCGGAGCGATGCCGCCCAGCTGGAACCGGCCCAGGGTCTTGTTGTAGGCGGCCATTTCCCGCTCGCCCTGGAGCACGTGGACTTCCACGCTGGTCTGACCGTCCGCGGCGGTGGAGAAAATCTGGCTCTTGTGGGTGGGGATGGTGGTGTTCCGGTCAATCAAACGGGTGAACACGCCGCCCATGGTCTCAATGCCCAGAGACAGCGGGGTCACGTCCAGCAGCAGGATATCCTGCACGTCGCCGGTAAGCACGCCGCCCTGGATGGCAGCGCCCACAGCCACGCACTCGTCGGGGTTGATGCCCTTGAAGCCGTCCTTGCCGGTGATGGACTTCACAGCCTCCTGCACCGCGGGGATCCGGGTAGAGCCGCCTACCAGCAGCACCTTGTTCAGGTCGGAAGCGCTGAGGCCGGCGTCGGACATGGCCTGACGGACAGGCTTCATGGTACGCTCCACCAGATCCGCGGTAAGCTCATTGAACTTGGCACGGCTGAGAGTCACGTCCAGGTGCTTCGGGCCGGTGGCGTCAGCGGTGATATAGGGCAGGTTGATGTTGGTGGTGGTCATGCCGGACAGCTCGATCTTGGCCTTCTCAGCGGCCTCCTTCAGCCGCTGCATGGCCACCTTGTCAGCGGCCAGGTTGATGCCTTCGGTCTTCTTGAACTCGGCAACCAAATAATCCATGATCCGCTGGTCAAAGTCGTCGCCGCCCAGGCGGGTGTCACCGGCAGTGGCCAGAACTTCAATGATGCCGTCGCCGATGTCCAGAATGGACACGTCGAAGGTGCCGCCGCCCAGGTCATAGACCATGATCTTCTGCTCGCTTTCCTTGTCCAGGCCGTAGGCCAGGGCAGCGGCAGTGGGCTCGTTGATGATCCGCTTTACATCCAGACCGGCAATCTTGCCGGCATCCTTGGTGGCCTGACGCTGGGCGTCGGAGAAGTACGCGGGAACGGTGATGACGGCTTCGGTGACGGTCTGACCCAGGTAGCTTTCGGCGTCCGCCTTCAGCTTCTGCAGAATCATGGCGCTGATCTCCTGGGGGGTGTAGCCCTTGCCGTCGATGGTCACATGGTAGCTCTCGCCCATGTGGCGCTTGATGGAAGAGACGGTGCGGTCGGCGTTGGTCACAGCCTGGCGCTTGGCCACCTGGCCGACCATACGCTCGCCGGTTTTGGAAAAGGCCACCACAGAGGGGGTGGTACGGGTGCCTTCCGCGTTGGCAATCACGGTGGGTTCGCCGCCTTCCAGCACGGCCACACAGGAATTGGTAGTACCAAGGTCGATACCGATAATCTTACTCATAAGTCATTTCCTCCTATTGAAAGTCAAATAATTTATATGGTTATGAATCGGCGATTTGCCGAGGGGTCTGCTTAATTGGCTACCTGCACCATGGCGAAGCGAACCACTTTTTCACCGATTTTAAAGCCCTTCTGGAACACCTGACTGATGGTGTTTTCTCCCAGCTCTTCGCTTTCGGTGTGCATCACCGCATTGTGCAGGTTGGGGTCGAAGGCGTCGCCCGCCTCCCCGTAGATCTCCACCCCCAGGCCGGTGAGAATCTTGACCAGCTCTGTCATGGTCATCTCCACACCCTTTTTGAAGGCGGCGTCTTCGGTGGGCTGGTTCAAGGCCCGCTCCAGGTTGTCGTAAACGGGAAGGATTTTGGCCAGGGCGTCTGCCTTGCCGTTGCCGTAGGAGGCCTCCTTCTCCTTGATGGTGCGCTTGCGGAAGTTTTCAAACTCCGCGGCAATGCGCAGGTGGGCATCCCGTTCGGCGTTGTATTTTTCCTCCCAGGGATCGATCTGGGGCGTTTCCGGCGTCTCCGGAGATTCCGGGGCTTGCGCCGCCTCTTCGGTCACTTCCGGCTCCCGGATCTGCTCCAGCTCTTCCTGGTTTCCATTCTGCTTATCTTTCTTTGCCACGATCTGTGCCTCCTCATTGGCTATTCATTGGGTTTCTCCCCCGGCGGCTGTGGCAGCTGAGGGGGTTCCTGCTTGGAAAACATCTTTGACAGGCTTTCGGCAAAGTAGCTCAGCCGGGCGGTGACTTTGGCATAGTCCATGCGGGTGGGTCCCACCACGCCGATCATGCCCTGCAGCCCGTCGCCGATGTCGAACTTGGTCATGACCACCGAAGTGTCCTTCAGCTCGTCGGCTACGTTTTCCGGCCCTACAATTACCTTGGTGCCGTTGGCGTCCTGCATCACAGCGGGAAGATTGCTCAGGGCTTCCTCGTCAATGGACGCCAGCACCCGCTGGGCTTTGTCCACATCCCGGTACTCAGGCAGACCCAGAAGCCGCGCCTGACCGGCAATGGCAACGTTGGTGGAGCCCTGGTTTTTCAGGGTCTCCTGGGTGAAGTCCAGAATCACCGGAACCAGCGAAGCGGCATCCCCTGCCGAGCGCATGACCTTTTCCATCAGCTCCCCGGTAAACTGCTCCAGGGGAATGTCCGTCATGGTGGCGTTGAGCACCGCGGACAGCAGCTTTAAGGTCCCTTCGTCCACCTGCACCGGCAGCTTGATCAGCTTATTCACCACCTGATCGTTGGGGAGCATCAGCACCAGGATGATGCTGCCTTGACCGGCCAGGATCAGGTCAAACCGCTTCACGCAGGAAGTGCCCTGCCGGGAGGCGGCGGAGATGGCAGGCAGGTCTGTGGCCTGGGAGACCAATTTGGCAACCTTTTCCACCAGCCGATCCACCCGCTGCATTTTTTCTTCAATGGCCATGTTGATGGAACGGGTTTCGTCAATGCTCAGCCGGTAGTCCATCATCAGCTCATCCACATACATCCGGTAGCCCGCGGCGGAGGGGATCCGCCCGGCACTGGTATGGGGCTGCTCCAGATATCCCAGAGCGGTCAGGTCGGCCATTTCGTTTCGAATGGTTGCGGAGGAGTATTTCATATCCGGCAGTTCCGCGACAGCCTTGGAACCCACCGGCTCCGCTGTGCGGATGTACAGGTCTACCACGCTGCGCAGAACCTTCTTTTTCCGCTCGGACAGTTCCATGAAATCCCTCCTTTTAATTAGCACTCTTTTTCCTTGAGTGCTAAGCACACTATACCAGAGAGTGCTAAAAAAGTCAATGGGTGCTTTTTGAAATATTTTTGAACTTTTTGGACAGGATTATTCACAAATCCCCCCCGGCTCCCCCGGGGGACGCTGAAGGGTATTTCCTGTTGACCTTTTTTTCCGCACCCGGTATAATATTGTGAGAAAAGAATTCCCCTGGAACGTCGGAGGTATCCCATGTCCAACCAAGCCCAGCCCTTCGCCCTGGTGGTGGGAGGCGTGAACATCGATATCGGCGGCTGTCCCCATGCCCCCCTGGTAGCCGGGGATTCCAATCCCGGCCGGGTGCGCATGAGCCTGGGGGGCGTCGGGCGGAACATCGCCCACAACCTGCGGCTGCTGCAAGTTCCGGTTCAGCTGCTTACCGCTTTTGGAGATGACCTCTTTGGCTCCCAGGTCAGCGTCTCCTGCAACGCCCTGGGCATCGGCCTGGACTATGCCCTGCGGCTGCCTGGAGAAGCCACCTCCACCTACCTGTACCTTACCGATCCCGCCGGGGAGATGGTGTTGGCGCTTTCGGACATGGACATCTGCGCCAAAATCACCCCGGCATACCTGGCAGCCCGGCTGCCCCTGATCCGGGAAGCCCAGGTGGTAGCGGCGGATACCAACCTGCCGGAGGAAGCCCTGCTTTTTCTGGGGGAGAACGTCTCGGGACCGCTGTTTGTGGATCCGGTATCCGCCGCCAAGGCGGGGAAGCTGCGGCCCATTCTTTCCCGAATCCACACCCTGAAGCCCAACCGGCTGGAGGCGGAGCTGCTGTCCGGGGTAAGGATCCGCTCTGACCGGGATGTGCCCCAGGCGGCTCAGGCGCTTCTTTCTCTGGGCGTACAGCGGGTATTCCTGTCCCTGGGCGCCAAGGGGGTCTATGCCGCCCAAGGGGAGCAGGGACTGTGGCTGCCCCCTGTGATCGGTGTGCCGGTGAACACCACCGGCTGCGGCGACGCCTTTATGGCGGCGCTGGTTTGGGCGTACCGGCAGGGGCTGGATCTGAAAGGATCCGCTATGGCGGGTCTTGCCGCGGCATCCATCGCCATGGAGGGGGAGGAAACCATCCACAGCGCCCTGTGCCCGGAGGAACTGTGCCGCAGAATGAAACTTTGAATTTACAATCAGAAAGGGAAGAATATCTATGAAGCTGTGTCAGTATCTGGACGTCAATCCCGAGGTGGCGGAGGCCATTGCCCAGGGCAGGCCTGTGGTTGCTCTGGAATCCACCATCATCTCCCACGGTATGCCCTATCCCCAGAATGTGGAGACGGCGCTGAATGTGGAACGGATCATCCGGGAGCAGGGAGCCGTCCCCGCCACCATTGCCATCATCGGCGGCCGGCTGAAGGCCGGTTTGACAGCGGAGGAAATTGCATACTTCGGAAAGAAGGGGCAGGCCATTCACAAGGCCTCCCGGCGGGATCTGGCCATGCTCTGCGCCCGGGGCGAGGATGGAGCGACCACCGTTACCACCACCATGATCATCGCCCACATGGCCGGGATCAAGGTCTTTGCCACCGGCGGAATCGGCGGCGTCCACCGGGGTGCCGAGACCACCATGGATATTTCCGCCGATCTGGAGGAGCTGAGCCAGACCCCGGTGATGGTGGTCTGCGCCGGCGCCAAGTCCATTCTGGATCTGGGGCTGACCCTGGAATATCTGGAGACCAAAGGGGTTCCGGTGATCGGCTACGGCACCGACGAGCTGCCCGCCTTCTATACCCGCACCTCCGGCTTTTCGGTGGACTATCGGGTGGATACCCCCCAGGAGCTGGCAGCGGCTTTTAAGGCCAGCCACGACCTGGGCCTCAAGGGCGGCATGCTGGTGACAAATCCCATCCCCGCGGAATACGCCATGCCCCTTGCCGTCATCAACGCCGCCATCGATCAGGCCATCGGCGAGTGCAGCGCCCAGGGCATCCACGGCAAGGAGACCACCCCCTTCCTGCTGGCGCGGGTGGCGGAGCTGACCGGCGGGGATTCCCTTGCCTCCAACATCCGCCTGGTGTACAACAACGCCCGGCTGGCCGCCCAAACCGCCGCAGCCTACTGCACCCTGTAAAAGCGGTTTCCCCCGGGGTTCCCCGGGGGAAAGAAAATCTCCCAAGTCCGAAAAAAAGGATTGCCAAAACGGGAAAACCATGTTATAATACCCCCATGTGCCCGATCAAAGGGTCGCCCCTCCACATTGGGATGTCGCCAAGCGGTAAGGCACCAGACTTTGACTCTGGCATTCGTAGGTTCGAATCCTGCCATCCCAGCCATATCTGATCCGCTAGCTCAGTAGGTAGAGCAACTGCCTTTTAAGCAGTGGGTCCGGAGTTCGAATCTCCGGCGGGTCACCATTAAATCAAAACGGTTGATGCCGTAGGCGAAACGCCTACGGCATCAACCGTTTTTCGGCTTTTGAAGCGTAAAAAAACAAGCCTTTTTCCATAGATGCCAACCGCCCTTTCACAGCAACTGCGGGGATTCGAACCTCCTGTTTCCGGCGTTTGGCAAGGAAAAAACCGGCAGCGCCCTTTTTGAATCAGCTGTTTTCAAAAAGGGTGCTGAAGTTCAAAATAATAGAATATACAAAGTTTGAGGCGTCGATTTGTTGGTCGTGACGGACCATCAAACCGGCGCCTTTTTTCATTTTCAAAAAGGGCGCAAAAGACAGCGCCTGCTTTGCCTGCCGTTCTCCAATTCAGGAGAGCGGCTTTTTTGTTTTTCGAAGAAATTAATGATTGTGTCCATCAAAAAGGGCACAAGGAAAGGAAAAATGCGAAATGAATCATTTCAGAAAGCGAAAATCTATCCGGCCGGAGCGGCGGGATCATACCGGGCCTCCCAGACCGGCGGAGCAGCCTATATGCACAGAATCCCCGCTTTGTCAGGGCTGCCCCTTCCCAGCTTCGTTTCATAGGGGACACCCCATTTTCCTGTACCATCATTAAACTTGTTAATGATTTTGGAAAGACTGGTTTTATGCTTTGAAGCGA
>CALXDT010000161.1 GCA_944387125.1 uncultured Oscillospiraceae bacterium | reverse complement strand
GCAGCTCTGACCCGTGGGCGATGTTATAAGAGTAATGCAGCCCTCCGGGGAAGACCCATTCCTCAATGACGTGGAGCACCAGCGTCACCACCGCCAGGGTGCACAGGATATTCACCATATCCCAAGTCTTTCGGTTCTTCCAGGTGAGATAGCACAAATAGATTCCAATGGCCGTCATGACGTACAGCCAGACGGACAGCCAGCCTTGGATGATCGTTTCCATATTGAACGCTCCTTTTAAAATTTTTTCGAAACGATTGTATCACAGATTTTTTGTGCTACAATAGTATCGAAACAAATGCTACACATCCATAAAAAGTTGTAGCGAAAACAGGAGCGTATCATATGTACCATATCAGCAATGACAAACGAGCCGCCCAATCCTCGGAACTGATTTACGGTGGATTGCTGGAATGCCTGAAAAAGAAGCCCTTTGACCAGATCACCATAAGCGATCTGCAAAAAGCGTCCGGCGTTGCCCGTTCTACCTTTTATCGGGCCTTTGACAATATTTCCGACGTCCTGTACTGGAAGTGCGACGCCTGTTTTTATGAGGTTCTGGGCAACTATCAGCCAAGCCAAAGGCAGGGAGAATTGGAGCTGATCCGTCACTATTTTCAATACTGGATGGATTACAGCGACATTTTGGAGCTGCTGCTGCAGATCAACCGCCAGGATATCATCTACGCCTGCCATATGAAAAACGCGGAGATTCTGCAGCAGCGATACGGGCAGCTCCCCGAGAACACCACGGAGCACGGCAATTATTTCATGGCCATCCGCACAGGATTCACCATCAGCATTCTCACCGTTTGGCTGCAAGGCGGCCGGAAGGAGACCGCCGGGGAACTGGTGAAGATCATTGAGGAGCAGCTTTTCCTTTTGGCCAAATCCATTGCCCCCCATGTCATTCCCAAAATATAATGGCCAAGGAATATACATTCTGAAAGCCTGTGCCCTTTTTGAAAAGGAAAAAAGGCGCCGCCCTCTTGACAGCCTCCTTCGTCCTTGCTCCACGGCAACCAAACAGGCGCAAGCAGAAACCTGCTTGCGCCCACTGATAGTATGGTGTTTATTTCTATGCGCTTAAAGGGTGGTAAAGCCGGATTTCGCAGGATGCTCCACCATGTTCGGACTGCCAGAGCGTCTGCTTTCTGCATGGGCTATCATGAGACAAAACAGCGGCATAGTACCCCGTCAGCCCCTCCGCCCCACTGTTCCTGCGGCACCACCTCCTTGTACAGGCGTGGTGCATATCCCTTCCGTTGGCGTTTGGATTCCCTTTTCAACGGTCTGACGCCTGAGCGCTTTGCCTCTCAAAGGATGCTCCGTTGCTCAGTACGCAATATGATCCCTTATCGGGTGCCGTGGGGGCTTCCGCTTTTGGATATGGAATCGGATATGTTTTTGCTTAACTGCCGCTTATCCGCATCGTGCAGCGGCTGGCGTCCAGGGAGAAATGGAATTTCAATTCCTCATTTCTTACGAAACACAATATCCCCCATCGGCTGGCTGTTATCGTCGTAGAAATGAACCGTCAGGGTATCTGTCACATTTCCCTGTCCCATTGACCAAACACCATACCAGTTGCCGTCGTCCGCAAGGACGAAACCGCCCTCTCCAAAGTCGGTGATCTCGTCAAATACTACCTTTCCAAGATTGTATAAGGCGTCTTCCTCTGTTTTTGTATACATAAAACGCACCGTCCATCCCAGCGGCGACTGGGTGACCTGGGCATTTCCCACAGTGATACCGGGAACGGCCTCGGGATCCTCAGGAACAAATTCGCCCCCTGCCAATGCCGGAGTCTGGGTCAAAGCAAAGGGGACTTCCAGATTCATCTCTTCGCCAAGGGCATCCCGGGCATATACAAAGCAAATCGCCTCCTCTGCCGCTTCCCCGCCGGACCGGCTGGACTCCACCAAAATATTCATTTCCCCAGCAGAAACGCTGACATGGTTTTGCGCCTCCGTAAAGATTCCCAGCGCCTCATTCTGCATCAGGGAAGCGCCTACAAACAGAAGTTCTTTGCCCTGTGCCGCGGCGTATTCCGCCAGGGTCTGGTCTCCCTCGATCCCGATGAATCTTACGGAATCTTCCGGCATGACATCGGTAGGTGCCAGGATATACTTGTCTCCGCCGGAGACGTTGACCGTGACCATAATTTTGGAGCTATCGCACAGGGATTCGGTAATCCGGGCGCTCCAGTCCTCCAAAGCCGCGGTTTCTGTGTGCTGCTGGATGTACGCATCCGCTTCTTCCGGAAGCGTTCGGTTTGGTCCGTCGAACATCTCCCGGATGCCCAGCAGATTCAAGGCGTAAGCGGTAACAGCCAGGGCAAAGATCAGACAGGCCGCCAAAACCAGACTCATCAGCCTTCTGGAGCTGGTGCCTCGGCTTCGATTTTCAAATTTACCCATGTTCCCAGTCCTTTCCGGGGCCTGATCGCTTTTTGCCCTTGGTGGGGACATGGTTTCCGCAATATACCCATCCGCAATATCACTGATTGCTTTGGAAATCAGTTTCCGATTCACACGATCATCCCCTCATTTTGAAGATAGTTTTGCAGCTTTTGCCGCAAACGAAAAAGACGCCCGGAAACACGACGCGGCTTCATTCCCAGATTTTGGGCGATCTCATTCACCCCGTCCCCATACCAGTACCGGCGCAGGAAAAGATATCGGTCCTCCTTGGACAATTCCTTCAGAAACTGGTTGAGATACCCGGTCAGCTCTTTGGCGTCGTAGACCGATTCCACAGTAGACAACGCCGGAATGGTATCCTCCAGTTCATCCAAGGCCACATCATAATAGCTGTTGCGCTTTTGGGCGGTATTGGCATAGTATCGGGTCAGGCTCAGATTTCTTGCGATCCGGCAGACAAATGCACCCAGATACTTGGGACTTGTGGGCGGAATCCGGTTCCAAACCGTCAGGTATGTATCATTGGCGCATTCCTCCGCGTCTTGAACATCCTTCAGGATATTGGACGTCACCTTCCTGACAGCCGTACCGTATTTGTTGATCAATTCTGTAATTGCCTGCTCCGAGCGCTCAAAGAACAGGGCAATAATCTCAGGATCTTTCAAACAGGTCACATCCTTTCCGTTTCATCTATACAGTACGGATTCAAAGGAAAATATCCCATGGGCTTCAAAAATTTTTCTCTGCCGCAAAACAGGCTCATTCCATTATAGTATTTCCGTCCTCGGGTGTCTACCTTTCTCATGGCGTTTCCTGTGAATTGCCTCCGGGCATTGCATTGTCCCGGATTGGGTGTTATCCACCAGGCAAACACAACCGGTAATTTTCCTTCCCGTGCAGCCTTTTCCCGGTTCCGGAATGGGGACAGGGTGCTCCACCAGCTGAAGATCCTGTACGCCGGCCGGCGGGTGGACAAAGGGACTAAGCCCCAAGTGATATTCCTGAGCTTGTGGAAAGTCCCTTACACAAAATTTTCCGGCGTGCCATGCTCCCCTGCTGCGCGTGAACCCCGGGGGTTGGGAAAAACCGGGCGCTATGTTGCATTTTTTCCGAGAAGCTGGTAAAATATAAGGCATCTTTCCTGTAAATGGATGGAGGACGGGTGCGGTTTTCTCCAGTCTGGTTTTTCTCTGCGGTCCCTTCTCCCTGTCTGCGTTGGCCGGGTCTTTCTGCGGAGCCCGGAAGCTCCAGGGCTCTTCCCGGCGCGGAACTGCCGCAGAAAGAATCTCCTCAACGGCTCCCCGGAGGGGTTTCCGGAAAAGCTCCCCATGCA
>CALXDT010000160.1 GCA_944387125.1 uncultured Oscillospiraceae bacterium | reverse complement strand
AACCGCCGCTTTGCAGAACATACTCAGCAGTTCCCGGAAAGCCCTTTTGAAGATGGTGACGAAGGGCAGTCGCCTCTCTACGAAAAGTTTTCGGAAGCACTAACTGTGACCATGGACTTACCTATTGGTAATGATCGATTCTCTTGGATTGATGAAATTGACGATGAACAGCTTGTTCAAAGGCTCAAGCTTCTTTCTGTCGAAGAGCTGGATCTTATCACTCGAATTGCGATGGAAGAACAGACTCAAACCCAAGTTGCAACTGAGTTTGGGGTAAATCAATCGACGATTTCCCGTCGGCTCGAAAAAATTATAAAAATTTTGAAAAAATGCGCATAAAAATCGCGTTCTCGTCGGCTACCACTTGGAAGGACAAAGTCCTTCCCCCGCAGCGAACGGAAACATTTAGTTCCTTTCTTTGCAACCTGCACCTTGAAAACTGAACAGTCACTCATCAGATACATTCCTGTGTTCCACGAGATACTGCAAAGCTGAGCGCCATGACCCTCTTACAGAGGTGAGCGATAAATCAGCCTGCGAGATTCGGATTGTTCCCGAACCGGCGAGGACTGAATACAGGGCTAACGATACTTCCGTAATTCGCGGCCCGGCCACAAAGAAGGCGGGGAGGTTTGATTCCTATGGAGCGGTCAACAAGCCGCCGTCTGATGTTTCAGTACCTCGCGGGTCACGAGAACAGCAAAATAACGATGGACATCTACGCCAAGGTCAAGTATAATAAACCCGAACAGCTTTCGGCTGTTGTGAACACAGCGTTCGGTCAACCAGCCTAACCAAATTTGACTGAGTTTGTTATGGGTTAAATTAGGGGTTAAATTATGAGAGCGATGCCGAAAAGCCTTGATACACAAGGGTTTTCGGGTTTGCGAGAAGAAGTAGTACGGTCTCAAGGCCGCCCGTCGCGCTCCCCAGTTCAGTAAGCGCTGATTTTGGCGTATATTTCAACGCAAGCACCTGCACCCCCCGAAAAACCGTGGTTTTTCGGGGGGCTTATTTCATGGTTCTTTCCCGGCGGCTGTCTGGTTGTGGGTTTTGCGGGGGCAGCCGGGGCGGATACATAGAAAATTCCCATGGCGTCTGTTCCTTCATGAATCGCGGCGCCGAGCGTCGGCATGGGAATTTTTTGTGCCATTGCTGATCATTCTTTCAATATTGACTGGACAAGTTTCTCTGCAAATAGTATACTGAAGTAAAATAATGCGTGCCGAATCACGCAAAACAGCTTGAACGCCAGGGGTTTTCGCTTGTTTAGGGAAGCTCTGATTAAGGCGCTCTGAAGCAATTGTATTTATACCCTATCGATTGGAGCAGATACAATGCCGATTGATCTGACAATGCGAAGCGCAGTGGCCTTCGATGCCATTGCTGCGGAGAATATGACGCCCTCATTGGCAGCAGAATACCTGAAAAACGGGCAGTTTGTTCTGCGGAACTTCTCGGAAATCCTGCGAGAGGTTTACCCCTACCCGGATTTACAGCAGCGCCTGACCAACGCCTTCTGCACCTATGAACCGGAGGCCAAGCCTGCTTCTGTGGTTCGTAAAATCTCCAACTGGCTGGCGGGCAAAAACCAGCCCACAAAAAGGGATGAATTGATTCGCATCGCCTTTGCACTGGACTTGACGGAGGCTCAGCTGAATCTCCTGCTGGGACACTGCACCGGATACTGTCTGCATTACCGTGAGCCGAGGGATGTGGTGTTTGCGTGGTTTCTGCAAAATGACCGCAGCTATCAGGAAGCATTGGCTTTCTATACCTCCCTGCCGCAGCCGGAGCGTTTTAACAGCTATCCCCCAAAAACAACCTCCCATCTGACCCGTGCGCTCCAGCAGGCATTTTCAGGGGTTGGCTCCACGGAACAGCTGCGCCAAATTTATATGGACAATCTGGATAAATTCGGCCAGCTCCATGTGCGTGCCTATCAATACTTTGACAAGTACCTCAGCCAGCTCATGCGCCCGAATGCCCAGTGGCGCGACGGCGTGGAGGACTGTTACTCTCTGGAGAAAATTATGGAGGTATATATGTCCATGCATATGCCCTCCAGCCGAAGCAGAGGCCAGTATACCCTGGTGCAGAAGCTGATCAAGCAAAACTGGCCCAATGCCACGGCACTGAAAAACATTCACGGCCACCGGGAGGATGTCCCCCGCAAATTGCTGCTTCTTCTGTATATCATAACAGAAAACGCCATTGGGGAGGATTACAACGAGCTTGACGAAAGCTATTTTACCCCGCAGGATCGGCTTGAGGAGCATTGGTGGATCCTCAACGGCATTTTGGTGGACTGCGGCATGCCGACCCTGGATCCCCGCAATCCCTTTGACTGGCTGATCCTCTATGCCATTGCCGCCGATGAAGACGAATCCATGAGCGATCGAATGGCCGAAATGATCGACAAAATTTTCGCTGATGTAAATTAACGTGACACTGCCGCAGTCCGTTGGGACTGCGGCAGTGATTGATTATGGCGCGATGGGCGGGTTTCCGCTTACCTGTCCGCCCTGGGTAACAAGATCCAGGCTGATTCCTTCATCAACATGGTTATACAGGTTTCCGTCGTTTTTCAGCGTTCCTGTCACAATCAGTCCGCCATCCCGGGCACGGCGGGTATACAGCTCTCCATAATTGTGCAGGGTTCCGCCAATGACAATGTTTGAATCCGTATTGAGATTCATGGTGCCATAATTGGATATGCTGCCATTCAGGGTAACGGTTCTGTACCAGTAGTTCCCGCAGGCATCAATGCCGCCGTGGTTGGTCAGCTGGCTGTTCCGCAGATTAAAATCACAGTATTTGAGCCATATTCTGGAAGACTGCGAGACTGTCACGCTGCAATCCGCGATTTCCACATATCCGCCGTTGAAAAACAGATAGTTGCTATATGTAAGGGAAACATCCGCGTTGTTTATATATACAGATCCGATGGCGATCATATCGGAATGCTCCTGAATGCTCAAGGCGCCCTGTATGTAAGATTCACAGTTTCCAAGGTATAGCCTGCTGCCGCCTGATAATAAATATAGCCCTTCAGAAATATGGCCTTCAGAAGAAGCAAAAACGGTTCCCGAATTGGTTATGGTAAGGGCTGGGGCATGGATTTCCTCACAAATCAGGAACCCTCCGCTGCTGCCGTCCACCGTCAGGCTGCCATCCACCGTGATCGATCCATAGACAACAATGGGAGCTGTAATGGTCCAATCGCCGCTTAGCTCCAGATCTCCATCGATGTAGGTCAGCCGGTTCCCCAAGAACGCATTGCCTACCGCTTCCAAATCCCCTTCATCGTGAATATAGCCGTAGGTCTCAGACAAGCACAGCAGACGGTTTCCGTGATCCCTCAGACCGTCATAAAGGGATAATGTGCCCTCATGATACTCCAGCAGGCCGCAGCCCTCAAGGGCGTCGCCGTGAGGCAGAGAGATATAGGAGCCTTCACGGGAATTCCTGATGACGCCGGCGTTTGCCAGCGGCATGGCATCCTGGGTTACGGTGATGCTGCCGCTGTGGTTCCACAGCTGTCTCTCGTTGGCCAGCTGTACATTCGCGCCGATTGTCATGCTGCCGCAATTGACAAAATCGCTCACCAAATTGACGTGGGTTTCCACTGCCCGGTCAGACTCCGCGTTCCATGTGCCGTAATTCCAGGTGCTCGCGCCTTGGAAATCGAAATAGCGGCTCTCCGCGCCATAGCAGTTCACGGCCCCCAGATTGATGAAATATTCGCAGAATACCGCCGCCGTGGTGCAGTTTAGCTCTCCCAGGTTCAGAAAATATCCAACCCCGTCATTCTTCAGGCGGATTGCGCCATCGATGGCGCCAAAATTAAATATCCGGTAATTGCGGATGCCCTGCAAGGCTTCCCCATTTTCGGTACGGTTTGAGGTACGGATGGTTCCTCTGTTAACCAGAACGGAATCCGCCAATTCCAGCCGGTGATCATCCTCTATGACAATTTGGGCGTCCTTTTCGATGAAAAGGGGAACAGACAGCGTGAGCCAGTCCTCCAAAACGATCTCGCTGCCGGAGGCGACGGTTATGGAAGCGGCTCCGGAATTTACCGCCTGCTCCAGCTCTGCCCAAGTGGAAACCCGGACGCCGTCCGCGAACAGATCCTCGGAAGGCAGCACATGATAAAATATACCTGCCGCCGAATCCAGACTGTCCACGCCATAGATGTCAATATCCGCGCCGTCTTCACAGATCAAATCCCCCTCCTGGTCTACCAGGCATTGCCACGCCGCCAGGTGACCGCCGCTTTTCACGGTCACGCTGCCCCCTTCCGATGTACGTAGAACGCCCAGCTCCAATACCAGAGATCCACCGGAGGAAATTTCCACCTGACCGCCGGAACCCACCGTCATCAGACCGGGTATAACCACAGAGGCCCCATCAGAAATGTACAGCGGCTTGGTCAGATTTACCGTTGTTTGCGTAAACAAATCCACAAATCTGCCGGTGGGAATGGTAATAGAGCGAACGGCGTCGTCGTCCAGTGCCGCCAGAAAACCGCTCTCATCAGACACCTCCACATCTCTGATCGCATCAATGGCTTCGCTGATCGGCGGCTGGCTGCTCTGCACCGTTTCCGCATCTTGCGTTGGGGCGCTGGGGGCTGTGTTGCCCCTTCTTCCCATTGCGGCGATGCCAATACCAACGGCAAGCAGCACCACAGCCGCTGTACCTGCCGCTATGGCCAGCTTTCT
>CALXDT010000159.1 GCA_944387125.1 uncultured Oscillospiraceae bacterium | reverse complement strand
CTTCGGCGGAATGCCGGATCTTTTACCACATCCGTGCAGTTCAAAAAGTGGGAAATACATACAGTATTTCTCCACTTTTTGAAGGTTCGGCTGAGGCAAAATCTCTCGGCATCCGCTCTTGCCGATTGAATCAGAGCTTCCTTAATTCCAAATTAAGAAATCCGGGTCTTTAATCTTAAGAAAAACCGTGGTATAATCAAATTACCTAGGAAGATAAGTGAAAGAGGTTGAGGCTCCATGTATAACATTCTGATTTGCGACGACCAGCCGGATATCGTCAACGCCCTGAAAATCTACCTGACCCCCGAGGGCTATCACCTCTTCGAGGCCTATACCGGTAAGGAGGCGGTGCAGATTGTCCGGGAAAACCAGATCCATCTGATTCTGCTGGACGTGATGATGCCGGTGATGGACGGAATCACCGCCACTGCCCAGATCCGGGAGTTTTCCAACGCGCCCATCATTCTGCTTACCGCCAAGTCTGAAACCGAGGACAAGGTTCTGGGGCTGAACGTGGGCGCCGACGACTACATTACCAAGCCCTTTGTCCCTGTGGAGGTGCTGGCGCGGGTGCGTTCCCAGCTGCGCCGGTACGCCCGGCTGGGCAGCTATCCGGAGCCTGCCAGCGGCACCGTTGCCATCGGGGGCATTGTGCTGGACGACCGCACCAAGTCTGTCACCGTGGAGGGGGAGCCGGTGTCCCTGACCCCCACGGAATACGCCATTTTGCACCTGCTGATGACAAACCCCGGAAAGGTGTTCTCCACCAAGGTGCTCTATGAGTCCGTTTGGCAGGAGGCCGCCCTGGGCAGCGAGGGCGCCGTGGCGGTACATATCCGGCACCTGCGGGAAAAAATCGAGATCAATCCCTCGGAGCCAAGATACCTGAAGGTGGTCTGGGGGCAAGGCTATAAAATGGAAGGGGGAGCCAAATGAGAAATCACATTGCTGTGAAATTCCTGGCCGTTGTGCTGTGCGCCGCTTCCCTGCTGGGAGCCCTGGGCAGCGGCCTGGGGATCGTTGTCCTCACCGGTATGGATCTTTACAACAAGACCGTGGATCAGGTGATTGACCAGCGGCTGCAGTCCAGCGCCCAGTACAATGCCGGAAGTCTGCTGCTGACCTACGCCAGCCGGGAGCTGGGGCAGTGCCCGGAGGCGCTGTGCCAGCAGAACTGGAGCCTGGTTCCCATGGATGTGAACAGCGAGGACAGCTGGGGCTATGCCATTTTCGACCCGGAGGGGCAGGAGGTGGACGGGAAGAACCAGGAGCTGAGGGAATCCGCCAGCCGGTACACCTTCGACCTCAGCGGCCAGTATATGCACCTGGTGTCCACGGAGTCCCTGGACGGCTCCGAGACGATCCCCACGGAGCCGGAGGAGCCGGAGGTGGATCCGGAGCTGGCGGCGGAAGCCGGGGTCTATGACAACGTGCCCCCGGAGGGCGCCCCGGTGGTCTCCTTCCTGATCGGCTATGAAAATACCGACATTGGCTATGTGTCCCACGCGGGCGCCGAAACGGTGGGCTATGTGTTCCACAACCAGCAGGGGCAGGTGGTCTGCCGGATCGAAGGCAGGCTGCTCCGGGGCGGCGCGGAACGGGTCTGCCAGGTGGTGCTTCAGAACGCCCAGGGGGAGACGCTGTACCAGGCGGTGGGAGAGGAAGCCGTGGGCGAGCTGACCCAGGACGACCAGGGAGATCAGATTTTCACCGCCTTCCTTCCGGAGCCGGAGGTTGTGGGAGAGCCAACACAGTCCCAGGAGTCCGTTCCGGCGGAGCTGCCCACCAATCACCAGGAGGCGTACTCCGCCCGGTTCCATGACCAGGACTGGGAAGTGGTCTGGGAACAATACAGCACCGAGCCCATCGGCTACCTGTACCAGGACGAAACCGGCTGCGTCACCTTTGTATCCTACCTGTCCCAGGAGGATCTGCCGGAGGACTGGCAGCTGCCTGCCACGGTCTGCCGGGTGGTGCTGTACGATACCAATGAAGAGCGGATCTGCGACGTGTCCGCGGACGACGGGGTGGGCGCGGCCTACCTGGCCGACAACGGCAACATGACCTATCGATCCTTCCTCCCGGGCGCCCCGCTGCCCCAGGAGGAAGCCCAGGATGCGGCTCAGGACGAAACCCAGGCCGAGACCCAGGACGAAACCCAGGAGTCCGCCGCCTCCGCTCCGGAAACCACCGAGGCCGCAGCGGTGACGGAAGCCACCGAAGTGACGGAATCCACAGAGGTAACGGAAGCCACAGAGGTAACGGAATCCACCGAAGTAACGGAAGCCACGGAAGTGACGGAAGCCACGGAAGTGACGGAAGCCACGGAAGTGACGGAAGCCACGGAGGCCACGGTGCCCGGGGCGGCTGCAGGGGACGGGGAAGCGCCCACCCAGCCCCGGATGATCAACGACCGTCCGCTGACGGAGTATGAGATCAACACCGAGGAGTATTATGACGACCAGCAGGGCGAAACCATGCGCGCCCGGTACGTCTATGTGCCTGTGGAGGGGTATCAGGTGGAGATCTACGTGGATACGGAAGATCTGGCCGACGCCTCCATTTACAGCCTGCTGCGGGTGGTGCGCAGCTACCGCAACGACCTGTTCCTGATTCTGCTGGTGTGCCTGGTGGTGTTTGTGATCGGGGTGGTGTATCTGTGCTGCGCCGCGGGACGGAAGCCCCACAGCCAGGAGATCCGGGCGGGAGGGCTGAACCGGCTGAGCCTGGATGTGTACGCCCTGGCTGTTCTGGTTCTGGTCGGCCTTCTGGGGGCGGGGATCATCCAGGGCGCCGCGCCCCTGCTGAATAGAAACCTCACCACCGGCTGCGCCATTCTGGCGGCGGGGGGCTACTGTATCTGTCTGCTCCTGGTAGGCTTCGGCTTTGCCTGTGTCGCCCAGGGGAAGACCCCCGGCGGCTATCTGTGGAGCAATACCCTCTTTGCCCGGATCCTCGTTCTGTGCGTCCGGTTCGCCCGGCGGCTGGAAAATCTCCTGTCCACCCGGCTGCTGCCCTGGCTGTGGCAGATGGCAAAGCGCCTCTGGCAGTGGCTTGGCCGGATCGTCCGGTGGTGCCTGGATCTGCTGGGGAATCTGCTGAGGCGGATTGCCGGAGGCATCCGGTACTTCATCGGCCTGCTGCCTACCATCTGGCAGTGGCTGCTGGCGGGATTTGCGGTTTTGATCCTGCTGGTCATTGTCGTGAACACCGCAAATGTTCTCGTGTTCCTGGTGTGCCTGGGCGGGGCGGCGGGGATCCTGCTCTACGGCGCCTACGCCTTCGGGGCGCTGCTGGAAAGCGCCCGGCGGATACGGGGCGGGGATCTGGATACCCGGGTGGACGACCGGAAGCTGATCGGCTGCTTCTCCCAGTTTGCCCAGGAGCTGGACGGCCTGGCGGAGGTGGCGGTGACCGCCGCCCAGAAGCAGCTGAAGTCCGAGCGGATGAAAACGGAGCTGATTACCAACGTGTCCCACGATATCAAAACCCCCCTGACCTCCATCATCAACTATGTGGATCTGCTGCAAAAGCCCCACTCCCCGGAGGAAGAGGCCATGTATCTGGAGGTGCTGGCCCGGCAGTCCAACCAGCTGAAAAAGCTCATTGAGGATCTGATCGACATGAGCAAGGCCAGCACCGGCAATCTGCCCGTGGATACCATGCGGCTCAACGCCGTGGAGGCGGTGAACCAGGCTCTGGGCGAGTTTGGGGACAAGCTGGAGAAGGCTCAGATTCAGCCGGTATTCCGCCACACGGCGGAAACGGTGGAGATGATGGCCGACGGCCGTCTGGTTTGGCGGGTGCTGAGCAACCTGCTGAGCAACGCGGTGAAGTACGCCATGCCCGGAACCCGGCTGTATATCGATCTTTCTCAGGCGGACAATAAGGTAATTTTGTCCATGAAGAACATTTCCCGGGAGGAGCTGAACGTGGAGGCCGACGAGCTGATCGAGCGGTTCGTCCGGGGGGACGATTCCCGGAATACCGAGGGCAGCGGCCTGGGGCTGAACATTGCCAAGAGCCTTATGGAGCTGCAAAAGGGACAGCTTCAGCTGCTGGTGGACGGAGACCTGTTCAAGGTCACGCTGGTCTTCCCGACTGCCTGATTTCCCGACTGCCTGATCATAACGCCCCGGGGAGAGCCCCGGGGCGTTCAGACCGTCGAAAAAACTTCGCAGAATTTACCGCATCGCGGCAAATAAAATTCAAATCATTTTCTGCCGGGGCGCGTACCTGGCGGAAAATACCTCTCAGGCTGCGCAGTGTGCCAGTTGTGCGCCTGCGGCGCACAAGGAGTGCGCGCAGCTTACCTGCAAAAATCTGTCGGAAAGCCCCGTAGGGGGTTTTCGACAGCCAGAACGCCCCGGGGAGAGCCCCGGGGCGTTCCCTTTGACGGCGGCAGGAATCTGTGATATACTGGAAAGCAGCCATCCCATTTCCGGCGCTGCCCTTCCGGCAGCGGCCTTGTGTACAGGAGTGCTTATGTGTGTTCATTGGGAACCATCGGAACAAATATTGATGGAGCACATCAGCGGCTACCATCGCTACCGGCTGACGCCGCCGGCGGGTCTGATTTTTGTCAGTGACAATTTGTGCCGGATGCTGGGCTGCACCCGGGAGGATCTGACGGAGAAGCCGGAGGATCCCTATCTGCGGCGGATCTGCCCTGCCCACCGGCAGCGCTATGCCGCCGCCCTGGACGCCCTGGCGCAGGAGGAAACAACCCTGACCATCTCCTACCGGCTGCAGGCCGACGGGGGACGGGAGCTGTATGTCAGCGACAGCCTGTGCTCCAGCCGCCTGTCCGACGGCACCATGGTCTGCGACAGTGTGCTCAGCGACGTCACCGAGCTGCAAAAGCAGCAGGAAAACCTCCAATACCTGAACGACACCGCCCCCTGCGGATTTATCAAATACACCTGCCAGCCACAGCCCCAGGTGACATACCTGAACCGGCAGATGAAGGAGATTCTGGGAATTCCCGAGCAGGGGGATCCCGCCGCCCTGTACCAGGGGAGCCTGTACCTGATGATCCCCCCGGAGGAGCGAACCCGGGTGGCCGGGTATCTGGAGCGGGTCTACACCCAGGGCGTCCCCATTGCCGGAGAGCTGACGGTGCTCCGGTGGGACGGCACCAAGGCCCACCTGTTCGGCTGGGTGACAAAAACCGTCAACGCCCAGGGGCAGGAGGAATTTCAAAGCGTGTGCATGGACGTCACCGACCGATACCAGGCAAAGCTGCTGCAGCAGACCCAGCGGTATCTGAAAGCCCTGACCGACGTGTACGATATGATTTTTGCCTTTGACCGCTCCAACGGCTCCGTCAACTGCCTGCACAGCGGCGGCTCCCCGGCCTTTTCCCATCTGGAAAACATTCCCATGCCCATGCAGGAAGGGGCCGACCGGTGGATCCGGGAGACGGTCTTCCCGGAGGATCAGCCCCGGGTTCAGAGCTTTTTCCAGGACTTTTTCCGCCGGGGGCAGGAGGACGCCCAGCCCGCCCGGATCTCCTATCTGGCTCTGAACCGCCAGGGCGCCTATGCCCGGTACAACGGCATCTTCCTGAAAATGGCTGACGCGGTCAGCTGGTTCTGCTGCCGCCGGCTGCAGGAGGAGATGGATCAGCTGCGCAGCGAGAATTCCTCCCTGAAGGAAAATATGCAGGAGCTGATCCTGCGGTTCACCGACGGCCTGGCGGCCTTTGAGCTGCGGGGAGATCAGGTCAAGCCCCTGTATGCCAGCGACAACGTCTGCGAATTCTTCGGCTTTGACCGGGAGGAATGGCTGGCCATGATGCGCCAGGGCGCCCCCATCCAGAAGTTCATCGCCCGAAGCGAGACCTCCTACGGAGAATTTATGGCGCTGCTGGAAAACGGCGAAGGGGAGTTTACCTATTTTGATCTGAAAACTCGGACAAAGCGGCGGATCAAAGCCATCTGCTCCCAGAAATCCCCGGGCAGCTGCCCGGTGCGCTATGTGATGCTTTACAACCTGGATCATGCCCCCGCCGGGGAGCCTGGGCCGGGGGAGGTGTATATCCGCACCTTCGGGTACTTTGACGTGTTCGTGGGAGACAAGCCCATCGCCTTCCGGAATAAGAAGTCCAAGGAGCTGCTGGCGCTGCTGGTGGATCGCCGGGGAGGCTACGTCTCCTCGGAGGAGGCCATCTCCTTTTTGTGGGAGGATGAGCCGGCCAGCCCGGTGACGCTGGCCAGATACCGGAAGGTGGCGCTGCGTCTGAAAAACATTCTGGAGGAGTACGGCATCTCCTATATTGTGGAATCTGTGGACGGCAAGCGCCGGATTGCCCCGGAAAAGCTCCGCTGCGACCTGTACGACTATCTCACCGGCCAGGAAGCCTTCGCGGGTCTGTTCAAGGGCAGCTACCTGACCAACTACAGCTGGGCAGAGGCCACCCTGGCCTCCCTGACCGGCAGATTTTTGGAGTAAGCCCCCTTAAAACGGCGGCATAGATGCAAAAAAACGGGGCTGTCTCAAATCTTTGAGACAGCCCCGAATCGGGTGCGTTAATCCGCTACGTAGGGCAGCAGAGCGATCTGGCGGGCCCGCTTGATGGCGGTGGTCAGATCCCGCTGGTGGGCGGCGCAGGTGCCGGTGGTGCGGCGAGGCAGAATCTTGCCCCGCTCGGACAGGTACCGACGCAGCTTGGCGGTGTCCTTGTAATCGATGGCGGTTACTTTATCCACGCAGAACGCGCAAACCTTTTTCCGTCTGCGCGGACGCATACGCTGTTCGTTGGCCATGGTATTTCCCTCCTTGTAAGTCTTTTGGAAAAGTTCGTTTGATCAGAAGGGCAGCTGGGCGTCGTCGTCTTCCAGCATGGCGAAATCCGAAGCGGGGGCGCTGGGAGCGCTGTAGCCGCCGTAGCTGGGGGCGGGGGCGCTGTAGCCGCCGCTGTAGGAATTGCCGCCGTCCCGGCTGCCGTAGGCGCTGCCGGAATCGCTGGCGCGCTTGCTCTCGCCGAAGTAGACATTCTCTGCCACGATTTCGGCGCTGCGACGCTTGTTGCCTTCTTTGTCGCTCCAGTTGCGAATCTGGAGCCGGCCGGAAACCACGATCATGCTGCCCTTGGCGAAATACTTGGAGACAAACTCTCCGGTTTGACGCCAGGCCACGCAGTCGATGAAGTCGGTTTCCCGCTCGCCGCCGTCTCTGCCGCTGTAGTCCCGGTCAACCGCCACGGAAAAACTGGCGACGGCAATGCCGCTGCCTGTGCGGCGCAGCTCCGGGTCACGGGTCAGGCGGCCCATAATGGTGATGTGGTTCAGCATAGGTTACGCCTCCACAGCGGTGGTCAGGCAGCGCATAACGCCTTCGGTGATCTTCATCACACGCTCCAGCTCCGCGGGGAACTGAGGCTTGGATTCCAGATTCATCAGGACGTAGTAGCCTTCGTTCAGATCGTTGATGGGGTAGGCCAGACGACGCTTGCCCCAAACATCGATAGAAGTCAGAGTACCCTCCGCCTCCACCATTGCCTTGAACTTTTCCACAAGCGCATTGGTGCTGTCCTCGTCCAGAGTGGGATCGATGATGTACAGCACCTCGTACTTACCGGTGATCTTAGCCATGTTGATTGCACCTCCTTTTGGACTTTTGGCCCCCGGCGCCGCCGGGAGCAAGGATACGTCTGTTTGACAGACTGAATTATTTTATCCCCTTTTCTCCGGAAAGTCAAGGGGTATTTTCCGATTCCTCCGGCTTTTTTTCCCGATCTCCGGAAGAAAAATAAGAAAATCTTAATTCCCCCATAAAGACTTCCTAAAGGCCGCTGTGGTATACTGAGGCCAGAAAGGAAGGTGACTCCCATGAAAGCGAAAAAAAGGCAGATGGTTCTGCTGTTTCTGCTGCTGCTTCTGCTGGCGGCCCTGCTGGGCGCCCGGCAGCTGTATTACCTGTACCGGGACGTGAGCTTCTCCTGGACGGAGCATACCCAGGCGGAGCTGGAGATCAAGGCCTACGCCGGGGAAATGGGCATTTCCTACGGAAAATATCCCCAGTACCTGATCGACCTGTATGAAACCAATCCCGAGACAAGGGACTTTGTATTCAACTACCCCTTCCGGGAGGATTCGGAAGTGGATCTGTCCGGCTATTCCAGGGAGACGGTGCCCCTGTTCCTTCAGTGGGATCCCATGTGGGGCTATGAGGACTACGGCAGCAGCTGCATCGGCGTTACCGGCTGCGGGCCGGCCTGTCTGGCCATGGCGGGCTACTACCTCACCGGGGACGAGAACATGAACCCGGCGTACATCGCGGAATTTGCCCAGGACAACGGCTATTATGAAGCCGGCATCGGCTCGTCCTGGACGCTGATCAGCCAGGGCGGGGAGCTGCTGGGGCTTTCCGTGGAAGAACTGCCCCTGGAGGAAAGCGTCATGAAGGCCGCTCTGGAGGAAGGCCGTCCCATTATCCTGTCGGTGGGGCCCGGGGACTTTACCACCACCGGCCATTATATCCTTCTGGCCGGTGTGGAAAACGGGGATTTCCGGGTCAACGACCCCAACAGCCGCCTCCGCTCCCGGCGGCTGTGGAGCTATGAAGAATTGGAGGGCCAGATCCGCAACATCTGGGCGCTGGGCAGCTGAGCCGCTACAAAATGGCCAGCAGCGCCACCAGGGCAATCCCCGGCAGCCCCAGAAAGCCGCTGACCAGCGCCGTCACCAGGTTGATGGGCACATAGATCCCGGTGATGGGGCCGATGGTATTCAGCAGGAACAGGCAGATGAACCCGAAGCCCGCGTTCAGCGCCAGCTTCCACAGCAGCTTCATGGGGATCAGCAGCAGGCGGATCAGCACCCCGGCCAAAAGGGCGGGGATCAGCAATGTAATCAGTTCTTCCATGATTTCCCTCCGTATCATCCCGGCGTATCGGGACATGCTAACCGCGGACGGCAAAGAAACAAAAAACGGATGGCAGCGGCTGTCCCGGCCTCTGTTTCCCCGGCCGTCAAGGGTGTCACCGCAGGCGCGGCGGTTTGACGCGAACCGCAGGAGGGCCGCCCCGGCTCTCCTGCGGCTGTCGAAAAGCCCCTTTGGGGCTTTCCGACAGACTTTTGCAGGTGAGCTTCATGCACTCCTTGTACGCCTTTGGCGTACAACTGGCACACTGCGCAGCCTGAGAGGTATTTTCTGCCAGGTACAGGCCCCGACAGAAAATGATTTGAATTTTATTTGCCGAAATGCGGCAAATTCTGCGAAGATTTTTCGACGGTCTGAGGAGAGCCGTCCCGGCTCTCCTGCTTGTAGTATGCCACAAATTTCCGGCGAATAAACGAAAAACCGGGGGCTGGGTTCCGGGCGGACACAATATCCTGTGTCCGCCCAAAAACCGTCCGGTTTTTTTGCCGAAAAATCTACCGCCCGGGACGGTTGCCCCGGAGAAAAGACTGTGCTATAATAGCCCCAGCGGTTCAGATCGAATATTGTCACAGGACGGCCGCCGTTCTCCCCGGAGAGCAGAGGCCGCTGTTATTTTTAAGGAGTTTTTTCATGCTGAGCGAATCCGTAACCCTATCCCAAAGCGACGTGCGCAAGCTGCTGGGGGCGGCCAGCCCCGACGCGGCGCTGCTGTACATATATTTGCAGTCGGGAAACCGCCCCCAGGACGCCCGGAACGATCTGGGCATCAGCGACGCCCGGCTGGGCTGCGCCGGGGCCACCCTGCGGCAGCTGGGGCTGTGGCAGGAGCAGCGGCCGGCGTCCCCCACCCCCGGAGAGCGTCCCAGCTATTCGGAAAAGGATGTGGTGGCGGCCATGGATCAGGACAATTCCTTCCGCAGCCTCTATGCCGAGGTGCAGCGGCTGCTGGGCAGAACCTTAAACACCGAGGAGCTGAAGATTCTGCTGGGCTTTGTCCGGTACCTGGGGCTGTCCGGGGATGTGATCTCCGTGCTGATATGCTACTGCAAGGATCGGGCGCGGCAGCGGGGCAGCCTGCGCATGCCCTCGCTGCGCACCATTGAAAAGGAGGCCTACGCCTGGGCGGAGCAGGGCATTGACACGGTGGAGGAAGCGGCGGCCTTTATCCAGGCGCAGAATGTGCGCAGCTCCCGGCTGTCCCGGCTGATGAACCTGCTGCAGATCCGGGGGCGGCGGCTGACCGCCGCGGAAGACCGCTATGCCCAGAGCTGGCTGGATATGGACATGGACGAGGAAGCCATTTCCATGGCCTATGAGCGCACCTGCCTGAACACCGGCGGGCTGAACTGGGCGTATATGAACAAGATCCTGCAGCGGTGGCACCAGCAGGGGCTGCACACCGCCGAGCAGATCCGCGCCGGCGACCGGAAAACCGCCCTGCCCAAGGGCGCCTCCGGGGAGCTGGGTCAGGCGGAATTGGAAGCCATTGCACGTGTATTACGGGAGGGATGATCCATGGCATACAGCCCCGAAGTGGTGAAACGGGCCAGAGCCAGACTGGCCCAGGCCAAGGAGGATCGGGAGTCGGAAAACCGCCAGCGGCTGGCTCAGGCCTATGCCGCGGTGCCCCGGATCCGGGAGATTGACATTCTGCTGCGCAAAACCATGGCCCAGGCCGCCCAGGCGGCGTTCCAGGAGGGCAGCGACGGCCGGGAGCGGCTGGCCAGAGCCAGGGAGGAAAACCTTTCCCTGCAGCAAGAGCGCGCCGCCCTGGCGGCGTCCCACTTTGAAGAGGGATTTCTGGACGAGGTGCCCATCTGCCAGAACTGCGGGGGCACCGGCTACGTGGGCGCGAATATGTGCGAATGCCTCCGGGAGCTGTGCCGCCAGGAGCAGAAAAAGGAGGTGGCCATCCTCTCCGGGGGGAAGGAGAGCTTTTCTCAGTTCCGGCTGGAATACTACCCGGATCGGGTGGATCCCAAGTACGGCGCCAGCCCCCGGGCGATTATGGAGCGGAATTTCCAGAACTGCCGCCGGTATGCCCTGGGCTTTTCCCCCGGTTCCGGGAATCTGCTGTTTGTAGGCGGCACCGGCCTGGGCAAGACCTTCCTGGCTGCCTGCATCGCCCGGGTGGTGGCGGATCGGGGGTACGGCGTCTGCTACGAAACCGCCCCGAAGCTGTTCGGGAAGCTGGAGCAGGCGCGGTTCAATTCCACCGAGGAAACCCGCCGGGAGGCGGCGGCGCTGACCCAGTGCGACCTGCTGATTCTGGACGACCTGGGCACGGAAATGCCCGGTCAGTTCGTTACCTCCGCCCTGTACAGCCTGCTCAGCGACCGGCTGCTGGGAGGCAAGCCCATGGTGATCACCACCAATTTGAATGTGGACGACATGGGGCGCCGGTACTCGCCCCAGATCGCCTCCCGGCTGTACGGCGGCTTCCAGCGGCTGACCTTTGTGGGCGAGGATATTCGGGTACTGAAAAACAGGGGGTATTGATATGGTAGGTATTTTGTTTGACCTGGACGGCACGCTTTTGGACACCCTGGAGGATCTGCTGGACGCCACCAACTATGCCCTGTCCCTCCAGGGCTATCCCCCCCGGACCCTGGAGCAGCTGCGCCGGGCGGTGGGCAATGGCGCGAAGAATCAGATTCGCCGGAGCCTCCCGGAGGGAACCCCGGAGGAAAAGGTGGAGGCGGTGCTGGCCGCCTATAAGCCCTATTACACGGCCCACTGCCAAAACAAAACCCGCCCCTATGGGGGGATCCCGGAGGCTCTGGAGGCATTGCGGGGGAAGTTCCCCCTGGCCATTGTGTCCAACAAGCCGGATCCGGCGGTGAAGGCCCTGTGCGGCGGGATGTTCCCGGGGATCTACGCCCTGGGCGAGGTTCCCGGCTGCCCCCGGAAGCCGGATCCTGCCATGCTTCGCAAGGCCATGGCGGAAATCGGCGCGGATCGGTGCATCTACGTAGGGGACAGCGAGGTGGATATCCGCACCGCCCGGGAGGCCGGGTGTCCCTGTCTCAGCGTCCTGTGGGGCTTCCGGGATCGGGAGGTTCTGGAAGCGGCCGGGGCGGAGCACCTGTGCCGAACCCCGGAGGAAATGGCGCCTATGCTGGAAACGCTGGCGCTGCGGGAGGAAGCGCTCCATGGCCAATGAATTTTACGCCCTGATGGGGCGGATGCGCTACATCACCCGCTGGGGGCTGATGCGCAACACCTTTTCGGAGAACATCTCCGAGCACAGCCACCAGACGGCGGTGCTGGCTCACGCCCTGGCGCTGATCCGCCGGGACATTCTCCGCCTGCCCACCCCCGATCCGGAGCGGTGCGCCGTGGCGGCGCTGTATCACGACGCCACGGAGATTCTCACGGGAGATCTGCCCACCCCCATCAAATACTACAACCCGGACATCCGGGGGGCATATAAGCAGGTGGAGCGGATCGCCGGGAACCGTCTGCTGGAGCTGCTCCCCCGGGAGCTGCGCGCCGCCTACGCCTCCTATGTGATGGAGGATGACCAGGAGGTGCTGCCCTTTGTCAAAGCGGCGGACAAGCTCAGCGCCCACATCAAGTGCCTGGAGGAGCAGAAGGCGGGGAACACCGAGTTCGACACCGCGGCCAAGCAGACCTGGGATGCCATGGTGGCCATGGAACGGCCGGAGCTGACCTGGTTTCTGGACAACTGCCTGGGCGCCTACGCCCTGAACCTGGATCAGCTGTGACTTGACGATCATCAGAAGTTGTGGTACTATAACCACACCCCCGCCGCTGTGGTGGAATCGGTAGACACAGGGGACTTAAAATCCCCCGGGCCGAATGCAGCACCCGATCCGAATTGTGCTTGCAAACAGCCAACTTTTTGAAATTTGATTATTTCTGTTTTGGAGCAT
>CALXDT010000158.1 GCA_944387125.1 uncultured Oscillospiraceae bacterium | reverse complement strand
GATGGTTTCAATGGTGCGTTCCTTCTCATCAATCCCGGCGCCTACCAGTTTTATCTGTTTGCCCAGTTCCTCATTCCAATCGGTCAGAGCCTGGGTTGCCAGCGCGATGATCTGCTCACACAGCGCGCCCATTTCCGTTAATTCCTTATGCAGCAGTTCCAGCTGCCCTTTAAATATCCCTCTCATTAGCCAAACCTTCCTGTTACATAATCATTGGTCCGCTGATCCGCGGGGTTGGAGAAAATCTGATCCGTATCGCCGTATTCCACCAATTCTCCCAGCAGGAAGAAAGCGGTACGGTCGGAGATCCGCAGCGCTTGCTGCATATTATGGGTGACAATCACGATGGTGTATTTTTCCTTCAGTTTGGATGCCAGTTCTTCAATCTTCAAGGTGGAAATGGGATCCAGGGCGGAAGTGGGCTCGTCCATCAGCAGCACCTGGGGCTGGACAGCCAACGCTCTGGCAATGCAAAGCCGCTGCTGCTGGCCGCCGGAAAGTCCCAGGGCGTTCTTTTTCAGCCGATCCTTTACCTCATCCCAAATGGCTGTGTCCTTCAGCGACTGCTCTACAATCTCATCCAGCCGCGCCTTGCTGCGGATGCCGTGGGTTCGGGGGCCATACGCTACGTTGTCGTAAATACTCATGGGAAAAGGATTGGGCTTCTGAAAAACCATGCCCACTTCCTTGCGCAGAAGGTTGACATCCTGGGCAAAGATGTCGGTTCCGTTGTATTTCACCGTTCCGGTGATTTTCACCCCGGGAATCAAATCGTTCATTCGATTCAGTGTTTTTAAAAATGTGGACTTGCCGCATCCGGAGGGGCCGATCAGCGCGGTAATGCTGCACTCCGGGATATCGATGTCAATGTTTTTCAGCGCCTGGGACTGGCCGTACCACAGGCACAGATCCTTTGCGGTAATGATAGGCTTCATTGATTTCTCCTTTGGAATTTTTTCGTTACCATGGTGGCGGACAGATTGATCAGCAGGGACAGGATCATCAAAATGGCCGCAATGGCAAATGCCACTTCAAACTCCCCCTGCTCTTTCGCGTAAACATACAGTGCAACGGTCAGCGTTGCTCCGGCGCTGCTGAGGCCTTCAATAAATCCGTTGGCCACATGGGCAAAGCCGGCGGTGAACAAAAGCGCGGCGGATTCTCCGAGAATTCTGCCCACAGACAGAATGCAGCCTGTGACAACGCCGTCCACACAGCCGGGCAGAACCACCGTGCGGATCACGCGCCACTTCCCTGCTCCCAATCCGAACGCGCCTTCCCGGTATGCCTGGGGAACGGTTTTCAGACTCTCCTGGGTATTGCGCATAATCACAGGCAGGTTCATGATCACCAGTGTCAGAGCGCCTGCCATCAGGCAGGTGCCCATATTGTTGGAGAAAATCAGCATGCCAACCAGGCCGTAGATGATGGAAGGAATGCCGGACAGCGCTTCCGCCGCGTATTCAATAATCCCCACAATCCGCTTGTTGGAGGCATACTCCGTCAGATAGACCGCAGCGCCTACCCCCAAGGGCAGCACAATCACCAGCGTCGCAATGATAATGTAGATGGTGTTGAGAATGTCCGGCAGAATGCCGATCCGGTCAGACAGGTAACTGGGGCTTGTGCTCAGCAGCTCCCAAGAGACATTGGGAATGCCCCGGATCAGCACATAACCCACAAGAAAAAGCGTCAGCAAACCGGTCAGAGATGTGGCCAGAGACATCAGCCCCCGAACCGTCCACAGAAACAGTTTTCTTCGATTGGAGATCATCCTTTTTTCTCTCCTTTCAGGAAGAAATTCAAAAGCGCGTTGATCAGCATAATAAACAGGAACAGCACCAACGCGATGGAGAACAGCGCCTGGCGCTGCAAGCCGCTGGAATAGGACATTTCACTGGCAATGGCAGTGGTCAAAAAGCGGACGCTCTGGAACAGGGAGTCCGGCATATTCGGCGCGTTTCCGGCCACCATCATAACAGCCATGGCCTCTCCAATGGCGCGGCCGACACCCAGCACCACAGAAGCTGCGATGCCGCTTTTTGCCGCAGGGAGGCTGACCCGGAAGTAGGTTTCCTCAGGCGTGGCGCCCAGTGCCAGAGAAGCGTCCTCATAATCCCCGGGCACCGCGTCCAGAGCCGTAACCGACATTTTGATAATGGACGGCAGGATCATCACAGCCAGCACAACAATCGCCGCCATGAGGCTTGCGCCGTCCGGGATGTTAAACAGCTTCCGCAAGCCGGGAACCAGCACCATCATGCCCACCAGACCGTACACAACGGAGGGAATGCCGGCAAGAATGCTGACCATCTGCCCCATTATGTTTTTCACGGATTCAGACGCCAGCTTGGAAAGATAGATTGCTGTCAGCACACCGATGGGAACGCCCAAAACAATGGCGCCGAAGGTGCCGTAAATACTGGTCAGAATAAAGGGCAGAATGCCATACTTCGGTTCGGCCGCGGTGGAAGCCCATTGGGTGCCAAAAAGGAAGTCCACCAAACCGATCTCCAGGATTGCGGGAATTCCCGAAACGATCAGATATAAGGAGATAATCAGCACACAGGCTATGGTCACTAAGCCCAGAATCAGGAAAACGCCATGAACAAGATTTTCAAACAGATTGCTACTCTTTTTCATCAATATCAGCCTTTTGTCAGAATTCGAAAAGCGGGGCGGGAGGAATCTCCCGCCCTATGCTTGCAGTTGGTTTAATTTGCGGGTACCACGCCGGCGCCGGTGATGACCTCATTGGCATCAGCGGAGGTGATATAGTCGAAGAAGGCCTGGGCAGCGGTGCTCAGCTCCTTGCCCTCCACAGTCACCAGCACAAAGGGGCGCTGGATCAGGTAGGTGCCGTCCTTGACAGTTTCCTCGCTGGGAGCCACGCCGTTGACGCTTACCGCCTTAACGGAATCCTTAACGGAAGCCAGAGATGCGTAGCCGATGGCGTTGGGGTTCTGGGACACAGCGGTGATCACGTCGCCGGTGGAGGTCAGTTCCTGACGGTACTGGCACTTGTCAGCGGTGCCCGTCAGCTCCTCAAAGCCGTCGCGGGTGCCGGAACCGGCTTCCCGGCCGATGAGGACAATCTCACCGTCGGCGCCGCCTACTTCAGACCAGTTGGTAATCTCACCGGTGTAGATCTTGGCGGTGGTCGCCAGCTCCAGATCGGAGATGGCGTTTTCGGGGTTGACGATCACAGCGATGCCATCATAAGCAAGGATGGTGGCGGTCAGACCCAGAGCGGCTTCCTCGTCCTTCAGCGCGCGGCTGGACAGGCCAATGTCGCAGCGGCCTTCGGCAACCGCGGTAATGCCGCCGCTGGAACCGGTGGGGTTATAGGTGAAGGTCACATCCTCATTGGCCAGCATGAAGCTCTCACCGAGAGCGCCGATGACCTTTTCCATCGAGGTGGAGCCGTCGGTGGAAACGGAGCCGCTCAGCGTTTCCGGGGCAGCGGAGCTTTCCGGGGCGGCAGTGGAGGGAGCGGCAGCTTCGCTGGTGGAAGCGGGCTGTTCGTTTCCGGAGCAGGCAGCCATGGAAATCGCCATCACAGCAGCCAGCAGCATGCAAATGATTCTTTTCATAATTCACGTCTCCTTAAGTGTCATATGTAGGTAGGTTTTGTACCCTACGGCTTTCATGATACAGCCAGTATGTAAAATCAGAAATCCCGGTGATGTAAAAAAAACGTCAAAAGTTTCCGGGAATTGTAAAGTCTTTGTATAATCCTCCCCTCCGGGTTGTGACCACCCGACCCCGGTGAAAAACCCTTGACATTGATGATAACTTCTCCTAAAATAAGAATTAACGGTGTGATTCTTTATCCACACGCCCATTCCTGGAGAACCTC
>CALXDT010000157.1 GCA_944387125.1 uncultured Oscillospiraceae bacterium | reverse complement strand
CTGAAACGCTACAAAGGACATCTGATACGGTTACCTCATGCTCAACCGGCTTACCGGTTTGCTGCTGTTCATCTTCTGGTAGACTAATTGGAATATGCAATACCATGGCAACTTCCTCCTTATCGATAATTACATCTGATATTTGAAACATCGTAGATAAATAGTTCTGTAGATAAATAACACTGCCTGTACGGCCCGGGAATGTCATTAGAGAGATATAGTTCATATGGACAAGCTTCTTTAATACTCTTCCAACCGTTGGTTTAGACAGCCCCCACCGCTTTGACAGGTCACCATAACTCGTAATGGGGGAGCCAGTGCCATTGCGAAAGTAGGCAACCGGGCCCAAATCTGATCCGTAAACCTGAGGATCGTTATAGATGGCAGACAGCCACAAATCGAGAACTACATCCATCTCCGAAGCTTTTCCGGTACTGAGAAGCTCCATTGCCGTTACATATGGCATGAAGAAGAAACCAGTCTCTTTTTGGCAAGGGCAATTATAGTCCAAAACCGTATTATGCTTTTTCCAATCACTAATTTTGTACTTTACAATCCGACCTCGATTCAGTAGAATATACTCGATTAAATGCTTCGCTTGCAGAGTGTCCAGAATTTTAAGTGCTTCATGCTGGAACCTTGTTCTGAACCATTGGCTCAATTCTTTTAGAGAACATATCCATTCACCGGGATATACGGTGTAACTGATGCCGTCGATCCGATGATAGGATGTTCTGAAATTGGTATAGCTGCAAAGAACCGTGTAATAAAAAAGACCGGAGCCACCGCTTGCGCGAATGCTCCGATCATTGAGTAAGGTCTGAATGAATTGCCTGTAAATCCGGCAACGTGGATAGTCCACGATTTGTTTGATTTCCAATAGGTAGTCTGACATGATGACCTCCCGAGAAAGACAGTTTTATAAGCAACAAATAGGCTGTCTGATCCAATGTGTTCTAACAAAGTTCTAACAAATCCAATTTTGAATTACTTGTCGAAGCGAAATGAATTGAATCGAATAGTGACTAAAAATTGGATGCGATTCGGTTTTTGGTGGAGAACACTGAACTAAATGACACCACTTCATATTCCATAAACTGGAATAGAAAATGGAACGTCAGATTCAGGTTCTAGTGTTCACTGCGGACGTGCGGGTTCAAGTCCCGCCTCGCCCACCAAAAATCGACAAGCACCTTTCCGGGCTTGTCGATTTTTTCTTTCCGCTTCACAACGGAGACGGCGCGGGCATGGATGGAAAACCGGAAAAGGAAAAGACCATGACGCTTCCTGCCGGTTTTACGGTTTCCCGGGCTATGCCGCGCCGCCGGTACAGCGATCAACGCCATGGGCGTCTGAACACGAAGGTTCGGATCCCATGGCGTTTTCGGTTGCCGGGGAGCCGGCGTTGGCAGCATCCTTGGAATGGCCGCAGGGGCGCTTATGGGCTTGCTTTTTTCAAAGCGCCATATTATAATAATGCAAAATAATGCAAATCCGCAAGGATAGGAGGCGGCTCTATGCAGGAGTACCGTTTGGCGATTTGCGAAGACGATGCTGTGCTGCGGAAAGGAATATGCGGTCTTTGCGGGCAGATTCTGGATGAACTGGGAATCGCCCACCAGATTCAATCCTTTCCGGATGGGGAATCCTTGGAGGAATATCTGGATCAGAAGGGGCAGGTTTTTGACCTGCTGATCCTGGATATTCAGATGAGAGAAAAAAGCGGTATGGAGCTGGCGAAGGAGCTGAGATGCAAGAAGGATCGGGTCAGCATCATTTTCCTCAGCGGCAATGAGCAATATCTCCGGGACGGTTATCAGGTTCAGCCAATTCATTTTCTGCTCAAGCCCCTGGAGCGGGAGGAGCTCCGGGCGGCGCTGCTGACCGATTGGGAGCAGAACCACCGCTCCAGAACGGTGGTTCTGGAAAAGGGCGCCAGACGAATCATTGTAAACCTTGAACAGCTGGTGTTTGCTGAAACCAACGGCAACCACGGCGTGCGTTTGTATTTGGACGGACGGGATTCAAAGGATTTTCCCATTGGCCTATCTGAGCTGGAGCGGAAGCTGCCGGCGGACTCGTTCATCCGCTGCCACAACAGCTATCTGGTCAATCTGGCCCATGTCCGGGAGATGAAAAACGCCGCCTTCCTTATGGACGATGGAATAAGCCTGCCCATCGGGAGAAAATACAGTCAACAATGCCGTGACAGCTTTATTATCCATATCAACCGATGAGATGCAGGCGGGGATGAAAGCGCCCGGGTCATCGGGAGGAGGGCGCAGGGATGCCTGCCCCTACATACAGGCGGATGCGGCGGAAAGCCGCGTTATATCCAGGGTAAGCGGCAGAAAGGTACCGGCGCGGGCAGGGAGCCGGCTGGGTGTGTCTGCAAAAAGGAGTTGGACATGGAACATACAACGGTTCAGCAGGCTGCCGAACGGCAGCAGATATCCGCAGGCTGGGCGCAGGAAGGCTTCGCCCAGGGATGTTTGAGCGAAGCCGGAAAACCGGAAGCCTCCTGGGAAAACCCCGCCGATGCGGCAAAGCCAAAGGAGTTAGGGCAAGAAAATGCATTGCCGCCTCCGGTTTCAGGATCTCGGGAAAACGCCATCCGGGGGCTGATGCCCCTGATGAATACACCTTTTCAGCCCGGCGGCTGCGTGGAATATATCCGGGGAATTGAAGATGGACCCGTCAAGGAGATTGCGTGGGCAGAGTATTATTATTTCAGCGGACAGCCAGAGAAAGCCGTTCAGATTGCGCAGGAATTCCTTGATTGCGAGGATGACGCAGTCCGGTTTTCCGCATGCCTGATCTTCGGATTTGCCTGCCTTTCCACCGGCCGGATTCATCAGGCGTGGGTGATCTTTGAACAAATCCGGAATGCCGCCGGGGAGCCGGAAAAAGCGCCTGCGCAAACCGGCGCTGCGAACGCCTTTGTTCGTTGGGCAGGTGCGGTGCTGCTGCACCTTCCGCTTCCGGATGAACTGCCGGCGCTGCAGGATTTTCTCCCGATGCTTCCCATTGGACTGCGGGCGTTTGCCCTTTACATCCAGGCACACTACCTGTATCTGCAGGGAGACTATGGCAAAAGTGCCGGTGTGGTGGAGGCGGCATTGGCCATGGAAGCGGCGCACTACCCGATCCCGGCGATTTACCTGCACTTGGCTGCGGTTATGGATTATATGAGCTTAATCCAGACGGAACAGGCGCGGACACACCTGCTGGAGGCTTGGGCACTGGCTCAGCCGGATGATCTGATCGAAGGCTTTGGGGAGCATCATGGACTTTTGGGCGGAATGCTGGAATCCATCATCAAGGTTCATTGGCCGATGGATTTTAAGCGGATCATTGACATTACCTACCGCTTTTCCGACGGATGGAGAAAGATTCACAACCCCCAAACCGGTCATGACGTGGCAGATGAACTGACAACCACAGAGTTTGCCGCCGCAATGCTTGCGGCCAGGAACTGGACAAACCAGCAGATCGCGGAGCATATGAATATCTCTGTCAATACGGTCAAACGGCATATTTCTCAGGCAATGAAAAAACTGCACGTGGAAACCAGGAAGGACCTGAAGCAATATATGCTGCAATAATTATGGCTGTGCCCTGCGCCGGGCAATGTCATTGATACCTGGCACAGTTGCGCCGCAGCTTTATCCGGCTTTCCCTTGACTGGCGCTGCGCCTTCCCACAGCGAAGGCGTATCACCGCATAAAACGGCTCATTTTATGCATATTTATGCAGTTCAGGAAGCAATCCAAGAGTATCTTATCCGGCATGGCGCGCCATGCCGGATCGTTTGTCCGGGTGAAACTCTGTGCATCCGCGCTTGCCGGTTTCATCAGAGGTTCCCCGGAGCCAAGGGCCGGAGGCTGGAATTTTTGGGGCTGTCTCACCAAGAGACAGCCCCATTACCCATTTTCGGGGATGAAACGGGTAATTGCTTCGACAGTTGAAATGTGGTAGAATAAACGTGAAATTGGCACAAGCTCAGTCCGGAATCCGCAGAGCGGTCTGGACGGTAAACACCCCATCGTCTGTATGGCTGAACAAAAGACTGCCCTGGTAGCGCTGGGCAACTTTTTGCATCTGACGCCAGCCAAAGCCATGGCACAGCGGATCGTCTTTTGTGGTTAACAGGTCTCCGCGCTGGTTTTTTCGGAGCGTGCCGGTGAAGCTGTTTTCGCATTTGACCGCCAGATACAGATCCGCCGTTTTAATGGAGATGCTGACATAGGCTTTTTCCGGCGGCGTTTGTTCCGCCGCCTCCAGGGCATTGTCCAAAAGATTCATCAGCAGCGTGCACAGGTTATTGTCCGATATGTTCAGCTTATCCGGAACCTCCACCGCGGTTTGGAAGCGGATCCCCTTTTGATGGGCTTTTCCCGCCGCGTCCTGAAGAATGATGTTGATGGTGTGGTTGCCGGTAAAGACCGTTCGGGGCAAATTCCTTTGGACGTACAGCATTCTGGCCAGAAGCGCCTCTGCGCCGGCCAGATCACCGCCCTGAAGCATGCATTGCAGGGAGGTCAGATTGTGATTCAGCTCATGCTGGGAAGCGGCGGATTCGGTGATCCGATGCTCCAGGGCATGATAGCTGTCCAGCAGGGCGTGATTTTGCAGCTCGAGGCTTCTGCTTTGAAAACTCTGCTCCGCATATTCCCGGAACAGGCTGTATCCGGCGATCAGAACGATTACCAGACACAACCACTGGGAAATCCAATAGCTCAGTCCCAAGCTGCTGAACGACAGCAATTCCGGCAATATAATCTCGTTGATATACCGTGACAGGCGACCGTCCCAGAGCAGGGAAAGGCCGTAACAACCGGCCAGAGCCACAGCGCTCCATAAGAGGGCCTGGAGAAAGTAGTTCAGATATCTGCGGCGGCGGTTCATAAACAGATACATAATCAACAGCAGGCAGGATCCATAACCGACCTCCTTTCGGTCAAGGAGGAAGAAAAACCACTCCGGCAGAAAGAAGTATCCCTGCCCTTTGTTCAGCCGATAGACGGCAAACCCTGATAACGCCGGAATCAGTACAAGCAAACTCCAGTCCGGTTTGCCGATGGACAGCCCCATGAGAAAAAAGCCCATGATCAGCAGCACAGCCAGGAAAAAGGCGCCGGTGGGCAGGGCGGTGAGATTGGCATAGGCCATGGTTTGGGAGGTGTTTTCCTGTTGCTCCCAAAATCGGACAAGAGGCGGGAAAATGCCGTAGGAATCAGACAAAAGCCGACAGGTAAGGACCAGCTCCCCGGAGGTTCCGCGGGTCAGAGGGATCTGCACGGATGCCAGATTGGGGACCGCTGCGTGGGGCAGGGTGCTGGAGGTATATAGAACCTCTCCGTTCAAACAGAGCGTCACCTCCAGGGCGGAAACCTCAAAGGACAGATAGCCGTTGTTCTGAATCCGGGACAATTGGCCGGTGAAACGATAGGTGCTGCCGCATTCCGGCATGCTTTCCATGTAGTTCCAGGGAAGGGCGGTTCCGTCCTCCAGAATCTGCGCGGAGCTGTCCCATTCAAGGTAGAGGGCGACATCCTCGCCGGCGGTCTTGGTGAATAATTGCAGAAAACCGATCAGCAGGCAGGCAAATACCACGAAAATCAAAATACAGATATATCCCAGCGCGCGCTTCATGAAGACCATCTCCTTGAATTGACGATACAACAATATCGTACAAAAACTGGAGATGTTTTACAAGAAGAAAATGCATTTTTTCTCAAACAACATAAATAATGCCCAAACAGCACAACACAAAGGGAGATCTTATGCTATAATATCCATAAGTATGTTGGATTACCATATGATTCCAGTGCCATCGGCATGGTTTGCCGGCGGCAGAACCAAAAGCTGCCCGGGAATCCCCGGACAGGCGGCTATGTTTTCCAGGAGAAAGGGTGAGGCGAATGCACCAGGAAAATCACGAACGCGTCCGTAAGAAACCGTTTTTGCGGGCGGTGGCCTTCCTGCTGGTGGTGGTGCTGCTGTATTCTATCAGCGGCTCACAGACAGCGGTTCTGATCAGCGGGATTTTGGACCGGGTTCAGAATCTGGGAGGAGAGCGCAGCGCCGATCAGCAGGAGCAGCCGGCAGAAGACTTTGAAGCGATCCTGGAGAAAGCGGATGCGGCCATTGATCAGGGAAATTACGACGACGCGCTGACTTACATCGCACAGTGTGAAGCGGCGGCGGGGGAAGCGGACAGCGCCCGGATGTTTACCTTGCATTTGCAGCAGGCATCTATCTACATTGTCAGAGAACAATATCAGGAAGCGGAGGAGGCTCTGGATAAGGCGCTTGCCCAGGACCCGCAATCCACCCAGGCGCTGCTGCTGCGTGCCCAAGCCGCCCTGGGACAGGGGAACCACACACTGGCAGTGGAGGATTTGCAGAAGTGTCTGGAGCTGGAGCCTGAGAACGTCTCGTTATGGATCAGCCTGGCGCAGGTGTATGAAGGAATGAATTTTTATTCAGAGGCCGGCGGGTGCTATGACCAGATCTGCACCTTGCTTCCGGAAGAGGATATCTATCAGCTCAGTGCTCTGCGGTGCGTGCTTTTAAGCGGAGACTATGAGGGCGCGCTTTCCGGTTTGGACAGTTACATAGACCGGTGGACAGCCCAGCCCGGGAGCGGCGGCGAGGTTGAGTCAGCCATTCCCTTGCATAGCGCTGCCCCATCGGCAGAACAGGAGAATGATGCAGCAGAGCTTTTGGGCACAGCCTATTTTTTGCGAGGCTGCTGCCAGATGCAGCGTTTTGACTTCGCCGCGGCGGTTACGGATCTGGAAAGCGCCATCGCCAGCGGCTATGATGAAGCCTCGGCTTTGGAGCAGCTGGTTGCCTGCGCTTATGTGCTGGGAAACCATGAAGAGGCGCTGGCTTACGGGGAGCGGCTGACGGCCATTCCCGAGGCGGATTTTGCCAGAGGCTCCGTTTATCAGCAGATGGGTCTTTCCGCGGTAGCGCTGGAGCGGCATGAGGAAGCCGTGTCCTATTTGGGAAAGTCCATTTTATTTGACCCGTCCCTTACAGGCAACCACTATTATCGGGGCATGAGCCTGCTGGCGCTGGGACGGTACGAGGAAGCAGCGGCGGACTTTACCGATTCCATTGCGGAAGGATATTTGACCCAGTTCTGCTGTTACAACCGGGGTGTGTGCTATGTGCAGATGCTGGATTATGAAAAGGCTTTGGCTGACATGAAACAGGTAAGCTCCATTGCCGACGACCAGACGATTCTGGAGGCGGCTGCCGAGGTGCAGGCGCAGTTGGAAGACTACTTTGCAAACCAGGAAGCGCAGACGAACCCGCTCCCATAACGGAGCGGCCTAAGATCACAAGAGAGTTATCCGAGAGAAGAAGCATTTAAACGGAGGTGACAAGCATGAAGGTTAGATTCTCTGCCGCCGGCGAAAAGATTCGTCCATGGCTGAGTTTCTCCCGGGCAGGCGCCGGTTTCCGCATGGTATTGGCGCTGATGCTGGTGTGCTGCGTGCTGTTCCTCGGGATCGACGGCGCGACGGTAGCGTATGCGGCGGAAGACCCCGGCAGCGAACAGACTGACGTCGGACAGACCGGCGGGGAACAGGCAGGCGGACAAACCGGCGGCGGACAAACCGGCCAGGGACAAACCGGCGAGGGACAGACCGACGTCGGCCAGACCGGCGGCGAACAGACCGACGTCGGCCAGACCGGCGGCGGACAGACCGACGTCGGCCAGACCGGCGGCGGACAAACCGACGACGGACAGACCGGCAGCGGACAGACCGGCGAGAGCCAGACCGGAGAGGGACAAACCGGCGAGGGCCAGACCGGCGGCGGACAGACCGGCGAAGGACAGACCGGTGAGGGTCAGACTGGCGAGGGACAGACCGGCGGCGGACAAACCGGCGAAGGTCAGACCGGCGAGGGACAAACCGGCGGGACAGAGGTTACGGCGGAGCCCAAGGCGCTTGGGAGCGCAAACGCCGCCACTTTGGCGGCTGCCAACGATGACAGTACCCAGGAGACACCTGTGGGGCAGGACGATACCATTGAGGCCTATGCCATCCCTGCGGGCAGCGCGTACATTTATGAGATCGGATCAGACATTCAGTACGAAAACGATGCGGAAAGCAATGCCATCACCAAAGCGGTGACGGACGCCCTTACCTACATCAAGGGTCTGTACGAGGAAGAAGGCGCTGAAGGCTCCGAGGGGGACGGACAGTCCCAGGTGAAGGAAGCGACCATCGTTGTTTCCGACGGCGTCTACCAAGGCAGCGTGGATATCTCCAGCAGCGGCGGCGGAGACAGCCTCCTTGCGCAGCTGATCAGCGCGATCCTCGGACTGAACGAAGAGAATCCCAGTCAGCTGCGGCTGAACATTGTGGCAGAGGATTCCTTCACGGAGGAAGAGGACGGAAGCCTTACCTTCCATTCCAACGGTGCCGGCGGCGCGCAGGTGGAGGGGAATATCAACGTGGACATGGGCGGGGTACACGTCCTGCTGGGCGGCCTGCTGATGTCTACCCAAGGTCAGATCACCGTGACCGGGGCGGACGGCGTCACCTACTACGGAACCGCGCAGGATGATGTAATCAATCTTGATGTCAGCAATCTCAGCGGAACCGTGAAGGTGGATTCCGGCAGCGGCGATGACCGGGTGTCCGTTCGGGTCAAGAAGAAGCAGAACTTCAACATTGCCATTGAAATTGATTCCGCATACCAAAGTGAGTTTGAAGGGTTTTCGGCGGAGACAACACTTGACCAGCTTCCGGATGCCCTTAAGACGATCATGCAGGATGTGCTGAATCAAATCACGGGTCTGGATCTGGAGGCGAGCGAAACCCATGTGGATGTGGGCATCGACCTGGGGCAGGGCAACGACGTCCTGGACTTCACCCTGGTGGATTCCACGGATCTGAAGCTGGGCATGATTACCGGAGATACCTCCGGAGAAGCCGGTCAGCTTCTGAAATACGGCTTCGGCATTGACACAGGAGCCGCTGATGTTGCTATCAACGGCCAGGAAGGTAACGATCGCATCACCGTTTCCGGTGCCCGGTCGTTCACCATGGGGCAGAGCGTGGTGCAGTTCCTTACGGACAGCATCAAAGGAACCACGGCCTTCGACGTGACCCAGTTTACGCTGGACGGAGGCGACGGAGACGATGTGCTTACCGTGGATACCACCGCTCCCTTCTCCACCATTGGAGGCATTCAAACCAGCATTACCGGCAGCGAGGGCTTTGACCGGCTGCATATTACCGGCAAGCTGAACAAGAACCTGGATGAAAGCCAGCGGATTTCCGTAAGCGGAATTTCCGACGCGTTGAAGATCACCATTGCGGCTCTGGCGGAGTTGACCTTCCTGGGGAGCATCGCGGATGATATCCTGACGCTGACTTTCACAAAACAGTTTGAGATTCTTTCCAACGGTATCGACGCCTTTACCGATGAACTGGAAAACAAGCGCACCATTGAACTGACTGGTGACGCCCTTACCGGCGAGGCGCTCCCGTATACCGATTACATAATTACCGATTACCAAACGGATGACGACGGCGTTGCCCATGTGGACTTTACGTCCCAGCTTTCCCTTCCGCAGAACGAGCTGTTCTTTACCAACGTCATTGCGGCTCCGGAAAGCGGCAATACCCTTCAGATCGACAGGCTGATTGCCGATGGACTGAACGTGCGGATCGCCGCCAAGCATATTCTGGTGGACGGCAGCGTCTCCGGCAGCAACGTTTTGATTTACGCAGTGGGCAGCGACGAACCGCTGTATGATGGGGAAATGAAAATCGTGGAAGACGATCTGAATCCCGATGGCTCCTTAAGCGTGGATCTGAGCCTGTATGAGGCGGCGTCTTCCCAGACCATTTACCTTTCCGAAACCAGTCGTGTAACGGCTGCCCAGGCGGTGGATATTCTGGCAAGCCTTCTCCTGGAAAAGGGATACCTTCCGGAACTGGATCCGCTGCCCTTGGAGTTCCAGCCGCTTGTGTACAAGAACGGCACAGCGAAAGTGGACATTCTGGGCATTATCTCCGCGGGAGGTTCCCTCCGGGCGGCCAGTGAGCTGAATGTTACCGTGGATACCACCAATGATCTGATTAAGGTAATCCCCTTTGCGGTAGCCGCTCTGAAGGGAGAATCCTCCGTCACCGTAGGCGGAAACGCCAGGATCACCAGCGGCTCCGCCGCTCAACTGGACGCGTATTCCAACGCGGTGCTTTTGGCCGACGCAATGGGCGGCGCAACCAAGTGCTCCTTTGCGGTAGTGGTTACGATTCTGGATACCCACGTTGCGGTTGGCGGTAATGCCGCCGTAACGGCTCAGAAGGATGTGGACATCACTGCCAAAGCTACTGTGCTGGCAGATGCTTATTCCACCGGCAAGCCGGCAATCGCGATTTCGGTCAAGCCCCAATCCGGCATGTTTGCCTCTGTGATTGTGATCCAGAACAACACCTCCGCGAAGATCCGGGATCATGCCAGTGTGATTTCTGAAACCGGCGGCGTGCGGGTGGCTTCCGACGCCTTTGTTCGCAGCAACGCCATCAGCATTGCGATCCCCAACTCCGAAACGGAGCAGTCCACCTATACTACCAAGCAAACCAACCAGTTTATTGCCAAGCTCCTGGGCTTTGAGTACAACGGAACCTTTGGCGCCCTGACCGGATACATCACCGGAAGCGGCGGGATCGCCTCCGCACTGGAAGGCGCGATTACGCCCATCGATCCGAATAAGAAAAGCAGTCAGTTTATGGGTGCCCTGGTGGTCAGCTATGTGTCCAACGACAATACCGCTGAGATCAATACCACCGGCGCTGTGAAGGCAGCGGGAGAGCTTCAGGTTCTTGCCAGAGGCGTGACCTACGCGCAGCAGCGCGCCGACGCCTCCCTGTATAAGACTCCGGAGCTGACGGATTTTGTTATCGGCGGCTTTACCGCGGAAGACAATCCCAAGAACGCCATCGGCGCGGCAGTGGGCGTGACCATCTTCAATCATAAGAATGCGGCGCGGATCCTGCGGGGTGAAATTACCGCCGCCGGTCTGCTGGTGGATGCGGATATGGGATACACCGCCTCCGAGAACATTGTCAAGGCCGGCCATACCCCCTCCAAACCGGAGGTGTCCTTTGGCCTGGCAGGCGCGATCAGCGTGCATCTGGCTTCTGCGGAAAATGAAGCGCTGATCGGTAAGGACGGCAGTTACACCATTTCCGGCGGACGTGTGCATGTGGAATCCACCGGCTCCGGCCGGTACACCACTGTGGGAGACGCATCCGGAAAGCGCGCCCGCAGGAGCTTTACCCTGGGCTTTGTGACCATCCCCTTTGAGCCTGCTTATCAGGCCGCGAAGAATTCCACCGGTGTCGGCGCCGGCGTGGCGGTGGCATTGATCGGCGTGGATGTATCCGCGGTGATTGAGGACGGCGTGGACTTCGGTGAGGGTGTTCTCAGTGAGATTCTGGTCAACGCTTCGCATGATGGCACCGAGTATCTGGAAGCGGCGGCTGGCGCGCAAGGCGGCACCAGCATCGTTCCTGTGGTGGCCGTATCCGTAGGCGGCGTGAATACCCAGGCGTACCTGGGCGCCGGAGAGAAACTGACTTTTGACGGCGATGTCAACATCCTGGCTGCCTCTGAAGTGGATCGCACCGTTCAGGTGGATGCCAAGGCGGTTGGGGGGAGCGTGGCTGTGGGCGGCGCCTTTGGCGTTACCGTAGTCAATGACTCGGCGGAAGCGGCTCTGGAGCGCAGCATTGCGGCAAAGAATGTGACTGTGGATTCCAGATCCATCAGCCGTATCACCCATGTTGTGCTGGCCAGCTCCAACGGCGCTACCGGCACAATCAATCAGAGTCCTTCCACCGGCAGCACGAATACTTCCCAAGGTGATTATGACAAACTGATCAGCGGCGGCGGCAATCCCACGCAAACGGACAATACCACTTACAAAGCCGGACAGGCGGATCAGATGTCCGCGTCTGTGCTGAACATGATCCGGAGCTTGTCCGCGTTTATGAAAGCCAAGAATGTCAACGCCAATTCCATGCAGACCGTGACTGCCAATCCTCCCAAGGCGCAGACCAGCGAGGGAAGCATTCAGGTGGCAGCTTCTCTGGCGCTGAACATTCAGAACAACGCCTCCTCGGCCCGCATCGGCGACGGCGTGCAGATCTTGGCAGACGGGGATGTGCTGGTTAACAGCCGCATTGATACCGACAGCGTGATCCGCGCCAACTCCAGCGCCGTCAGCTCGGAAACAGCGGTAGGCGTCGGCGTGGCGCTGAACAAGGTGACTTACAGCAACACGGCCTATGTAGGCGCCGAGCGTCTGGAAGCTGACAGCCTGACCATCCGGGCGGACATTCAGGAAGCGGAAGAAAAGAAAGCCGTTGAGGAAATTTTTGCCGAACTTCTGACCTATCTTGCGGATACGGAAGGGGCGACGATGCTCCTGGAATCGCTGTATGAGATCAAGGGGTACAGCAGTCTGGAAGATATGCTGGCAAATGACCCGGCGTTCAAGGAACAGTATGAAGCGCTCCCCGATAAGGATCCGGAGGCGCTGAAAGAGATGCTGGTGCAGATGCTGGCGGCTCAGTTCAAGGAAGAACCTATGGATACCGCGGAAACCCTTCTGGACGAGTTTGTCCAGGCCGTGGTGACAAACTTTGCGAATCAGTTCCAGGATCCCCAGTTCCTGCTGAGCCTGCTTACCGGCGGCTTCCAGAATAAAATGGATGAACTGCTGAATAAGTACGCTCTGACGGCGAAGGTATCCTTCCAGCGGATCTATGACATGGTAAGCGCGGCTCTGAGCGTCAAGTTCGGCAATCCCGGCGAGTTGGACGGGGTGGGCAATTTGATTTCCACCTCTGCCATTTCCGGCTCGGGCGCTGCCAACGTGGGCGTGGCGGGTTCCGCTGCCATCGCTCTGGTGGACGCCAATACCAGCGCCGTGCTGGCTGAGGCGGATCAGATTTCTCAAACCGAAGATATCCTGGTGGAGAATGGCGTTACCATTTTCAGCCAGGGTGCGCAGAAGGTCTACACCACCGCTACCGCCGCCGCGGATCTGAAGGGGCTGCCGGAGAAGAATAAGGACGGCACCGGAAACGCGGAAGGCAAGAATGTCGGTGTGGGCGCTTCCGTGGCCGTGACCGACCTGGATGCGTCCTCCGAAGCCAAACTGGGCGGTAACCGGAATGTGAATGCCGGAAGCCTCAGTGTGGTGGCGGAAATCCGCAACGACATTGATACCATTTCCGTGGCGGGCAGTGACCCCATCGCCCGCCGGGATCAGCTTCCCCAGGAGATTCCTTCCTTGGGCGGCCCTGTGCCCAACCCCGGTGTGGCTACCGATGAGAAGGATATTTCCGTTGATGCCTCTGTGGCGCTTTCCATGGTGGACAATCTGGTGCATGCCATCGTTGACGCCGGTTCCAAGCTGCAGCTGGATGGCGGCAACGTGATCCAGACCGACGAGGAACTGACTGAGGATGTCCTGGAAACCGTCAATCTCTGGATCAAGGCTTACCAGCGGGGGCAGACCTACAGCACCGCTTCCGGATTCGCGGTGGGCGGTGATGCTGCCGTCGGCGCGGCAGTGGGCGTAAACATGGCCAGCTCTGATGTGGAAGCCGCGTTCCGTGGTGATGGTTCCGCCAAGGGCAAGGCTAAGATCGAGGCCATTACCTCCAACGAAGATGAGGCTGCGGGTCTGGCCACGGTGGTGGGCGCCAGTCTGGACCGTTACCTGGATAAGGTGCGGGAGGTTTTCAATACCGTCAGCTTCGGGGAATCTCAGCCTACCCTGAATATCACCATCATGAATAAGATCAACAGCTATGCCAATCCTGCTATGACCAAGCTGGGCAATGCTGCGCAGGGTCTTCCCGTGCTGCCCATGCTGTTGCAGGCGCTGAATATCAACCTGCCCACCAGCCCCACCACCGGCAACAGCTCCGCGGGCGAGGCTCTGGGACAGGCCAGCGAAAATGCCGGCGGCGCTGTGGGACAGGATCTGGATGACAGCGCCAAGAAGGAGCAGTCCTTTAACATTGCCGCTGCAGCCGGAGCCAATGTCACCGAGCATATTGCCAGCGCCGTGCTGGATGGCACGCTGAACGCAGAATCCGTGGAAGTCCATAGTGAGAACCGGGCGAACTTCCGCACCCTGGGTACCGGCGCTGCGGTGGTTCCCGAGGAGGGCAGCAACAATGTGGCTATGGGCGTAGCCGTGTCGATCAACGGAAACCAGGCCTTTGCCACCCTGGGCGGGAACGTCAATGCCCAGGGCAGCGGCAGCGGTGACGGGGACGTGCGTGTGACCGCCGCCCTGACCCAGAATATGGATGGCAAGTACCGCGGTTTGCTGGGCGCCCAGGCTTTGGCCGGAAGCGTTTCCGGCAGCGGCGGAAAGCTCGGCTTTGCCGGCGCCGTGTCCATTCTCAAGGCTGTGGGCAAGGGCATTGCCCAGATCAATCCCGATGCCGTGGTCAACGGCGGCGATATTGCTGTGGAAGCGCTGGATCAGTCCAAGCTGGCCGTTCGAGCCGGCGGCGTCAGCGCAGGCGGCACTGCGGTTGGCATGGGCGCCTCCTTCGCTTTGATCTATGCGGAAAATGTCCTGGAGGCTCTGGTGGGCAGCAATGCTCGGATCACGGGTGACGACCTTACGGTCAGCGCCCGGAAGCTGAGCGTGGATGCCAGCGACTATGAATTCCCTCTGGGAATCCAGGATCTGTTTACGGTGGACGTCACCGAAGACAGCAAAAAGGGTTTAATCAACATTAAGCTGGCAGAGGCGAAAAACGGCGTTGTGGGGATCGATGTTGCCATCGGCACCGACGATCTGCTGAAAATCGTGGATATGCTGAATTATCTGGCCAGCGTCAACTACTATGCCGAAGCCATTGCCGGCTCCATTTCCGGCGGAGAGGACGCGAAAGCGGCTCTGGCCGGTTCTGTGGCCATGCTCTTCGCGGACAGCCTTACCAAGGCGGAAATCGGCGAGGGCGCGGAAATCACCCTGAACCAAGACGCATCTGTCACCGCATCCTCCAAGACCAATGGGCGGATGATCGGCGGCTCCGCGGCGATTACCGGCGCAAGCACCGGCGTGGGTGTGAATATCGCGGCGGTGGATGACCGGGATCGGATCTACGCTTCGGTGGATGCCAGCGCGCAAATCAGGCAGGCGCAGAACGTGCTGGTGAAGGCCTCTGCCCACCGCAATCTGCTGAATGTGACCGTTGCCGCATCCGTAGCCACCGGAACTTCCTCCGGTGGAGAAGGAGGGGGCACCGGTACTGCCGGTCAGTCCGGCGGCGCGTCCCTGGGCGGCGGCATCAATGTGATCGTCACCGGCAGCGACGTTCAGGCTGTGATTGCCGAAAATGCGTTGGTAAAGGCCAATGAAGCGGTTTCCGTAGTATCGGATAACCTGTCCGATGTAACGCTGATCTCCACCTCCCTGGCAGGCAGCGGCGGCGGAACGGCGGCGGGCGGCACCGTGGCTGTGATCGTGACGGAAAACAACACCCTGGCCAATGTGGGCGAGGGAGCTCAGATCAACGGCGGGCAGATCCTTGTCAGCGCGGACAGCGAAGAAAAGCTGCTGAACGTTCTGGCCTCTGTATCCGCGGCGGTTAGCTCCGGCTCTGACGGATCCTCGGCGAACAGCGTCGCGGCCACGTTGGGCGTGACCCTTACCGAATCCGAAACCATTGCCCAGGTGGAGGACGGGGCGATCCTCGCCGCCACGAACGGCGCGGTTTCCATCCTGGCCAACGGCGACGTTAAGCAGTATTTGGTTCTGGCAGCGGCATCCGTTGCTGCCGGCGCCGATGCCAAGACTGCCGCCGGCGCCACGGTGAACGTGAACATCTTCCGGCACACGGTCAAGGCCCTGGCAGGGAAGAATGTGACCCTGGTCGCCACAGGGAACGCCGAAGGCTGTGACGTGATCCTTTCCGCCACCGGCAATTCTGAAGTCATCATTGTCACCATTGCCGGCAGTGCGTCTACCGGGACGCTGGCCCTGAACGGCGCCATTCCCGTGATCATCAGCGATTCTACCATTGAGACTTCCCTGGGAGAAAACGCCCATGTGGAAGCCGACGACAGCATTTATATCAGCAGCAATCTCACCACCGGGTTGTATGATGTGGCCGGAGGTCTGGCCGGAGCCAGAGAAAACGCTGTGGGTGCCACCATCAGCACCAGCGTCCTGAGCAACCGGGTCACCACCACCATCGGCAGCAACGCCAGACTGATCGCTCATGGCAAGTATGCCCACACCACCAACCGGAAAGAGCGCAGAGGCGTTACCATCCGGGCCAATGCCGACAACACCATCCTCATGGCCTCTGTCAGCGGCGGCGCTTCGGGCAAGGTTACCGTGGTCGGCGTGGTCAATACCCTGGTGCTCAAGAATGCGGTAAAAGCCCAGGTGGGCGAGAACGTCACCATTTCCGTCGGATTTGATGCCGAGGGCAACCCGGTGGACGGCGGCGACGGAGACGTATCTGTGGACGCAGACGACGACTCACATCTATATAACCTGGCAGGCTCCATCGGAGTCGGCGGCAATGCCGGAGCCGGAGCGACTGTGGTGGTCATGGTCTATGACAAGACTGTGCAGGCTACCGTCGGTGTCGGCAGCCAGATCCGCGCCAAGGGAGATGTGTCTGTCAATGCCAACTCCAAAGACGATGTGTACCTGGTGGCGGTGGGCTTCGCAGCCTCCGGCAATGTTGGTGTGGCGGGCAATGTCGGTACTCTGGTCTTCCAGAACAAGACCCATGCGTATCTGGACGGCAGCGTGATCACCGCCCGGAACGTATCCGTAATTGCCAACGCCAATTCGGAGCTGTTCAACATTGCCGGCGGTTTGGCGGCATCCGGCAACACGGCGGTGACCGCTGTGGCTGTGGTTACCTACTTTAAGAACGAGACCATCGCCCGGCTGGGTAATGGCGTGAACATCGGCAGCGACGGTGCGCCCATCACCGGGAAGCTGGAAGTCAAAGCGACTTCTTATGAATTTGTTACCGCCGACGCCCTGGGCCTTTCCGGTTCCGGCGCCGCCAGTGTAGGCGGCACCCTGGACGTGGTCGTCACGATGATCACCACCCAGGCCTATACGGGTGAGATGGTCAGCATCTATGCCAGTGGGGATATTAACATCGAAGCGGTGGATAACTATGACCTGATCGTGGCAGCCATGACCGTCTCCGCTTCCATCAGCGCCGGAGTGGGCGTTACGGCTCTGGTCAGCGTGGGCTTCAATACCATCAGCGCTGTTGTCGGGGAATACAACATCCTCTCCGGCTCGGATGTCCAGATTTTGGCGGCGTCCAACCGGGATGTGATTGCCATTCCCACTACTGTAGCCGGCGGCGGTACGACCGGTGTGGCTGTGAACATTGCTGTTGTGGTTAACGGCAATAAAATGAGCCAGGACGCGCATGATGCCATTTATCAATCCGGCAGTCTGAATCCTCAGACACAGGTCAGCGGTTCCTTCTCCGCAGCCCATCCCCAGGCCCAGGGCTACCAGCCCCAGGAGAACCTGGACGAGTTGCTGGCAGGGGACGGCCAGCGCCACGGCGAGGAAAAGTACGACGAGTACGGCCAGAGCGAGGATGCCGACTACTCTGACGGCACCGGCCCTAAGGCGGACAAGTTCGACAGCGTCACCGGTCTGAAGGCGGAAAGCTCTCCCATCGACGGCCTGTCCGACGCGGTTACCGCCATGGTCAGCGCCGGAACCACAATCGCAGCGGTGGATAATATCACCGTCCGTGCCAGTGACAGCGTCAGTGCGCTGCTGATCACCGGCGGCGTCAGCCTGGGCGGCAGCGCAGGCGTGGGCATCGGCCTGTCCGCTGCGACCTTCTTCTCCAACGTGCAGGCTCTGGTGAATGACGGGGCTGCCCTGAATGCCGGCGGCAACATTAACATTCTGGCCAACGCCGGAACCTTGTCCAATACGGCTGCCCTCGAAAAAGAAAACGCACTGGGCATCGGCGATACCCTGAAGGGACAGGGAATCGATCTGAGCGGCAACCCCGCTCTGCGGCTCATTTCCTTCAACGTCTCCGGCGGTTCTGTGGGTGTGGGCGTCAGCGCGGCAGCGCTGCTGGTGTTCAGCGAAGCCCGTGCCCTTCTGGCCGGAGATGTGACTGGAGCGAAGCAGCTGACTGTCCAGGCCAACATGGATATGGGCAATCCCATCACCGTAGTCACCGGCGCCGCTGCCGGAGGAGTGAGCGTGAACGTTTCCGCCGGTACCACCTACTTCAGCGGCAAGGTGGAAAGCGGCATCATCGGCGACACCCGGATCACCGACATCAGCACCATCCAGGTGCGCAGTACCGGCTCTACCAACGCCACCACTGCGGCGGCGGCTCTGGCTTTGGGCGGCACTGCGGTGAACGCCTGCACGGCTCTGGCCTTTAATCAGACCCAGGTCAGGACCTATATTGCCGAGGGCGTCAGCATTGACGCGGCGAATGCCGTGATCAAGGTGAATACGGATTTCGATGCCACCGCCAAGGTGTTCAACATTGCCGTCACCGGCGGAGCCGCGGCCGTGTACGGTTCTGTGGCCATTGCCGTCAATCTGATGGATGCCGAGACCTATGTGGGTCTGGCGCAGAACCAGACCGCTTCCACCGGCAGCGGCGCCATCACGGCGGCACATGTGGACGTGAGCAGCAGCATCAGCAGCGGCACTCAGATACTGGGCGTATCTGTAACCGGCGGCAGTGTGGCGGTCAACGGTATGGTGGCACTGGGATTCAACAGAGCCAGTGGCATTGCCGCTGTGAAGCAGATGACCATCACCGCTGACACCCTCACTGTCACTGCTAACTCCGACGGCGACGTCACTGTGACTACGGGTGCTGCTACCGGCGGCGCAGTTGCGGTGGGTGCCACTGTAGCGGTTGGCCAGCTGAAAACGGTGAACAGAGCCGAGGTCAACACCACCGGCGTCACCCTGGATCTTTCCGGCGGCACCATCGGCATCTTCGCCGGAACGGAGGAAAAACCATACAACTCCGAGTCCATTGTTACAGTTGTCACTGGCAGCGCGGGCGCTGTGGCCGCCGCTTTGAACTTCGCGGTGGCGCTGAATGAGTCGGAGAACGTGGCTCAGATGATCGGCGACGGCGGGACCGTGAAGGCGGATACCCTGGATATCGGCGCTTACGGCAATGCCCACGCCTATGGCGTGCTGGCCAATGCCAGCGCCGCCGGAATCACAGTCAATATTTCTGTGGTGTACGCGGATATCTCCAGCATTCAGAGCGCCGCGGTGGACAGCGGAAGCAGCTTCGCCATTACAAAGAATCTGCGTGTGCTCTCTCAGCAGAACTGGGATGCGTTCGGTGGGACGCTGGATCCGAAGCACCCCCTGGGAGGCTGTGCGGTTCAAAAGAGTGAGCTTGCCCAGGCCTATATCTTCTCGGCTTCCGCAGGCGCCATTGCGACGGCGTCCAATGCGGCCATTGCCAAAGCAAACGCCAAAAGCTATGCCATGGCCTGCCTCCGTAATCAGGCGGATCGGTTCCAAATGACCGGCGATATTCTGGTGCTGAATCAGGCGAACTCTACTGCCTCCGCGAATATCCAGAATCTTACCGGGGGCGTGTATTCCGTGGGCGTTATGGCAGGCTATGCCTATGCCGACGGCGATTTCCAGGCCATTCTGGAGGTAAACGGAGATCTTACGGTCAGCGGCGATGTAACAGTAACAAACCAATACACTTCTATTGCGGATTCCACCACCAATCCGGCGCTGGGCGGCGTCAGCGCTTCTCTGGCCAGCGGAAAGGTGAATGTGGGATACGCGGAAGTGACCACTTCTTCCCAGGCAAAGATTCTGGGCAGCGGCAGCATCACAGCCGGGAATTTTGATGTGATCAATACCGGTTCTGTGAAGGCCAATGCCCAGGTCAAGGGCGGTCGCTTCTCCGGCAGTGCGATTTCTGTAGTGAGCAATGTCGTTACCGCCATGCTCAACGCCAACCAGGAAGCCGGCGTGGAAGACGTCAGCCTGACGGGCGGAAAACTGAACGTCCTGGCGCTGTACAACGTACAGGAGAATGCGCCCGCCTATCAGGAAGGGAATATTAAGGTTCCCACAGCGGCGGCCAATACCGGAGCCAGCGCCAAGGTCGGCGCCTCCTATGGAAGTGTCTCCCTGGTGGGAGCTGCCGCCAACGTGGCCACGGCCAGCTCGGAATCTACCGTAATGGCCTACATGAAACAGGCCGGCGCGGATATGTCCGGCGATATCGCCGTGAACACTCTGGCCTTCTCCAAGGCCGATGTCCAGGTGGACACCCCCGCTGCCAGCGTAAGTTTGGCCAATGTGGCAGTGGCTGTGCTGGAGGCAAATGCCGAGGGCAGCTATCAGGCCTATCTCGACACCAAGGCCGGGAAAGACATTTCCGCCGAGAATCTTACCGTGGCAGTGGGGCATGGCAGCGAAGCGGATGCGGCCATTGGTCCTCTGGGCGGCAAGGGCGTCAGTGTAGGCGCCGTCACCGTGTCTGCCAACCTGGCCAAGGCCTTCACCCAGACCACAGCCAAGGCATGGCTCAGCGGCGACGGCAATGTGACCACCCGCGGCGACCTGCTGGTGGGGGTTAACGGCTATTCCGCGGCTCGGGGCAGCGTCACAAATCCCGGCGCATCCGTGACCATTTCCGACGCCGGAGCCAATGGAGTGGAAGCATATATGCAGACCACCCAGGATGCTGCCATGAATGTCAACGGCATTGTGGATGTGGGAAGCAACCTGACGGTGATTTCGCAGTTCAACCATTCTGACTCCATCGCCCGGGCGCTGTCCGGCATGGGGAGCAGCAAGAGCAGTGTCACAGTCAACCTGATCAGCGGCGCCGTGATCTCCGCGGAGGCAAGCTCCCGACTGATCAACAAGGCAACCATTTACGGCAGAGGGAAGATCAAGGCCGGCAAGAATGTGCAGGTCATCTCCCGCTCCGTCACCAAGGCGGTCGCCGAAGTCCAGAAGGGAACCAATGTGACGCTGGCCACCGCCAGCGCGACACTGGCTCGAGCCAAGACCCAGGATACGGTGGAGGCCGGTATCAGCGGCGTGACCCTGATTGCCGGAGAGCAGGTGGACGTTAAGGCAGAAAGCGATGCGGATGCGGACGCGAAAGGTATGACCGGTAAGTCCGTGACGCTGATCAGCGCAGATGCCGGCAACGTGGCAGCCATTTTGGGCACCCAGACCGTGCAGGCCTACATCGGTAAGGACGCCTCTGTCACAGCCGGCGGGGACGTCAACGTAACTGCCATCAACCTGGGCGAAGCCATAGCCCGCATGACCGAAGGCTTTACGTTCACCGGCGTAGCGGCGGACAGCCAGATTTTGCCCACCTGGAGCGCCTATAACACCATCGCTCAGATCGGCGACAATGCCCATATCACCAGCACCGGCGGAACCATCACGGTTCTGGCTCTGGATCAGCTGACGGCGGATACCAGAGTGGACGGTGAGAGCTTCGGTGTAGTGGCCAGCCTGAATAAAAAGTATGCCAAAAACGAAGCCACACAGAACACCCGGGTTTCCGTTGGGAAGGCTGTCGCCCTGTGGGCCTATGGCAGTATCCTGATCTCTGCGGAATCCGTTGCGGCAATGAACGCGTCAACAGTTGCGGTGGACAATTCGGTGTTTGCCACCGCGGGAACCATTCAGGCCTACAACACCCTGAACCGGACGGTGGCCACCGTTGTGGAAGACGGCGCGGAGATGTTCTCGGACTTTGGTGCTATTGCGATACGGTCCTCCGCGGGCCGGCTGCTCAGCCGGAACGAGGGAACGAAGGACTCTATCTCCACCTTTGTGGATTCCAGCAGAGGAGCCGCGGTTGCATTGGGCAAGGCCAACACGGAGACAAAGTATAACGCCACCAGCGATGTGCAGGTGGGCAGCGGCGTTTCCATCACCAATACCTTCGGCGAAGTGGATATCGCTGCCTATGTGGCGGCCTATGACATCACCACCAAGTCTGACATCGGCTCCGCCGGTTTGGGCGGCGATACGGAATCCGAAGCCACGATGCACCGGGCGGATACCAACAAGACCACGGTTTCCGCCAATGTGGTCATTGCCACCGGCAGCGGTTCCCAGACAGCCATCACCGGCAAAAACATTACCGTATTGGCCAAGCTCAGCGATTTGGACATCTATACCTACACCTACGCCAGCACCAAGGGATTCCTGCACTTCTCCGAGGCGAGAAGCACCATCGAATTCGACGCTACCATCGGCGTCCAGGTGGACAACGCCCATCTGAAGGCATATGACGATCTGCTGGTCCTGGCGGATGCGGAGCCGGACAACAACGGTCCCCATCTGGAGGCCAAGGCGCATACCAAGATCACAGCCTTTGCCGGACGGGTGGAATCCTATGCTACTGTGACCGGAGATGCCGATACCGTGGTACAGCTGCTGGAAAACGCTGTGCTCACCGGCGCCAATGTACGGGTGGATCGGAAGAACTTCGGTGGCAGCGTCCACCTCCATGCGGAAGGCACCCGCCGAGCCATCGCCAGCGAGCACGAGGAAGAGAAGAATGCGCTGCGAATCAAAGGTTCCACCTTCGTGAACAGCAAAGTGAAGTTCCACATTGGCGACGCGGCGGCCGGTATCGCCATCGACATCTACGGCGACGGCCAATGGCGCAGCGTGGGCACTGCACCCGGCTTCTCGGTGGAAATTTTCGAAACCATCCGCATTCACGATATCCGGAACACCCTGCCCGGTCAATTGACGGTGGTAGGACTGAGCGCGAAGCTGACCAATGCGATCTACGGCCAGAAGTATATTCCTGAGCTGACGGTGACAAACCGGACGGACAAGAATATGGAGTTCAGCATCATCGACCTGTATAACGAGAGCTTTGCTCGCGGTACGGTCAATGTGCTCTACAGCAGCGACGGCAGCTATAACGCTTCCAATCTGAACCAGAGCATGGATACGACACCGGAGATCTATGTGGAATCCAGAGGCAGCGGCAGTGTGACCTTCACAGGCATGGTGGCCAACGAACGGGGAAGCCTCCATGTGGAGTGGACCCAGTCCAACAGTCCGGAAGACACTGCCACCGCCAGAAGTCTCAGCGCGAATAGCACGGTTCTGGGAGGGATAATTGTCCCGGTCATTTGGGTGCATCAGCTCACCGTGGTCAATGCCGGAAACATCGGCTCCCAGGCAACCCCCTTCGGAGCCTATCTGGCGGTGCTGGATAAGAAAGAAGATGCCGGTATCCGGGTCTCCGCCACCGGCGACGTGTGGCTGGAATTGACCCTGACGGAGATCGCCTGCGTTGACAATCTGCCGAGCACTTTGAACCAGACGCCTATTTCCGGAACCCTGGATCTGGAGAACATCGTAACTGCGGGCAACCTGAACTTGGAGCTGCCCACGGCACTGCGGATGGCTTATGTGGCGAATTCCCAGATGGCGCATGTGGTTATCCCCGGCGTCATCGAGTATACCACGGAGACGCTGAACCTGGAAGAAACCACCATCAGCAACAAGGAACTGGCGCTGTACTTTGCCGGCACTTCCGACGGAAAGTATCAGGTCTACGAACTGCCCAACGACACCATTCTCTACCTGGACAGCAATGGAAAGGTTCGCCGGGTGGTCTCCAAAGACGGCTACATTCTGGATACCACTTTGTACAGCCTCAATTCCAACGGAGAGATCGTCTTCCACGAATACGGCGATACCAGACTGAACCTGTCCACCGGCATTCTGACTGCGGGAGAAACCGGATTTGACCTTTATGTCGAATACAAGAATAACACGTGGATCATTTGCGGTTCGGTCGAGTCTAGACAGGAAGTAGGTGTCTACAGCTATACAAAGAAAGACGGCAATGAAGAGTATACGGAGTTGAGCTACACCGGATGGAAATGGAACGCGGTCGGAAACATCTCCTACTATTTCCTGAGCAAGGAACAGTATGATAACCGCGGCAATAGGTACTACACGGGAACGTACTATTTGCTTAAGCTGGAAAGGGGGTATCTTGTCGGGGTGTATTCCGGGAAATGGGATACATTGACTCCGAGCTTCACGGCGAGTTCAACCGTGGAATCGACGACCACCACAACCACCTGGACGGCCGAACAGATTCTTGCGGGGAATAAGGAGCAGGGTACCGCCGTTTATCTGAATCTGAAAGTGACCCAGCAGGCCACAACGAATGGTGATACGACGACTTATGCAACTCCTACCATAACCGCCACTATCACCGGCCCTAACAACCTCAACGATACCCTGTACCCTGCTGATTACTGGTGGAGCAAAATGCTGTCGACCCCCGACATGTTCCTGAACGCCAAAGTTGTGTGGAATATCACGCAGAATGATACCACCAATCAGGTCACCAGTGTCGGCGCGACAATCTGGTACCGGCCTTTGCTGCCTATGGAGCAAAACGTAATCACCATGAATGTCCCCACATCGGACGGAGAGACAGTCCAGAAGAATGTGTACGGATATGACTTGGGGGACGTTCGCATTTTGTGCTCTGAATGTCTGGTGTACTCTTACAAGAACACAATCAAGGGTAGTATACAGGTAATAGACTCCGATGGGTCGGAGAAGAAGGCGGGAATCCTGCACCTGGATCCGGGTGAAACCGTTACCCTGATGCCGACATCTGTTGAAGGAATTGGGGATAGTGTCTACATACTGCACAATGATCTGTTCGTGAGCCAAAGCGGTACAGTCACCTACAAGCCGAATAATTCCTGCACCTTCCAATACGGCGTGGAGGATGGGACCATGACGCTCATTGATCAGGGTCGGACTACGGTGTATTCCGAATCGACTCAGACTGTGACCCTGATGGGACAGCAGCATCTGGCAAAACTGAGCAGCGAATTGGCCAAAGGCTCCAACGGGAAGTATTACCGGTACAAGAACGGCAGCTGGGTGCACCTGCCCAATATCTGCGCCATAACCGTAGAAGGCACCTCTGGCACCGGCATCCATGATGGCGTCGTGCTGCTGATGTTCATTTACGAGGCTGAGGGAATCACCTACCACAGGGAATACCAGAACGATAAGCCTTATGTACAGGTAGGCTCTGACGGAAGCGTATCCTGGTATGGAACGCCCGAGGAACAAGTGAAGCAGGCGCAGGCTCCCGGAACAAACTACCAGGTCTCCTATCTGGAAGGTGCCCAGGTCAAGCTGACCATGCGGGATCCCCAGGGCAGCCTCCTGGACGGCGACAGACTGAATGGCAGACCTGAGAATCTGGACATTCTGGCTGCCAAGGGAGGCATCACCATCTATGCCAAGTCGAAAGGCTCCATCGGTACGCCGGAGGATCTTCTGGACATGAGCGCCAAGGGTGAAATCAACATTCTGAATCTGGAAGGCCAAAACGTGATCAGCACAAATTCCTATGTGTACGTTCCTGCCGGATCCGACGGTTCTCAGGTGGATTATGTTCTTAAACCCAACACCGAGATCAACGATGCGGAGGTTATCCTGGTCACAGAAAACGGCGACATCATCGGCTATGATCTGCTGGTCACAAACGGCGGCAAGTTCCTTGCCATGACCAACCAAAATGAGATCAGAGAGAATAACATTGTCACCGGATTTGTTCCCAACCCCGATGCCACCGCGGTCGGCGACATCTTCTTCCACAACATTCGGGTGGAACAGAAGAGCAGCCTTACCTTTGAGGCGGCGGGAAGCATTCTGGTAAAGGAGGACCTGGATTGGTATCTGGAAGATCCCAAAAACAGACCCAACTGGATCACACCCATTGGCCTTACGGTGCGCGAAAATAGCACAGTGACCTGGAAGGCCGGTCAGGACATCAGCATCTACCAGGGGGCAGAGATTGCAGGAAGCACGGTAAGCCTCACTGCGATAGATGGCACCATCCGGGTGGACAACACCGGCGCTGTGGACAGTTCCCTTACCTGGACGGCGGGGGATGACATTCTGCTCGACAGTATCATTGCCAAGGGCAGCGCAATCGTCCTGGATGCAGCGGATACCGTTACCAAGTGGAACGGCATCCACTGCGGCGAGTACGGATCCCGGTCCTTTATCAAGTTTGCCGACACGGATTCGGACAGCAATGCCAAGCTGAGCATCTCCGCCGGCAGCCTGGGCACGCCGGATTCCTGGTTCCTGGTGGACATTCCGGAAGCAGTTACCCTGCACCTGCCCACGGTGGGAGATACCTACCTGGATGCCCTGGCGCTGATTCTTCAGACGGCGGCGGGTACAGACGAAAACGGCGACACCGTTTACCAGGATCTGACTGTGGGCGATGCGCCGATTCTGACGGTGGACAAAGTGACCCATCCGGACAATCCCAAGATCGACGAGTTCTGGGGCAAGGTCTTTGATGCGCTGGGCGCCACCGAGCACGACGGCGACTTGCTGAAGGAACTGGAAAAGGTTCTGCAGGACGCCATGCTGGGCATGGAGGATCCGGCGGATCTGGCGGCTTGGATTATGGAACGAGCCGATCGGGAATCCTGGCTCAGCCATCTGAACCAGGAGGCCGTCCTGGAGATCTTGGGCAAGGACGAGGAAGAAGGTCTCCCGACCGGATTCCTGGCGGAGCTGCTGGGCAGCGAAGGCCTGTATCCGCTCCTGACCGCAGAAGATCAGCGGCAGCTGCTCCAAACCGGCAAGAATCTCAGCGAAAGCCAGATCAGTAGCCGCACCGATCCGGAGGAAGTCCGCAAGCACCTGACAGACGAAAAACTGCAAGAGCTGTTCGACGCCTTGACCGAGGCGCAGAAGCAAGCCTACGGCCTGGCGGACGACGCCTCCACCATTACCGGTGAGGAAGTGGCACGGCTCCTGAACGAGGGCAAGATGACCTACAGCGGCCTGAAGGACTATCTGCCGGAGGAATTCCTGGCGAGACTGGCTCTGCGGGACGCCAATACCGCCGAAGCCCTGATTCAGACCCTTATGCCGGACAAGAAGGAAACCATTTATCATGGCATCTTCGGTACGGACGGCACAGTGGCTCAGGAAGATCCTGAGGCGGCGGCAGACGGGAGAGAAAAGGCCCCTGCCTCCGGCGCCGGATACGCCATGGCCTATGAAACGGCGCATCAGGCCTTGACGAAGCTGCTGACCCATCTGAACGAAGATGGCGCCTGCTTCCAGGATATGGGCGCGTACTTGGGCAGCCTCCTGACGGAAGAGGATATCCAGGCTCTGTACGATCAGGCTATGGAGAAATCCACCACACCGGAGGACGACACCCAGGATCCGATGCCGGACACCCTGAAGGTTCATATCGGCACCTCCACCGGCAAGACCAACCTGTACAACGACGGCAATATTGTGGTTGTTCAGGACAACGGCAGCCTGACAGTAGATTCCATCGTCTCCCAGCGGGGCAGCGTGGAAATCACGGTGAAAAACCAGGATCAGGCTGCTGGCAGCGGAAATGTGAACGCTTACTATGATCCTGACAGTGATAGCAGAGAAGCGCCCCACATTCTGGGCACCGAAATCACCATCCGGGCTGACGGCAGCGTGGGCAGTGAGAAACAGCCCTTGATGCTGGAGCAGCGGGACAACGATCCACTGGTAATCAGCTCGGTCTACGAGGACATGTACTTGGACGAAGATTATATCCGTGACCTGGGCAGCGCGCAGCCCGGCGACAAGCTGGGGGTTCTGCCCTTCCGGAAGGATCTGGCAGTCAAGGAATATGTGCTTCGCCAGAATGAGGATGGCGACTGGTATCTGGATGTGATCGTCCGCTTCGACGTGATCCGGGAAGACTATCCCGATCCCAATCCCACTCTGGAACTGACAGTGGTGGCTGAAAACGGCGGCGCCTATCTGGAAGAGCTGACCGGCAGCGTCAGCGGATCCATTACCGCCCGCGGCGATGCCCGCTATGACGTGCTGGATGGGCAGGTGGGAACCTACGAAAAGCCTCTGGAAACCCAGGTGGGCGGCACGCTCACTGTAAATGCCAAGGGCGATATCAACGTTTCCGAGACGGGCGATCTGATCCTGATTGCCAACAGCGAGAACGGTCAGGTCAATGCCAATGCCGTGGCTACGGCCGGCGAGGCGGGAGATATTACCCTGAGCAACACCAACGGCCAGGATTTGGAGATTGGCGTGATCCGGGGCGACGGAGATGTGACAATCCATGCCGACGGCAGCCTGATCCCCGTGGACAGCCATGGGCAGGCAGCCTGCATCATCGGCCGGAGTATCTCTGTCGATGCCCAGGGGACAGCGGGCACCGAAGCAGTGCCGCTGTACATCAACACCGGAAATGGCGGCACTCTGACGGTGAACGCGGACAGTGCGGACATCCGGGAAATTTCCGGAGATCTGATCCTTGACAAGGCAGTGACCGGGCAGGGCAGCCTGAGTCTTTCCGCTCCGGGCAGCATTCTGGAAGCGGGGGAAACGGGCAAGACCTATCAGCAAGCTGTGGATGTCTGGAAGCAGACCGCGGAGAAAGAAGCCAAGGCACGCGCGGAGCTGGCTGACAAGAACGCGGAAGCCGATCGTACAGCCTATGTTCTGGAACAGGCAGTGGCTGAGGAAGAGAAGAAGCAGCAGGCAGTGGATAATCTGCTGCAGCAGCTGGCAAGCGCGGAAACCGAGAGCCAAAAGAGAAAGCTCCAGGCGGCTCTGGAGGAAGCCCGGGAAGCGCTGAAGCTGAGTGAAGAAGCCGTATCGGAAGCCGAGGATGTGAACCAGGCGGCTCAGGAGGCAAAGGAAAATGCTTTGCATACCTGGGAGCAGGCGGAGCAGGAGAAGCAGGCGGCGCTGGAAGCCTTCCGGAATCTCGTGCAGGATCCCACGGTAACAACAGCGGGCGATCTGAATCTGACAAGCGGCGGCGCCATTGGTAAGCCGGAGCATCCGCTGGCTGTGGCAGTCGGGGGAAGCATCCGTGCGGAAGCGCCTGATGGTGTGCACATTGCCGGATTTGGTGATCTGACTGTTGACCAAATCCAGACGTCCGGTTCCGCGGGAATCAGTGCCACCGGCAGCCTTGCGGACACCGACACCGGCCTCATCCAGGCGGAAGACCTGGTGCTGACCGCCGGCGGAAGTGTCGGCACCAAGGACAATCCGATGGATCTGGATGTGAAGGAACTCTCCGGCGTGGCAGTGGATGACTTTGCGGCGGACAATGCGGGGGATCTGGTGATCGGCAGCATCCACACCGGCGATGCATTGCTTCTGATCGCTGACGGCAATGTGACCGGAAAGGATTCCGCAGGATCCGAAGCCCACACGCCGAACATTACGGCGAAGGACACGACGATCCACGCAAACGGCAATATCGGCACCAAGGAACAGCCTTTGGAGACGGCTACAGAAGGAATCCATGGAAATGGCGGCCAGATCTATATCTGCAACCATTCCGGCGAGTTGGAGATCAGCGACACCACCTCCGGCAGCCTGAATGTGGATACCAGCGGCAACGTCACCGGCAGCAACAATACCACCCACGACATCATCGTCAACGCAGGGGGCAATGTGGGAACCGTTGAGGATCCCTTCGTCTTCTGGGCGGACGGCAGCGTTCAGATCACGGGCGGTTTGGATGTCCTGCACTATCTGAATCTGTATCGGCCGCCGGAGGCGGAAGCCGGAAGATATCTCAGTCCGTACGCCCATTGTGAGGAAATCTTCGTTCTGAAGGTGGACGTGGTGGCGGACGGTGAAGAAAAGGCTCTGTACTTGCTGCTGACGCTGGATTCTGAGGGCAATCTGGTACTGCTGGCGATGTTCCTGGGCAGCCGGGAGACGGATGAAGTCTTCTGGCAGGAGGTTCTGGAGCTGCTGCGCCGGGAAGTGGGAGTGCTCACTGTAGAGCAGTTCGTCATCGGCGCGTATCCGGGATTTGAAGAAGCCGCCCGGGGTGCGTATCCGGAGGCTCAACTGGCGGATCTGGATCAGGTGAGCCAGACGCTGAAGGAACAGCTGGACGCGATCCGGGAGCAGGTTCTCCAGACAGCAGAGGGACTGCCCCGGGACTGCACAGGCGAAGCGCTGATGGACAGTTGTGTCGATGCGCTGAAAGAGCAAATGGAGGATGCGCTCCGGCGCATCCCCGCGGAGAATGGCCTTTGCGCCATCATCTGAACCGGGGACTGGGGGGCAGGCAAATATGCGCCTGCCCCGACAGGAAGAAACCAATCGGTAATCCGCTCCGCCTGCCTTTGGGCAGAGCAGATTCGATTGCGCATGTTACCACGAGGCGCCGCGATTCGCGGCGCCTTATGGCAATATCTGCTGAATCAGTCGTGATAACGACTGATTCACGCCCACTTAGGTGCCCGAATGGGAAAAAGTGGTGCAGGTCAAAAAATCTGGTTGACAATCCGGGGGATATCCGGTATAATATCAAAGATTTCGGGGTGTGGCGAAGCTTGGTATCGCGCTTGGTTCGGGTCCAAGAGGCCTCGGGTTCGAATCCCGACACTCCGACCAAGCTGGAGTAAGGTTTTCCTTGCTCCAGCTTCTTTCGTACCGCGTTTTTGCGGTTTTTCCGGGGATATGCTTCTTTTTGGGAAACGCGGATGAAATTGGCAAGCGGGGACGCCGGGAGAGTTCCCTCTGGCGGAAGGTGAAAAAAGGGCGGAATCCTGTATGAATTTCCGCTTTTGATCGGATTTCTTGATTGAATCAGGAAGACACCGCCTTGCGGCACAGATGGGGCAAAGAATCCGGAAGTCCGCCGCCGATTTATTCAGAGGTTCCTTAAATATCCCTTGCATTATGATGCCGGGTAACGTATAATATACCCGAAGGAAACCAAATACATTAGCTTTAGAAATGGAGTGTACGATTATGGAAAGAATCATCACCATCGAGACCAGAGACCTGTGTCAGAGCGCCTGCAACGGCGGCTGCGGCGAGTGCCAGACCTCCTGCCAGAGTGCCTGCAAGACCAGCTGCGGTGTGGCCAACCAGCCCTGTGAGAACAAGAGCGAAGAAAAGTAAGCGCCGGTGAAAGGGGGCTGTTGCCGCAGGGCAACGGCCCCGTTTTTCTGCGATTTGGGAGATTTAAGAGTTATGATGCATCAATACAAGCTGGACGGCTATAACATTGTGCTGGATACCTGCAGCGGCGCGGTACACCTGGTGGATGAAGTGGCTTATGACATGATTGGCATGTACAAGACCCATACCCCGGAACAGATCGTAAAGACCATTGTGGAAAGGTATCCTCAGGTCATGGCGTCGGAGGCGGAGCAGTGCCTGGAGGACATTCGCGCGCTGGAAGCGCGGCACAAGCTGTTTACCCCCGATACCTATCAGGACATGGCGGGTACATATAAAGAAAGAAGCCGTGTGGTGAAGGCGCTGTGCCTCCATGTGGCGCACAGCTGCAACCTGTCCTGCAGCTACTGCTTTGCGGGGCAGGGAAAGTATCAGGGGGATCGGGCGCTGATGTCCTTTGCGGTGGGCAAGCAGGCGCTGGATTTCCTGGTGGCCAATTCCGGCTCCCGGCACAATTTGGAAGTGGATTTTTTCGGCGGGGAGCCCCTGGTCAATTGGCAGGTGGTCAAGGATCTGGTGGCCTACGGCCGCAGCGTGGAAGCGTCCGCGGGGAAGCACTTCCGCTTCACCCTGACTACCAACGGCGTATTGATTGATGATGAGGTCATTGACTTCTGCAACCGGGAGATGGACAATGTGGTGCTGTCCCTGGACGGCCGGAAGGAAGTCAACGACCGGTTCCGGGTGGATATGGCCGGAAAGGGCAGCTACGATACCATCGTGCCCAAGTTTCAGAAGTTTGTCAAAGCCCGGGGGAATAAGAGCTACTACATCCGGGGCACCTTTACCCATTTCAATACGGACTTTACCGAAGATATTTTCCACATGGCGGATCTGGGGTTTACGGAGCTGTCCATGGAGCCTGTGGTCTGCGCTCCGGACAGCCCCAGCGCCCTGACGGAGGAAGATCTGCCGGTGCTTTTTGAGCAGTACGAGATCCTGGCGCGGGAGATGCTGAAGCGCAGCCGGGAGGGGCGTCCCTTTACCTTCTATCACTATATGCTGGATCTGAAAAACGGCCCCTGCATTTATAAGCGGATTTCCGGCTGCGGCAGCGGAACGGAGTATATGGCAGTGACTCCCTGGGGAGAGCTGTTCCCCTGCCACCAGTTTGTGGGGGATCCCAAATATTCCCTGGGGAATATCTGGGACGGTGTGACCAACCTGGAAATGCAGGAGCAGTTCCGGGGCTGCAATGCCTATACCCGGGAAGAATGCAGAACCTGCTGGGCAAAGCTCTACTGCTCCGGCGGCTGCGCCGCCAACAGCTACCATGCCTCCGGTTCCATCAACGGGGTATACCGGTATGGCTGTGAGCTGTTTAAGAAGCGGATGGAGTGCGCCATTATGCTCCAGGCGGCGATGAGCCTGGATGCCCATGGAAACGCCGGTGGTTGATTTTGTCCGGGCATATGCCCGCCGGGACGGTGCCCGGCTGCATATGCCGGGGCATAAAGGAAGATCCATTCTCGGCGCCGAGGCCTGGGATATTACGGAGATTTCCGGTGCGGATGACCTGTCCTGCCCGGAAGGGATCCTGCTGGAAAGCGAACGAAACGCCGCCCGGCTGTTCCATTCCCGGCACACCTTTTATCTCACCGGCGGAAGCTCCCAGGGGATAAAGACCATGGTGCATCTGGCAGCCCAAAGGCGCCCGGGCAATGGGATTCTGGCGGGCAGGAATGCCCACAAAGCCTTCCTGCACAGCTGCGCACTGCTGGATCTGGAGCCAATTTGGATGCAGCCGGCGGGCAGCAGCCTTTGCGCCTGTCCCATTTCTCCCCGGCTGCTGGAGCAGAGCATCCGGCAAGCGCAGCGGCCTCTGTGCGCTGTATACCTTACCAGCCCGGACTATTTGGGGGAGATGCTGGATATTGGGGCGCTGGCGGAGGTTGCCCACAGATACGGCCTTCCGCTGCTGGTGGACAATGCCCACGGCGCCTATTTGACCTTGTTTCCCGGGAGGCATCCCATGGAGCAGGGGGCGGATCTGTGCTGCGATTCTGCCCATAAAACCCTTCCGGTGCTTACCGGCGGGGCATATGTGCATTTGGGCAGGGGAGACTGGGAGCCGGAAACGGTCCGGACGGCGGCGGGGATCTACGGCAGCTCCAGCCCTAGTTATCTGATTCTCCAATCTCTGGATTTCTGCAACCGCCTGCTGGAAGAGACCTTGCCTGCTGGGGCAGCGGAGACGGCTTCCGCTGTGGCGGCCCTTGGGAAAAGCCTCCCGTTCCCCAACCGGTCGTCGGAGCCTTGGAAGCTGACACTGGACTGCGCCGCCATCGGCGCGGACGGGGAATCGGTGGCGGCCCTGCTGCGGCAGCGGGGGGCAGAACCGGAATATGCGGACGCGGATCATGTGGTTTTGATGTTCAGCCCCTGTAACGGATCCCGGGACTATCAGCTGGTGAAGGATGCTTTGGGGAATTATCCGGCTGTCCAAGGGCGCGGGGCGCATCCTCTCCCGGAACCGGGGGAGCGGGTGATCTCCCTGCGTCAGGGGATGCTCTTGCCTCAGCAGTGGATTCCGGTGGAGGAAAGCGTTGGACGGATCTGCGGCGCCTGTGCGGTCAGCTGTCCCCCGGCCATCCCGCTGGCCATCCCCGGAGAGCGGATCACGGCCGCTGCCGCGGCGTATATGAAGGAATTGGGGATCTCCCGGGTGTCCGCGGCGGTGCTGTAAAGCAAGGGATCTTTTTGAAAAAACAGAAAAAAGCACTTGATTTTATCTAAACCCTGTGGTAAAATGAATCGGTCTGAAATCAAGGTGCGTCCTCTGCGGCAGATGTGCCGGCATGAACGCCTAATATTTAAGGAGGACAGAAACATGGATTTGGTAAAGGCTCTGAACAGCCAGTACATGAAGGAAGAGCTGCCCGAGGTTCGGGTGGGCGACACCGTTCGTGTGCACGTGCGCATCAAGGAAGGCTCCCGTGAGCGTATCCAGGTGTTTGAAGGCACCGTCATCGCCCGCAAGCACGGCGGCATCGGCGAGACCATCACCGTTCGCCGGATCTCCTACGGCGTCGGCTGCGAGAAGGTTTTCCCTCTGCATTCCCCCAACGTGGCGATGATCGAGACTATTCGTAAGGGTAAGGTTCGCCGGGCGAAGCTGTACTATCTGCGTGACCGCTTCGGCAAGGCTGCCAAGGTCAAGGAGAAGGTGTAATTCCTTCCCGATTCCAAACTGCATAAAGAAAGAGGGCCGGGCCCTCTTTTTTTATTCCCTGTGGTAAATTCATATTTTGTTCTGGAAAACCTGGTATCTGTGTGGTATACTCAAGGGAAAGACCACCTATATTTTGACAGGTTTACCATTAACCGGCCCCGGCGGCCGTGTACAGGAGGCGCCCGCTATGGCACCAAATCAGGAAAATCCAAAGAAGACCGATCCCGCGCCGGATTGGAAAAAGAGCGTGATGCTCTATTTGCACGATTTAATGTATATGCTTGTGATCATCCTGCTTCTTTTCCTGCTGATGTTCCGGGTGATCGTCGTTTCCGGCAGCTCCATGTTTTCCACACTGTGGGATGGGGACTATCTGCTGCTGCTGAGCAATACCTTTTACCACGATCCCCAGCAGGGGGATGTGGTGGTCATCAGCAAAAAGAGCTTTGACGATGGCGCCCCCATTGTCAAGCGGGTTATTGCCACGGAAGGCCAAACCGTGGATATCGATTTTGAAAACGGCATCGTCTATGTGGATGGGGTGGAATTGCAGGAGGATTACATCCACAATCTGACCACCCGGTCTGAGGGGATGACGTTTCCCGTGACCGTGGCGCCGGGGTGCATCTTTGTCATGGGTGATAACCGGGCGGTATCCAAGGACAGCCGGGATCCGGAGATCGGACAGATCGACCGGCGGGAAGTTCTGGGCAAAGCCCTGTTCCTGGTATTTCCGGGTACACATGAGGATAGTTTCCCCCGGGACTTTGACAGAGTGGGGGTCGTGGAATGAATCAGCAGGATCAGATGAATATTCAATGGTATCCCGGACACATGACCAAAACCCGCCGGCAGATCGAGGCGGATCTGAAGCAGGTGGACGCGGTTTGCGAGATCGTGGACGCCCGGATCCCCTTGTCCAGCCGGAATCCGGACATTGACGCCATTTGTGCCAGTAAGCCCCGGATCCTGGTGCTTAACCGGATGGATCTGGCAGATCCGGAAGGGACAAAGCTTTGGACTGCCTATTTCCGCAAACAGGGCATGACCGTCATTGCCACCGACTGCAAAACCAGAAAGGGAATTTCCGGGTTTGCTCCCGCGGCGCGGGCTGCCTGCGCCGAAAAGCTGGCCAGGGACGCCGCGCGGGGGATGAGTCGCCCTTTGCGGGTGATGGTGGTGGGGATTCCCAATGTGGGAAAGTCCACCCTGATCAACCAGATTTCCCGCCGGAAGGGAGCCAAAGCGGAGAACCGCCCCGGCGTCACCCGGGGCAAGCAGTGGGTGACGGTGGATTCTGCGCTGTTGCTACTGGATACGCCCGGCATTTTGTGGCCGAAATTTGAAGATCCCCAGGTGGGGCTGATGCTGGCCTACACCGGCGCGGTGAAGGAAGGAATTATGGATCTGGAAGAGCTGGCGGGGCGGCTGATGGAGCTGCTGAACCGGCGCTATTCCCAGACGCTGACCCAGCGGTACCAGGTTCAGGCGCCGCCGGAGACGCCGGGATGGGAGCTGCTGGAATTGGCCGGCAGAAAGCGGGGCTTTTTGATCAGCGGCGGAGAAGTGAACACCGAGCGCATGGCGAAGGTGCTGCTGGATGAATTCCGCAGCGGCAAGCTGGGAGCCTTTACTTTGGAATTACCGGAGGCGGCAGAATGAGCCAGATCAATTTATGGGAATTGGAAGACAGTTATTTTTGTCAGGGAATCGGCTGTGTCTGCGGTGTGGATGAAGCGGGCAGAGGCCCTTTGGCCGGACCGGTGTGCGCCGCGGCGGTGATTTTGCCCAGGCACCTGGAACTGCCCGGACTGAATGACAGCAAAAAGCTCACAGATAAAAAACGCAGGGAATTGTTCCCCATGATTCAGGAACAGGCCATTGCCTGGGGCATCGGCTTTGCATCGGAGCAGGAGATTGACCAGATCAATATCCTTCAGGCCACCTTCCTGGCCATGGAACGGGCGCTGGCTCAGCTGGATGTGAAGCCGGAGCTGGTGCTGATCGACGGGAACCGGGCGAAGGATTTCGGCCTGCCGGTTCAGACGGTGATCAAAGGCGACAGCCGCAGCGCCAGCATCGCGGCGGCCTCGGTGCTTGCGAAAGTAGCCCGGGACGATGTGATGCTGAAGCTGGCCCAGCGCTACCCCGGTTACGGTTTTGAG
>CALXDT010000156.1 GCA_944387125.1 uncultured Oscillospiraceae bacterium | reverse complement strand
CCATTCAGGGGGCTTCTCTTCTGACCAGGCACGCATATCAGGCCGCCGCCTACATTCTGATGCTGGGAAGTCTTCTTTGCTTATTCCAGGTAACTGGGAAAGCAGATTTTATCTGGGTAAAGGGATTGCTCAAAAAGCGGACGAATCCCAATGCGGTTCCCTGAAAAGGCACGGCCTGGGAGGCGCTGCGGCGGCATCTTGTGCCAGGCCGCCAGATATGTATCGCTGACGCTTTCCTCCGCGTCTTCCTTGTTTGCCAGAATATTGTAGGCAATATGGTAGCAATAACCGCCGTATTTGGCGTCGGTCTCAGAAATTGCCCGCTCAGACCGCTTCCAGTACAGCTCCACAATTCCTTGGTCATCCATGGAAACACCTCCTATGTTTTCTGTTGAAAGGCCTTCACTTATCTCTTCGCCAAAAATCTCCAGCGGTTGCATGACATTCGGAAATTTTTCCAGGACGGCCCGGAAAACTGCCGTTCCCTTTCCGTTGACAGCGTTTTCTGTCTGTGCTATCCTGAGAAAAAGTTTCTTCCCGGAGCTGCAGACGCTTCTCCCGGAACAGACAAAAATTTTTCTCCATAATTTGTAAGATTTCTCCCGTTGCTCCGTCTAACAGGTGTAGGAGGTGAATCCGTGACAGATACAGATTTTGAACAGATATACCGAGACTATTTCCGGGAGGTGGAACTGTACTTACGAGCCATCTGCAAGGATCCGCTGCTGGCTGAGGAATTGACGGAACAGGTCTTTTTTCAGGCGCTGAAGACGTTAAAGACGTTCCGGGGCGACTGTGATATCCGAACCTGGCTGTGCGCCATTGGGCGAAACTGCTATCTGTCCCATCTGCGAAAATCCAGACCCGCAGAGGACATTGATCAAATTCAGGTTCCGGATCCCCGGAAAACCCTGGAGGATCGGCTGGTGGACAAGACCCAGGCGCTGGCCATCCACCGGGTGCTTCACGACCTGCCGGAACCGTATAAGGAGGTCTTTTCTCTGCGGGTATTCGGCCAGCTCTCCTTTGGAGACATTGGCGGGATCTTTGGCCGGACAGCAAACTGGGCCTGTGTAACCTATCACCGGGCAAGACAAAAAATCCAGGAACAAATGGAGGAATGACAATGGATATTTCTTGCGATATCATTCACGATGTGCTGCCTCTCTATGTCGAGGACATGGTCAGTGATGCCACCAGGAAAATGGTGGACGAGCATCTATGCGGCTGCGACCGCTGCGCCAAGGAGCTGGGGATGCTGAAAAAGCAGCAGAAGCTCCCTTTGGATACCGATACCAACTCTCTGGAGCGGATCGGCAAATCCATTCAAAAGAGGAAACTCCTCACCGTTCTTTGTGTGGTCATGACCATAGCCAGTCTCATCTGGTCCACAGCGGTTTTTCTTGTGACCCCCTACTACCTCAGTGCGGAGGAGGCCATCGAGTCGGTGGAGCTGCGGGAAGACGGCGCTTTGGCCATCGACTATGCCGGCCATACAACAGGCAAGGGCAGCTATGACACGACCCCCAATGATTCCTGCATCTATGCCTATACCTCCCGGTATGACTGGCTTCAGGACAGACAGCGGGACAAGGAGCTGGAAGACCTGACCCAGGAGGAATTGGAAGCCTATATCAAAAACCTCTACCAATTGTCGGAAGTGACCCAAAAGGATTGGGACAGATTTTACAATATCTATGCCGCGTACTGTTTTCTAACCGACCAGGGCAGGTTCTACCTGAGCTACATAAGCAACGCTTCCCAACTGTCGAAAACAGAGCAGGAAATGTTTGGAGATCTGACGCCTTCGGAGCACAGCTACGATCTTTGGTATCTGTCCCCGGACGGAACACCTGAGACCCTTCTGTGGGGCGGCGGAGACGGCGTGTATCAGGATGAATACCATTACGGTGATCGTTCCCACATTGCCGAGCAGTATCTTCTGCTGTTTGTCCTCAGCCTGGCCGCGGCGGCCGTTTCCTTTACCTGCGGGCATTTCCTTGGGAAATGGAAAAGAAGGGAACTTTTGATTGGCCTTGGCATTGTCTTCGCAGGGCTGGCAGGAGCTGTGCTGATTGCCGCGGGATTTGATTTTCAAGATGTGCTCGGTTCCCGTGCCATGCACTGGGCGCAGTACATTCCTTCCCTTTTCCTTCTGCTGGCTTCCACGGCCCTGCTGTGGCGGCGGCTGTATCGGATGAGCCACCAGTGATAAAAGCAGCGCCCGGATACCCGGGCGCTGCTCGTCAGGAATGTTACTTTTTAAAGACCACCAGCTTGCTGGCTACATAGTTGAGCACCACTACCAGAACGCTTGTGACCAGCTTCCAGAGATTGCCGTTCCAGTGGAGGGTATCCACCGTCACCAGCAAAATCACCGTTTCCATCAGGCCGGAGGCAATCCGGCAGCTGACAAATTTGGTAAGCTCCGGGATCACCGTCTTGGCTGACCAGTCGTGGCTTTTGAAAACAAAGGGCTTGTTCGTCAGATAGGCGAAGGCCACAGCCACCACCCAGGAGATCATATTGCTTACCGAAGCGGAGATCCCTGCCAGGTTGTACAGGGGCAAATACACCAGGTAATTGACCGCAGTGGTCAGCACCCCGAAAAACAGGTAGGAAATGAGGTCGTAGTATTTTCTGAACAGCTGGCGGAGCTTCCCCATTCTGAACCATCCTTATTCTGAAATTTGGAAACCCGGCAAACAGGGAATCCCTTGCGATGGTTCAAACTATACCACATTCCGCACGCTGCGGCAAGTGTTTTCTTGAACCGAGGCAGGCTTTCAAATCAGAAGCCCAGGGGCTCCCCTACCAGAATGAACTGAATCCGTCCCACCGGGCGGCAGTGGCGGGTAATCAGAATCTGGTTGCAGATACACGTCTCCCCTTTGCAGTCGGCACAGGTGCCGGTCACTTCGCAGGGGGTCTGGTTGGGGAAACGCATTTTGTTCATCGGCGCGGCCACCGTTCTGGCCCGCTGCACCGCCGCCTCCAGAGAGTCCGCGACCTTGTTCATACCGGCGATTACCAGCACCTTTTTGGGACCGAAATTGATTGCCGCCAGGCGGTTGCCCGTTCCGTCGATATTGACCATCTGGCCGTCCAGGCTCAGGGCGTTGGCGCCGGTGATAAACACGTCCGAAAAAATGGTTTCCCGAACAAGCGCTTCCCGCTGTTCCGCAGATGCGGCGCTGTCCCGGTCAATGGCGCGGTAATTCCCGGCTTTGACCGCGTCCATGAGGCCGATCTGCTGGGCGGACAGCGCGCCACCCCAGCCTACTGAGGCTCCCTGGGGAATCAGTTCCAGCGCCTTTTGCAGGGCAGTCTCCCGATCCGGGCAGAAATAGGCATCAAAATGGCGGCTTTTCAGGTTTTTCACCAAGACCCGGCCTCGCTTTTCATAGTATTTCCGTTCCTGTTCCGTCATGAAAACCACTCCTTTTTTTCTTTTATCCTATCATGTTTCCTCAAGGATGTAAAGGTGTTTTTCCGTCGAAGCCATCAGACTGCAAATCCCTTGCCTTTACTATGAAAGCTCCGCATTCATAGTAAAACTTCGAATAAATGCCCGCATCTCGCCCCTTGCGGGGCAACCGATGCGGATGCATATAAATCCCCATGGGCAAACTGCTTTCGTGGTTCGTGGCGTGATCGTATCCCATGGGGATTGATTCAGAGGTTCTCCGGCTGCCGCTCCCTCTTTTCACCCTGCTTCCATTTTCTGAACAATCTGGCATCGGCCGCCTATTGACAAACCTGTTCTTCCGGGACTATAATTTGAACATCCTGAGAAGCTGGAGGAAGAAATCATGTCCAAAATCTATACCTCTGCAGAGCAGCTGATCGGCAATACGCCGCTGCTGGAGCTTTGCCATGTGGAACGCAGCTACGGTCTGAACGCCAGGCTCCTTGCCAAGCTGGAATCCTTTAACCCCGCGGGTTCCGCCAAGGACAGGGTGGCCAAAGCCATGCTGGACGACGCGGAAGCCAAGGGCCTGCTGAAAGAAGGCAGTGTGATCATCGAGCCTACCTCCGGAAATACAGGCATCGGCCTGGCCGCTGTGGCAGCATCCAGAGGCTATAGGGCGATCATTGTTATGCCGGATACCATGAGTATGGAGCGGCGGATTTTGATGACAGCCTTCGGCGCGGAGCTGGTGCTCAGCGAGGGCGCCAAAGGCATGAGCGGCGCCATTGCCAAAGCAGAAGCGCTGGCCGCGCAGATTCCCGGGAGCTTTATCCCCGGCCAATTTACAAATCCCGCCAATGCCAAGGCCCACTATCTTACCACCGGTCCCGAAATTTGGCGGGATACCGACGGCCAGATCGATCTGTTTGTGGCCGGTGTAGGCACCGGCGGCACCATCACCGGCACAGGCCGGTATCTGAAAGAGCGTAACCCCAATGTAAAAATCGTCGCGGTGGAGCCGGCCTCCTCCTGCGTCCTCAGCGGCGGCAAGGCCGGCCCCCACGGTCTGCAGGGCATTGGCGCGGGGTTCGTGCCGGAGGTTCTGGACACTTCCGTTTATGATCAGGTGATCCCCGTCACCGATGAGAACGCTTTTGCCGCCGGCCGTATGCTGGGCAGAACCGAAGGGATTCTGGCCGGCATTTCCTCCGGCGCGGCGCTCTGGGCGGCTATTGAGCAGGCCAGGCTGCCGGAAAACCAGGGCAAAACCATTGTCGTCCTCCTGCCGGATACCGGAGACCGGTATCTGTCCACCCAGCTGTTTGCTGAGTAATCCACATGCCAACAGGCGCAAGACCAAACCGGTCTTGCGCCTGCTATTTTTCCGGAATGGGCCGATACCCTCCGCCGGATATTACATATCCCCGGCCGGTTTCCGGCTGCCATTGGTAGCGGTTCTTCCCCTCCCAGGGAAACAGGTGCTCCATAATCACCGCAATAACCCCGCCGTGGGTTATGATCACAACGTCCTTTTCCCTGCCTGACACCTCCTCCAGGGCTTCCAGCACCCGGCTGCGCATCCGGCTTCCGCTCTCTCCCCCGGGGGGAACATTCTGTTCGTTATCCCCCCGGAGCCAGTTCTGATAAGCCGGGTCATCTTTCAGCTGCTCATAGCGCTTCATCTCAAAACAGCCGAAGTCCACTTCCCGGAACCGGGGCTCCGCTTTATGGGGCACGTCCCCAAACAATACTTCCAGGGTCTGTTCCGTCCGCAGCATCCCGCTGGTCAGATAGGCTGCCTGGGAGATTTCATAACGGAGCTGCTTCAGTTCTTCTATGCCCTGGGGCGTCAGGGGCAGATCCGTGCTGCCGCAGTACAGGTGCGCCTCGTTGGCATAGGTTTTCCCATGGCGGATCAGATACAGGTTCATTTCAGCCGCTGCTCCAATCCGCAAAAGATCCGGCTTACCTGATCCGCCTCTGCGGACAGGTATTGACACAGCCTGGCCGTGGCCTGGCGCCATTCCCGGCAGGTATCGTCCACAGGAACCACACCGCAGAAAATATCCCGGCAGATCAGTACGCTGTTCTGCCACTGGCTTCTGCGCGCAAGAAAATAGTCCCTGGGTTCGATCCCCTTCTGAACACATTCCAGGCAGAGCTGCTCCACATGCCACAGGCATTTTTTGGAAAAGTCCGCCGGATCCCTGCCGCAGTCACAAATCTGATCCTCCCGGATTCCAAAATTGGCCTTCGCGAAATCCAGTTTTCCCTGATAAGCGCCGCCGATGATCAAAATCATGCCGTCCTCCTTATAACAGTGCGTATACCCCAATGCCCGCAAGCTCACCCAGGGTCAAAGCATATCCGGCTATGTCTCCGTTCATTCCCTCCAGAGAGCGATATCCCCTGCCCAGTGCCAAGCCATAGCCGATCACACAGCCCGCCAGTGCCCAGGCGGTTTTTCCCAGAAACGCCGCGCCCACAGCCAGGAATGCCAAAAGCGTGAGCAAAAGAGCCCATAGCCGCGCGTTGGATCCTGTCTGACCGGCATATTGGCTGGAGGCCATGGGCTTTAACCCCGTAATGGCCAAAGCCGAGCAGCACCGGCTGACAGCCGGCAGGAAGATCAACAGGGCTTTCCCTTCCCCAGCGGAAAGAAACAGAACGTACTGGCTGAGGATCACCAAAACCAGCCCGATTACCGCGAAAGAGCCCACATGTGCATCTTTCAGAATCTCCCTTCTGCGCTCCAGAGGTCGGCAGGAGCCGACCGCGTCTGAAACATCCATAAAGCCGTCCAGATGGATCCCTCCGGTGATCCAGTAGGGATAGGCGCAAAGGAGAAGTCCTTCCACCGGTTTGGGAAGGCCAAGGCGTTCTATCACAAACGCCAGGGCGAGCCAAAGCACGCCAATCTCCAGTCCCACCCAGGGCAGCGCCAAAAGCATTTTATCTCTGGCCTCTTCATCCCACAGCTTCCAGGGACAGGGAATGGAACAAAACATACTTTGGCACATGGCAAAGGCATGAAGATAGGTTTTCATAGCGGAAGCGCCCCCTTATGCAGGATCCGCTGCCCGGCGGCTACCTCCACCACCACATCGCTTTCCTCTGCCAGCGCCCGGTCGATCCGCGCCAAACTCCGGCGGTATTGCTCTGTGATCGCATCATACCGAACCGCGTCGGAGTAGATATAGTCACTGACGATCACCGCATGCCGGACAGACCGTGCAAAGCGCACCAGTTCCTCCCGGCACCGCTGCGCCGCATCCAGATCCATTTCATAGTTTTTTTCCAGCGGAAACAGTTCATTCATCAGCAGCGCCGTAGCGCTGTCCAGAAGAAAGGCGCCTTCAGGATCCGCCTGATCCAGACAGTTCAAAATACCGCGGCCGCATTCGATGGTCTCAAATCCCATGCCGTCCCGATCGGCAATATGCCGGCGGATCCGCTCCCGGTCTTCTTCGTCCACCGGGATCATGGTCGCAATATAATACCGCTTTCCCCCGCCGGCCAGCGCCGCTGTCAGATTCTGCGCCAAGGTGGACTTTCCGTTTTTCGCGCCGCCGGAAATGAAGCAGATCATAAGCCTTCCTCCACTGTAAACTGATCTCCCTGACGAATGGGATCCAGGTAGCCATCGTCAATTCCCGCCTGGTCAAAGGTCGCCATTTGACGGAGCACCGCGCAGGCGCCGCTGAGTACCTCAAAGGCCAGCGGGCATCCGCTGCCCTCTCCCAGCCGCATATCCAGATGAAAAATGGGTTTCAGCCGCATTGCCTCCATTGCCAGGCGGTATCCAATCTCGTAGGATGCGTGGCTGGGGATCAGATATTCCCGCACCAACGGGCACAGCCGCACCGCACACAGCGCGGCAGCCGCGGAGATCAATCCGTCGATCACCACCGGGCGGCGGGAAACCGCAGCTCCCAGGAAGGCGCCGCACATGGCAGCCAGATCGAATCCCCCCACCTTTGACAATACGTCCACAACATCCTCCCGATTGGGCTGATTGACGGCAATGGCCTGACGAATGACTTCCTTTTTCTTTTGGAAGGCGGAATCGGTAATGCCGCCTCCGCGGCCTGTTACCGCTTCCACCGGAACATCCAGCAAAACCGCCAGAACCGCGGAGGATGTGGTGGTATTTCCAATGCCCATTTCACCAATGCCAAGAACATCCGCCGGGGTGGAACTTGCCGCCTCCACGCCGGTCAAGAGGGCTTGAAGGGCTTGCTCCCGGGTCATTGCGGCGCCTTTGGCAATATTTCGGGTGCCGCGGGCGATCTTACGGTTTCGCACGGCAGGTTCCCGAACATCCCCGTTAATCCCCACATCCCAGACAGACACTTCGCAGCCAAAATGCTTTGCCAGAACACTGGCGCCGGTTTTCGCCCGGGTCAGATTTACAGTCTGCTGCAGTGTGACCGACTGAGGAGCGCTGGAAACCCCCTCCTCCGTCACGCCGTTATCCGCAGCAAATACCATAAGATGCTTTTTTTCGATTTGGTTGAAGACCTTTCCGGTGATCCCCGCCAACTGGATGGACAGCTCCTCCAGCCGTCCCAGACTTCCGGGAGGCTTCGCCAGTTCTCCCTGACGAATGCCGGCTTCCTCCATTGCCGCCTGATCCAACGGACGGACAGACCGGATTACCTTTTGCAGCGCTTCATTCATAGACATTCCTCCAAAAGCATCCCCACCGACGGCTCCGCGTCCGTTATCTCCAATGTATAGCTGGCTCCCGGGCAAAGCCGGGCGCTTCTGTCAAGGATTTCTTTGATGGGGATATTCCCCTGATCCAGGGCATTGTGGCTGTCCCGGGATCCGGAGTTGTTGTGAATATGGAAGTGGGTAATCCATGCTCCCAGGGTATCCAGCCAAGTCAGCGGCGGGACCTTGGAATAGACATTGGCGTGCCCCACATCCAGGCACAGCCGAAGCCGGGGGTCATTTACCCCCTGAACGATCTCCAGCAGCATCTCCGGTTCCTCTTCCAAAACATTCTCCAAAACGATCTGCACAGTATCCGGGACTTGCTGCATAAAATCCAGCCAAAAGTCAATGGATTGCCGGGTATACCAGCAGGGATAATAGACATTGGGAACATAACCGCCGTGGATAACCACTTTGCTGCATTGATAATTCCGCGCCAAAGCAACAGCCTGGCCATACCGAAGCGCGGCCAGCTCCCTGGCCTTGGGATCGATGGCACAGGGGTGGAGCTCGTTATACGGCCCATGGAGAATCCGCCGGGGCACCTGCGCTATGTCCCGGCGCACCTGAGAATCCATCTGGCAGAATTTATCATCCATATTCCACGCGGTGCAGTAAGCCGCGATTTCCACACCCAGTCCGCATTTTCGGGCTAGATCCCCCGCCCGCTGATCAATGGTGGATAGATACAGTTTGCTTCTTTCCAAGACCTAGCCCTCCTTCCGGGCATCCATCATGCCGTATTTTCGGATCAGCCGGTTCAGCTTTTCCAGCAGCGGCCTTCCGGCCAGCAGCATCGTCACAGCGCAGGCCAGGGCGTGCTTCAGATTATAAACGAAGCCGGCACCGAAGACCGTAACCGCAAAGCGCCATGTCAATCGGCTTCCGGTGGTAAACAGCGTGCAGCAATCCAGCAGCGGCCCCACCACCAGCAGAATCGTGAAAAACCCGAACGCCGCCAATCCCACCGGTTTCGGCTGCTCCTTCCGGTAAAACAACACGCCGGATAAAAATCCGCCGATGCCGTAGGCCATCATCTGCCAAGGCGTCCACGGGCCCTGGCCAAAGAAAAAATTGCTGGCAAAGGCGCCGATGGCGCCGGTCATAAAGCCGGCTTCCGGCCCCAGGGCGATGCCGGTGAGCATGATAATGGCCGTCATGGGTTTGAAGTTTGGGATCAGCACAACCACCCGGGAGACTACCGACAAGGCGCACATCACCGAAATCAGCACCAGCTCCCGCGCCTGGGGCTTCCGGGTTTCGAATGCCAGAAAAAACGGGATCATCGTCTCAATAATCACCATGGTACTGGTAAGATAATACCAGCGGCCTTCCATGCGCGTCCCCAAAAACAGCGTCCCGGGAATCAGCACCAGGCAGGTTAACAGGCTTGCAAACCGGGAGCGGGTCATATGCCATCCTCCATATTTCTCCGGTACAGCCGGGTCACATCCTCTGCCGTAACGGCATTCCGGAACACGCACCGGCTCATCCGGTTGGCCGCCGTGGGGTAGAAGCTGGTTTGTCCAAAGAACGTCCGGGGCGTTTGGGCTGCCAGAAGCTGCCCGCCAAAGCACATACGCACCAGATCCGCTTGCTCCGCGCAGAACTCCAC
>CALXDT010000155.1 GCA_944387125.1 uncultured Oscillospiraceae bacterium | reverse complement strand
GCGCTCCCAGAGCGGCGCACAGGGAAGGGCTGGCATTGGCCAGATACCGCACCGACAGAACCGTTACCGGGATCATGCTTCCGCCTCCCGGTGCAGCCCCACACCGGAAACCTGCTTTTTCAGGATTGTCTCAATCAGCTGCGCCGTATGCGCCCCGGCCTCCACCGCCGGCGTGCCCTGGGCATGGATGTTTGAGACTACCGTTCTCGAGGACTCGGATACTCCGGTATGGGGGCGGTAGGTGATATAGACGGACATGCTTTTATCCGTTACCAGTCCCGGCCGCTCCCCCACCAGCATACACACCAGCTCGCAGCCGGTAATGTCCCCGATGGCGTCCCCCGCGCCCACCCGGCAGTACCGGACAAATACCGGTTTCCCCGGATCGATGCGGCGCACCTGCAGTCCCTCCCGGATCGCCGCCAGGCAGTCCATGGCGTTGGCTTCAATGGCGGCGGAACTCAGCCCATCCCCCACCACAATCTGCACCCGGGGCTTTTGGGGCAGCAAAGTCCGGAGCTTCTCCTGGGTCTGGGCGTCAAACCGCCTGCCCTTGTCCGGACGGGTAAGATACTCGTCCTTGTCCCGGCAGAGGGTCTGCACCTCTTCCATGCCGTTTTTTGCGGCAAAGTCCCGGCTTACCTGGGAGAATACCGCATCCTGGGCGGCGGCATGATCCGCCCGGAACCGGAGCATGGTCAGGGTTTTGTATCGGGCACCGGCTCTTCCGCAGCCCAGGCGGGCAGGGGTCTTCTCCTTCAGCCGCCGAAAGGCGTCGCCCTTTTGCGGCTCCTCCACCAGATAGAGCTTCCGCAGATCCAGCGCCGTTATGTCGGGCACAAAGTCCCCATCCTGATAGCCGGTGGGCTTCTGCTCCGGCTGGGGGGCGGCAGGACGGTAATCGCCCCCCTTGGCCAGCGGCTCCTGCCCCATGCCCTGTAAAATCTCCGCCACCATGGCGGCCAGTTGCTGTTTGTTCATAGTTCTCTCCTCATTGGTTGTTTCCCAAACACCAGCGTCTTGATCACCACCGGAAAGGCGCCTCCCACCGGCGCCCCCACATCCAGGTAGCTGCCGCTCCCCGGGGCGATCCCGTCGATGCACAGGATCCGGGCATCCGGGGGCATCCGGGCGGCCAGCGCCTGTCCCAGCGCCTTGGCCATATCCCGCTCCAGGCACACCAGCGCCTGCTTTCCCATCCGGGGCAGCAGCTTCTCCGCCAGGGCAATGACCTGGGAATAGCTGGGAGCCGCAATCCCGGGAATGGCCAGAATCGACAGTTCTTCCTCCCGGACATCCCCTTCCTCCTCCCGGAGCACCGGCAGGTTCTTCAGGGGAAGGGGGATGTTCTGGCAAAACACCGTGCTGCCGGACAGCTGGGTGCTGTGGCTTCCGGCGCCGATGACCGTCGCCCGAATGGTCTCCTTGCCCAGCACATAGTTTCCCCGGCACAGGCGGCTTTTCCGGATGGCCTGCCCCAGCTCCGGTCCCACATCCCCGAAGGCCAGGAACGGATGCGCCGTTTCCATACAGTCCGCCACGCCGCCGGAAAAGGACAGCACCACCTCTCCCTCCGGCGGCTCCCAGGGGCGCTGCGCCTCCCGGGTTTGCAGACGTGCCAGCAGATCCTCCGGCGGCAGCCGTCCCGCGGCCATTTCCAGCCCCCGGGTCAGGGTTTCCCCCAAGGCCCGCGCCGTTTCCCGGGTCATTACCTCTCCCGCCGCAATGGGGAACAGCCCTTCCAGCACCGGCGAAACGTAGGTCACACGCCCCCGGGCATCCATGCGGATCAGCCTCCCGCCTACGTTCAGGCAGCCGGTGCGGATCACCTTTCCCCTCCGAAGCAGGCACAGGTTGGAGGTGCCCCCGCCAATGTCCATGTGCAGCACATCCTGTTCCAGCTGCTCCGACAGGGCGTCCGCTCCGGCCCCCTTGGCCGCCAGAACGCTTTCCAGATCCGGCCCCGCGGCCGTGACCACAAAATCTCCGGCCAGATCCGACAGCGCCTCCAGCACCGCCCGGGCGTTTTCCTTCCGGCTGGTTTCCCCGGTGACGATCACCGCCCCGGTGTCCACATCCTCCCGGGCGATCCCCGCCCGGCGGTACTCCGCCTCCACCAGCTCCCGCAGGGCTTTGGCGTCCATGCGGCTTTCATCCAGCAGGGGGGTAACATATACCGGACTTTGGTACAGGATCTTCCGATCCACAATTTTCATCTCCGGTACGGCGAAGGCCGAGGCTTTGTTTTCAATGGTCAGCTGGGAAAGCACCATTTGGGTGGAAGTGGTGCCCACATCCAGCCCCAGGCTCAGCAGCCGCTCAGACACGGCCCGTCACCTCCTCCAGAATCCGGCGCACAAGAAAGGCTTCCCCCTCCAGCGGATTGGTTTTGCAGCAGGGATCCGCCAGGGTGTTGCTGACAATCGCCTCCGCGCTGCGCCACACCGCCCGGGGATCCACCCCCGCCTGCACCAGCGTCTCCGGCAGGTTCAGCTCCCGGCGCAGACGGATCATGCCGTTTCTCAGATTCCGCAGGGCGATGGTATCGGCGCTGCCGCCCATGCCCGCCGCCCGGGCCAGCTCCGCGTACTTCCGGGAAGCGGCGTGGGCGTTGCAGCCGATCACCGCCGGCAGCAGAATCGCGTTCAGCCGCCCGTGGGGCACATGAAACAGCCCTCCCAGGCTGTGCGCCATGGCGTGGCACAGCCCCAGCCCCGCCTGGGTGAAGGCCATTCCCGCCATGGTAGCCGCCAAATGCACCTTCAGCCGCACCTCCGTCCGCCCGGCATAGGAGGCGGGCAATGCGGCATAGGCGCTGCTGAACGCCTCCCGGGCATAGAGGTCGGAGATGACCCCGGCGTTTTTGGCGCAGTAGGCCTCCACCGCGTGGGTCAGCACGTCAAACCCTGTTTCCGCCACCAGATGCTTCGGCAGCTGTTGGAGCAGGTCGCTGTCCAGAATGGCTACGTCCGGCCGCAGCCGGGGATCCACCAGCGGGTGCTTCACCCGGTCATGGGTCAGAATCGCAAAGTCCGTCACCTCCGACCCGGAGCCGGAGGTGGTAGGGATCGCCACCAGCGGATACGTACCCCTGGCGAAGTAGGCCATGGCCTTGGCGCAGTCCAGGGTGCTCCCGCCGCCCAGGGCAACCAGCAGATCCGGGGCAAAGGCTTTAAGCCGCGCCGTCCCCTCCGCCACCAGCTCCACCGTTGGATCCGGCCGAATCCGGTCAAAGACCTCCCGTTCCTGGCACCCGGAGGCCAGCGCCACCCGCTCCGCCTGCCCGCTTTTTACAAAGTAGGGGTCCGTAACCAGAAACAGCTTTTTGCCTCCCATCTGCCCCAGAGCGCTTACCGCTCCGGAACCGGAAATGATCTTCGTTCTGCAAACAAATTCCTCCACTACACAGTTCCCCCATTCCGCCGGCATTACAGGGGTAGTATTTCCCAAGGTTTGAAAATCATGTGCCCCGGGAGAAAAATGTTCCTGCGCTGGCAAGATCGCTTATTTTTATCTTTTTGAATTTTATCTTGATATTTTTCGCTTGCAATAGTATAATTGCACCGTTGGTTTTCCCGGTTTTCCTGACCGGATGCCATAAGGGTCTCCGCAGGGAGGTTCCTCCCGCCGGCGGATATCCCAATACGGCGCAAAGAAAGGAACTGAAAACGATGTGTGGAATCGTAGGTTACACGGGCGCCCGGCAGGCCGCGCCCATTTTGCTGGAAGGGCTTTCCAAACTGGAATATCGGGGCTATGACTCCGCAGGTCTTGCGGTGCGCTGCGGCGAAGGGCAGGTGGAGGTGGTCAAGGCCAAGGGGCGGCTGAAGGTTTTGTCTGAGAAGACCAACGGCGGGGAAGCCCTGGCAGGCGCCTGCGGCATTGGCCATACCCGCTGGGCCACCCACGGCGAGCCTTCCGAGGATAACGCCCACCCCCATTGCAGCGACGATTACAATGTGGTTGCGGTGCACAACGGCATCATTGAAAACTACCAGGAGCTGAAGCTGAAGCTGACCAAAAAGGGGTACAAATTCTACTCCCAGACGGACACGGAAGTGGCTGTAAAGCTGGTGGATTACTATTATAAAAAGTATCTGGGCACCCCTGTGGACGCCATCAACCACGCCATGGTGCGCATTCGCGGCTCCTATGCCCTGGCGGTCATGTTCCGGGACTATCCCGGCCAGATCTATGTGGCCCGGAAGGACAGCCCCATGATCCTGGGGCTGGATGCGCAGGGGGCGTACCTGGCCTCCGACGTCCCCGCCATTCTCAAGTATACCCGGACGGTATACTACATCGGCAATCTGGAGATCGGCCGCTTGGAACCGGGCAGGCTGACCTTCTACAATCTGGACGGGGACGAGATTTCCAAGGAGCCGGTTCAGATTCATTGGGACGCGGAGGCGGCGGAAAAGGCCGGGTTCGAGCACTTCATGATGAAGGAGATCTTTGAGCAGCCCAAGACCGTGGCGGATACCCTGGCTTCGGTGATGCGGGAAGGAAGGATTGACCTGTCCCCGCTGTCCCTGACCCGGGAGCAAATCCGGGGTGTCAGCCGGATCTATATCACCGCCTGCGGCTCTGCCTATCACGCGGGGGTGGCCGCCCAGTATATTCTGGAGGATCTGGCCAGGATCCCGGTGCGGGTGGAGCTGGCGTCGGAATTCCGCTACCGCAGTCCCCTGCTGGATCCGGACGGTTTGGTAATCGTCATCAGCCAGTCCGGGGAGACGGCGGATTCCCTGGCCGCACTGCGGGAAGCCAAACGCCTGGGTCTGAAAACCCTGGCCATTGTGAACGTTCTGGGTTCCTCCATCGCCCGGGAAGCGGACAACGTGTTTTACACCCTGGCAGGGCCGGAGATCTCCGTGGCCACCACCAAGGGCTACACCACCCAGCTGGCCGCCTGCTACGCCCTGGCAGTGGAGTTTGCCAGAGTGCGGGAGCAGATTACCCAGGAGCAGTACGATTCTCTCATTGCCGAGCTGACCGCCCTTCCGGATAAAATGGCCAAAATTCTGGAGGATCGGGAGCGGCTGCAATGGTTCGCCTCCAAGCAGGTGACAGCCAGAGACATTTTCTTCATCGGCCGGGGGCTGGACTATGCCATTTCCCTGGAGGGCAGCCTGAAAATGAAGGAGATCAGCTACATCCACTCGGAAGCCTACGCCGCAGGCGAGCTGAAGCACGGCACCATCAGCCTTGTGGAGGATGGAACCCTGGTGGCCGGGGTGCTGACCCAGCCGGCGCTGTACGAAAAAACCGTCAGCAATATGGTGGAGTGCAAAAGCCGGGGCGCCTATCTGATGGCACTGACCTTTTGCGGCAATTACAACATAGAAGACACCGCGGACTTCGTCACCTACATTCCCAGGACGGATCCCCACTTTGCCCCCAGTCTGGCGGTGATCCCGCTGCAGCTGCTGGGATACTACGTGTCCGTGGCCAAGGGTCTGGACGTGGATAAGCCCCGGAACCTGGCCAAATCCGTCACCGTGGAATAATCCCTTGACAAAAAGCCATTCCCCGCCTCTGCGGAGAATGGCTTTCAGGCTGTCGAAAATCCCCTACGGGGCTTTCCGACAGATTTTTGCAGGTGAGCTTCATGCACTCCTTGTACGCCTTTGGCGTACAACTGGCACACTGCGCAGCCTGAGAGGTATTTTCTGCCAGGTACAGAAGGTGAATTGCCCCGAAGGGGCAA
>CALXDT010000154.1 GCA_944387125.1 uncultured Oscillospiraceae bacterium | reverse complement strand
TTGCACGCAGATCGGGCAGGAAGCCGATGGCTTCCTGCCCGATAAACGTTTTTCAGAATTTACAGATAATTTGTCTCATCTCCGGACCAAGGCTCCCGAGGGGGCTGCCGGGGGATGTCCGTCTGCTTTCTGGGGGGCATCCCCAGCTCATTCTCCCGATTGAGGAAGATAAAGAAGGGTTCCGTGATGCTGAAAATGATGCTCAGCACCAGAAACAGCACGCAATTGCCGGGATCCATGGATTTATACAGGTCATACAGCGCCATGTAGCGGATAATGACATAGGCAATGGATACGCCCGCCAGAGGCAGCAGCAGTCCGAATACACTGACCAGAAGCCCCAATACCGCTTCCAGCAGCGCCTCCTCGCTCATTCCCCCAACGGCGCCGAGGACGATCTGCACCACCGCCGATATCACAAGGGCGAGCATCGCAATGCCCAGAGCTGTTGACAGAATTCCCAGAATCAGAAGGGTCTTGCGCTTGGATTTGTTCTCCCCCCGGGTCAGGTAGCGGTACTGGTCAGACAGGGAGCCCAGCAGCCACACGTCCACCACCGGAATCCAGGCCAGCCAGGGATGGTTCAGACCCCGGCGCTTGGCAATGGTATACAGCCCCAGCGCCGTGAGCACGTAAGTGACAATGCTTAAGATCCCGGTGGGGATCAGACTGGTGAGGCCGGTAAAAATAGCCGCAACAGCCTCTTCGTCATAGATGTAAGCCATCAGAATACCTCCTTTTTCGCTCAGCTTCAGTTTACCATACCTGGCAGGAGAAAGCAACTGCATTTTCCAAAAACAGCCCCCCGGGCACGCCGGGGGGCTGTGATTTCAGGATCAGTTCATCAGCTTGCACACCAGCTGGGTGTAGGCGTAGGGATCTTCCAAAGGCAGCTCCGCCATCAGCTGCGCCTGATAGCACAGCAGCTGGGCATAGTCCTTGGCCTTCACCGGATCCTCGGTCATCACCCGCTGGAGGGTCTTCACCGCTTCATGGTCGGGATTCAGCTCCAGGATCCGCCCCACCGGGAAGGCAAACTCCGGATTCATCCGCTTCATATACTTTTCCATCTCAAAGCTCATGCCCGCGTCCGGGGTCATGCACACCGGATGGCTGCCCAGGTTGGAAGAGAGCTTAACCTCCTTCACCTGATCCCCCAGGGATTCCTTCACGAAGGTCAGGAAGCCCTTCATTTCCTCGGTCTTTTCCTCCGCCTGCTTCTTTTCTTCCTCGCTCTGGAGCCCCAGATCCTCGGAAGAGACGTTGCAGAAGGACTTTTCCTGATAGGTCATCAGGGTCTGGGGGATGAATTCATCCACATCCTCGGTAAACAGCAGCACATCATAGCCCTTCTGCGCCAGAGTCTCCACCTGGGGCAGCTTGGCAAGACGATCCTTGTTCTCACCGGGGGCGAAATAGATCTTCTCCTGACCCTCCGCCATGGCCTCCACATATTCCTTCAGGCTCACCAGCTTGCCCTGCTTGTGGCTGTAGAACAGCAGCAGATCCTGGCAGGCGTCCTTGTGGGCGCCGTAGTCAGAGACGGTGCCGTATTTCAGCTGACGGCCGAAAGCCCCATAGAACTGCTCATACTTCTCCCGGTCGTTATCCAGCATGGCCTTCAGCTCGGACTTGATCTTCTTTTCAATGTTCCGGGCAATGATGGTCAGCTGCCGGTTGTGCTGGAGCATTTCCCGGCTGATGTTCAGAGACAGATCCTGGCTGTCCACCACACCCCGGACAAACCGGAAGTGCTCAGGCAGCAGGTCTTCGCAGTTTTCCATGATCATCACACCGCTGCTGTACAGCTGCAAGCCCCGCTTGAAGTCCTTGGTGTAGAAGTCATAGGGCGCCTTGCCGGGGATATACAGCAGCGCCTTGAAGGAGACGCTGCCCTCGGCACTGCTGTGCATGATCCGCAGGGGCTTGTTGTAGTCGAAGAACTTGTCCCGGTAGAAGGTCTCATACTCCTCCTGGGTTACGTCCTTTTTGGCCCGCTGCCAAATGGGCACCATGGAATTCAGGGTCTCCATCTCGGTGTAGGATTCATACTTGGGGGTCTTGTCTTCTCCTTCCTCCCCTTCCGCGCCTTCCGCCTGCTCCACCGGGCGGGACTTGGTCACTTCCATGCGGATGGGGTAGCGGATGTAGTCGGAATACTTCCGGATCAGGGAGCGGATCTCGTATTCTTCCAGGAACCGGGAATACTTTTCTTCCTCAGAATCCGCCTTCAGGGTCATGATAATGTCGGTGCCGGGGGTCTCCTTCCCGGCCTGCTCAATGGTATAGCCGTCCGCGCCGTCGGAAACCCACTTCCACGCGGTATCCTCCCCATACTTTTTGGAGATCACCGTGATGGAAGACGCCACCATAAAGGCGGAGTAGAAGCCCACGCCGAACTGGCCGATGATGTCAATGTCCTCGTTTTTCTCCATGGCCTGCTTGAACCCCAGGGAGCCGGACTTGGCAATGGTGCCCAGGTTCTCCTCCAGTTCGGCCTTGGACATGCCGATGCCGTTGTCGGAAACGGTCAGGGTGCGGTTCTCCGGATCCCGGGTGATGGTGATGGCAAACTGATCCCGGTCGATGCCCACCTTATCGTCGGTCAGGGCCGTGTAGGCCAGCTTGTCAATGGCGTCGGAGGCATTGGAGATGATCTCCCGGAGGAAAATCTCCCGATGGGTATAGATGGAGTTGATCATCAGATCCAAAAGCCGCTGAGATTCTGCTTTAAATTGCTGCTTTTCCATAATTCCGTTCACGTCCTTTGTAAGTTTAGCACTCTTAATTGCTGAGTGCTAATATTATAGCGCCGCCGCAAAAAAATGCAACCCCTTTGGAAAAAAGTTCTTTCTTTATTTACAATTATGTGGTAAGATTATGCTGTATGCGTATGCGTCAAGATGTTCCGGTCTGAAAATATACCAGGATTTTTCCCGGGAAATTCCTTTGGAAACGGGAAAATCGGTTCATCCGGGCCATTCAATCTTTTTAAGAACCATCGAAGCGAAGGAGTATGAAATGATCACAGTCAGCAATCTCGGCATGCAATTCGGCGGTCAGTGGCTGTTCCAGCACGTTGACCTGCAATTCCTTCCCGGCAACTGCTACGGGATCATCGGCGCCAACGGCGCGGGCAAATCCACCTTCCTGCGGATCCTCACCGGGGAGCTGGACTCCACCGCCGGCAGCATTTCCGTGGAGCCGGGCAAGCGGGTCTCCGTTCTGAAGCAGAATCAGAACGCCTATGACGAATATACCATTCTGGACACGGTCATCATGGGCAACCAGCACCTGTACGACGTGATGAAGGAAAAGGATGCCATTTACGAAAAGCCGGACTTTACCGACGAGGACGGCCTCCGGGCGGCGGATCTGGAGGCGGAGTTCGCGGAGCTGGGCGGCTGGGAAGCCGAATCCGACGCCTCCCGGCTGCTTCAGGGGCTGGGCATCGGCACAGAGCTGCACTATGACCTGATGGGCGCCACCGATCCCCGGCTGAAGGTGAAGGTGCTGCTGGCTCAGGCGCTGTTCGGCAACCCCGACATTGTCATGCTGGACGAGCCCACCAACAACCTGGACATTGAAGCCATCAACTGGCTGGAGGACTTCCTTCTGGACTTTCCGGGCATGGTTATCGCCGTGTCCCACGACCGTCACTTCCTGAACACCGTCTGCACCCACACCGTGGATATCGACTACGGCAAAATCAAAATGTACGTAGGCAACTACGACTTCTGGTACGAATCGTCGCAGATGGTGCAGGCCATGATCCGCAACAAGAACAAGCGCAACCAGGAAAAGATCGAGGAGCTGCAGCTGTTCATCCAGCGGTTCTCCGCCAACAAGTCCAAGGCCAAGCAGGCCACCGCCCGGCGCAAGCTGCTGGACAAGCTGACGGTGGAGGAAATGCCCTGCTCCACCCGGCGCTATCCCTTTGTGGGCTTCCAGCAGGAACGGGAGCTGGGCAAGGACGTGCTCACGGTCAAGGACGTCTCCGTCACCGTAGACGGGGTGAAGCTGCTGGACAAGGTGTATTTTTCCCTGAACCGCACCGACAAGATTGCCTTTGTGGGTGAAAACGAGCTGGCGCAGACCGCTCTGTTCCAGATCCTGATGGGTGAGCTGGAGCCGGACGAAGGCAGCGTCAAATGGGGCGTCTCCACCATCCGCAGCTATCTGCCCAAGGACAACAGCAGCTATTTCGAGGGCAATCAGATGGAGCTGGTGGACTGGCTGCGCCAGTATTCCGCCAAGAAGGACGACGTATATCTCCGGGGCTTCCTGGGGCGGATGCTGTTTTCCAATGAAGACGTATTCAAGCCGGTGAACGTCCTCTCCGGCGGCGAGAAGGTTCGCTGCATGCTGAGCAAAATGATGCTCTCCGGCGCCAATGTGGTGCTGCTGGATCAGCCCACCAACCACCTGGACATGGAATCCATTCAGGCGGTGAACAAGGGTCTGGAAGCATTCCCCGGCGTGGTGCTCCTGGCCTCCCACGACCACGAGATGCTTACCTCTGTCTGTAACCGGGTCATCGCCTTCCAGCCGGACGGCACCATCATCGACCGGTACGGCACCTATGACGACTATCTGAACTACATGGCCGAGCAGAAGGCCAGACAGGTCTGAGGGGAGAGCAGCAATGGAAAAGATCCTGGACTTGATTACCCATAAAATGCAGCAGGCCTTTGCCGACGCGGGGTATGACCCTGCCTTCGGCCGGGTGACGGTATCCAACCGTCCCGACCTGTGCGAATACCAGTGCAACGGCGCTCTGTCCGCCGCCAAACAATACAAGTGCGCTCCTATCCAGATTGCCAAAGCCGTGACGGAAAAACTGGATCCCGCGGATTACAGTCTGGTGGAAGCCGTAATGCCCGGCTTTATCAACCTGAAGCTCAGCGACCGCTTCCTCTGTTCCTACCTGGAGCAGATGCGCACCGCCGAGGATTTCGGCGTGGAAAAAATCGGCGCCGGCCAGACCATCGTGGTGGACTACGGCGGACCCAACGTGGCCAAACCCCTGCACATCGGCCACCTGCGCAGCGCCATTATCGGGGAAAGCCTGAAGCGGCTGTATGCCTTCCTGGGCTACCGGGCCATTGGCGACATTCACCTGGGAGACTGGGGGCTGCAGATGGGTCTGATCATCACCGAGCTGCAGGAGCGTCAGCCGCAGCTGTGCTATTTTGACCCCGGCTTCACCGGTCCTTACCCTGTGGAGCCTCCCTTCACCCTTTCCCAGCTGGAGGAAATCTACCCCGCCGCCTCCGCCAGGAAAAAGGAGGATCCGGATTTTGCCGATCGTGCCCATGCCGCTACCTTTGAACTGCAGCAGGGTCGCCCCGGCTACCGGGCCATCTGGAAGCACATCATGGATCTGTCTGTGGCGGACATGACCAAAATCTATAACAGCCTGGATGTGCACTTTGAGTCCTGGCTGGGGGAAAGCGACGCCGATCCCTACATTCCCCCTATGCTCGAAGACATGAAGGCCAAGGGGCTGACAGTGGTCAGCGACGGCGCTCTGGTGATGCCTGTGGCCGAGGAAACGGACAAGAAGGAAGTGCCTCCCTGCATTCTGCTCAAGTCCGACGGCTCCGCCATTTACGCCACCACGGATCTTGCCACCATGGTTCAGCGGATGCGGGACTTCCACCCGGACAAAATGCTCTACCTGACGGACAAGCGCCAGGCGCTGCACTTTGAGCAGGTGTTCCGCGCCGCCCGGAAGGCCGGCATTGTGAAGCCGGAGACTCAGCTGGAGCATGTGGGCTTCGGCACCATGAACGGCAAGGACGGCAAGCCCTTCAAAACCAGAGAGGGCGGCGTCATGCGCCTGGAGCAGCTGCTGGCCGATATGACCGCCTTTGTCCGGGCCAAGGTGGTGGAAAATCAGATTGTAGAGCCGGAGGAGGTGGACGCCACCACCGCCAAAATTGCCCTGGCCGCCCTGAAATACGGGGATCTGAGCAACCAGCCCACCAAGGACTATATCTTCGACATGGATCGGTTCGCCGCCTTTGAAGGCAACACCGGCCCGTATATCCTGTACACCATCGTGCGGATCAAGTCTATCCTGTCCAAGTACGGCGCCTGGGAGCATCTGCCCATCCGGGAACCTGTCAATGGCTGCGGCAAGGATCTGATGCTGTCCATAACCAAGTTTTCCCCCACCCTGGAGGCCGCCTGGAAAACTTCCTCCCCCAACCTGATCTGTGCCTATATCTATGAGCTGGCCGGATTTGTCAACAAGTTCTACCACGAGACTCCCATTTTGAAAGAGGAAAACCCGGAAACCAAGGCCGGCCACATTGCCCTGATCGGCCTTGCCAAGGATGTGCTGGAAACCTGCATCCATCTGCTGGGCTTCTCCGCCCCGGAAAAGATGTAGCCGGAGACTGTATCCCTGCCATGAAGCCAAGATTTCTGATTTTACTGATTTCCTGCGGGCTGTTTCTGCTTGCCTGCCTGTTTTTTCCATGGGTTCAGGAGCAGGCGGCCGCGCCTACGCCGGTGCCCTCCGTCAGCGCCGGGTTCTATGAAGAGCCCTTCCTGCTGGAGCTGAGCGCCCCCGGCAACGGAACCATCTACTACACCACCGACGGCAGCACCCCCACCGCCGATTCCCAGGTGTACCGGGACGGCATCTATATTCAGGATCGTTCCCAGGAGCCCAATCTCTACCAATCCCAGCAGCGGGTGGTGGCGGACTGGAAAACCTATACGCCCAACAACACCCCCGTGGAAAAGGGCACTGTGATCCGGGCAATCTTTATCAATCAGCTGGGCGGCTCCAGTCCGGTTCTCACCCAGACATACTTTGTGGGCGTGGAGCCTCCGGACAGCGGGTATGTCCTTTCTGTGGTATTTGAGCCGGAGGATATGTTTGGAGAAAACGGCATTTACGTCACCGGCACCGCCTATGACGCCTGGTACCTTTCCGGCGGAGATCCGGATTCTCAGCATGACCGCTGGTATGAGGCTAAGGACAGCCTCACTCCGGAGACTTTGGAAGACAGCGTTCCCAATTTCTTTAAGCATCTGGAAATCCCCGTTCTGGCGGAGCTGATGGACTCCGGAGGCGACGTGATGAACCAGAACACAGGTCTGCGGATTCAGGGAAACTCCACCCGTCTTCTGGCCAAAAAGGCCATGACCTTAACCGCCCGGGAAGAATACAGCGGCAGCGACGTTTTTGACTCCATCTTGTTCCCGGGTGTTACCACCCACTCAGTCATGACCAAGGTGGATCTGACAGATGTGATCGTTGCGGATCTGGTTTCCGACCGCTGGGTTGCCACCCAGGACAGCATCCCCGTGCGGATCTATCTGAACGGGGAATACTGGTTGAACTGTTACCTTCTGGAGCGCTATGACACACATTATTTCCGCCAGCACTACCATGTGGATGACCGGGTTCTGGTAAAGGACGGGGTCATGGACGAAGAGTCCAGAGCCAATACCGACATTGACTACTACAGCGAATATACCTATTGGGTCAGCACCACGGACTTTACCGATCCGGATAACTGGGAGCAGTTCCTCCAGGAAACCGATCTGCAAAGCTATATTGATTTCATGGTAATCAACTACTACTTATGCAATATCGATTTCAGTGATTACTTTAATTACGTAGTATGGCGTTGTGCTTTACCCGGATCCGGCACCTATGAGGATCTGCGCTGGCGGTGGTGCATTTATGATATCGGCGCTCTGGAGTGGATCCCCGGCACCCCCTCCTTGGGTAAGGCGGAGGCCCTGAACCTGTTTTCACAGGAGCATGCGTATTCCCAGACCATCCTCTATCAGGCGCTGAAGCCCAACCAGGAATTCCGCCGGCAGTTTGTGCTGACCTTTATGGACATGGTCAACAACAACTTTGCCCCTGAAAACGTAGAGCCGGTGCTGGCCAAATACGGTCAGACTTTGGATTGGATGGATGGTTTCTTTCGAAATCGCCCGGATTACGCCGTAGCGTATCTGGCGGAAGAGTTTGACCTCACCGGCGAGCCACAGACCATCACCATTTCCGCCTCCCAGCCCCAAGGGGGCAGTGTGGTGGTGAACACCTCCCGGATCGACCTGTCCTCCGGCAGCTGGTCAGGGCAGTATTTTGCGGACTACCCCATTACCGTCACCGCGGTTCCCGCCGAGGGATATCAATTTGCAGGCTGGAAAGGAGATACAGACGAAACCGCCCAGACCATTTCCCTGACCGTAAACAGGGAACTGGCACTGGAAGCTGTTTTTGTCGAACAATGATGCTTCAACGAAATCCATGGTTTCCTTCCTGTCAGGAAAGGGCGGAAACATACCGCCACGAGCTGAAATACCTCTGCTCCGAAGGGGAACTGCAGCTGATCCTGGGACGGATCCGACATCTGTGCCAAAGGGATCCCCACGCCGCGCCCCGGGGCATTTACCGCATCCGCAGCGTGTATTTTGACGATCCGGACAATTCCTGTTTTTACGAAAATGAAAACGGCACGGATCCCAGAGAAAAATTCCGCATTCGGATCTACAACGTCTCCGACGCCCGGATCACCCTGGAATGCAAACGCAAGGAGCACGCCATGACCCAAAAGACCAGCTGCCCGCTTACCACAGACCAGTGCCGGCGGATCCTGGAAGGGGACTTTCGTCAGGAAGACGCGGACACCGCCCTGCTGCGAAAGCTCTACGCTCAGTATTCTCAGTCCGGTCTGCGCCCCAAGGTGATTGTGGACTATCAGCGCACCCCCTTTGTCTGCCGGGCGGGAAATGTGCGGATCACCTTTGACCGGAGCATCGGAAGCAGCACCTGCATATCCCGGTTCTTTGATCCCGGGCTGCCTCTGAGACCGATCCTTCCTGTGGAAAAGCAGATTCTGGAAGTGAAGTATGACGCGTTCCTCCCGGATTATCTGTATTCGGCCATGAATCTCGGCAGCCTGCGGCAAACCACCTTTTCCAAGTATTACCTTTGCAGAAAAATTACGGTACCAGGAGGATTCCAATGAGCGTACAAGATATTATCAAAAAGTCCTTTTTAAGCCAGTTTGATTCGGATATTTCCACCACCTCGGTGGTGCTTGCCCTGTTTTTCGCGGCGCTGGCAGGTATGTACATCTTTCTGGTTTATCGGGTGGTGTGCCGCAAGGCCTTCTATTCCAAGTCCTTCGCCATTTCCCTTCCGGTAATCGCCATGATTACCGCCTCCATCATCATCACCGTCCAGTCCAGCATTGTCATCTCCCTGGGCATGGTGGGCGCGCTGTCCATTGTCCGGTTCCGCACTGCGGTCAAGGAGCCGATGGATCTGGCCTTTTTGTTCTGGAGCATCTCCATCGGCATTATCTGCGGCGCGTCCTTGTATGAGGTGGCCATTGTCTCGTCGCTGCTGATCACCATTGTGATGCTGGCGCTGCACTTCATCCCCAATGTGCGGCCTTCTCTGCTGCTGTTGGTAAACGGCACCGATCCCAAGCTGCTGTCCACCCTGGAGCCGATCCTCAAAGCCCGCACCAGCTTCTACCGGGTCAGATCCCGGAACGTCAGCACCTCGGGCATTGACATGATCCTGGAGATTAAAACCAAAGAGGAGGACGCCCTTTTGGAGCAGATCCTGGCCGTGGATCAGGTAACGCAGGCCACCCTCATGACCCACGACGGTGAAATCACCTGTTGACCCATAGAAAAATCCGCGCCCTTCCGGAGGGCGCGGATTTTTGATACCAGCGGGAAACGCTTACCCCATCGCTTCCAGCGCCAGGGCGTTCTGGGTCCGGTACAGCTGGGCATAGATGCCGCCGGCTTGCAGCAGCTGCTCATGGCTGCCGGTTTCCGCGATGACCCCATCGGCAATGGAGACGATCCGGTGGGCATTGCGGATGGTGCTCAGCCGGTGGGCAATGATCAGGGTGGTTCTGCCCACGGCCAGATTGTCAAAGGCCCGCTGAATTTTCGCCTCGGTGACGGAATCCAGGGCAGAGGTGGCCTCGTCCAGAATCAGGATGGGCGGGTTTTTCAGAAAGATCCGGGCAATGGCAATGCGCTGCTTCTGCCCTCCCGAGAGCAGGGTTCCCCGCTCGCCCACATAGGTCTGGAACCCCTGGGGCATGGCCAGAATGTCTTCGTAGATCTCCGCTTTTTTGGCGGCCTCCGCCACCTCCTCCAAGGTGGCGTCAGGCTTGCCGTATCGGATGTTTTCCAGCACCGTGTCCGCAAACAGGAACACATCCTGCTGAACGATGCCGATGTTTTCGTGAAGGCTCTTTTGGGTCAGATCCCGGATGTCCGTGCCGTCAATGGAAATGGAACCGGAGGTCACATCATAGAACCGGGGAATCAGCTGGCACAGGGTGGACTTGCCGCCGCCGGAGGGTCCTACAATGGCTACGGTCTCCCCCGGCTCCACCTGCAAGCTCACATCGTGGAGCACCGCCAGATCCCCGTCATAGGCAAAGGATACGTGATCTACCCGGATCTCTCCCCGGGCAAATTCCAGAGATTTGGCATCGGGCTTGTCCTGCACCGTCGGCTCCATGCGCATCACCTCCACAAACCGGTTCAGCCCCGCAAAGCCGTTGGCAAACATCTCAGAGAAGCTGCTGAGCTTGCGCATGGGATTGACGAAGGAGGAAATGTACAAGCTAAACGTCAAAAGATCCCGGTAATCCATCTGATCCTGCATGACAAAATAGCCCCCGACCCCAATGACAATCACGTTCAGGCTGCACAGAAAAAACTCCACCGTGCTGTGGAACATCCCCATGGCCTTGTGAAATTCCCGCTTGGAAGTCTTGTACACCTGGTTGGCCCGGTCAAACCGATCCTTTTCCTGCTGCTCATTGGCAAAGGCTTTGGCGGTGCGGAAGCCGGAGAGGCTGCTTTCTATCTCCTGGTTGATGTGCCCGGTTTTTTCCTTCGCCGCGGCGGAAGCGCGGCTCATGCGCCTGCGCAGGAGCATGACCACCGCCAGAAACACCGGAATGGTCAGCGCCACAATCAGCGCCAGCTCCCAGCGGATGGTGGCCATAATGTACAGCGCGCCGCAGATGGTCAGCAGGGAGGTCAGCAGATCCTCCGGTCCGTGGTGCGCCAGCTCCGTCAGTTCAAACAGATCCGTCGTCAGCCGGGACATGAGCTTTCCGGTTCGGTTCCGGTCGTAAAAGTCCACGCTCAGCTCCTGCATATGCCGGAACAGATCCCGGCGGATATCCGCCTCCACCCGGATGCCGAAGGTGTGGCCGAAATACGTCACGATAAAGTTCAGAAGCGTGCGAAGGACATAGCTGCAGATCACCGCCGCCATGATGATGAAGAAGGTGCGGTACAGCTTTCCCGGCAGCAGATCATACAGAGCCATCCGGGTTACAAGGGGAAATGCCATATCGATGCCCGCAATTCCCACCGCGCACAGCAGATCCAGGGCGAACAGCCCCTTGTGATTTTTGAAATAGCTTAGGAATATCCGCAGCGGGGACATCCTTTGATAATCCGTTGTTTTCATTTTCAAACCTCCAAATTTCCATCCATAATACCACAAATTGGGAGAAAAAGCAACTGAGCCATTGGGGGGATCCCGGAAGGGTCAGTAAGTTAGCCTTCACTAACTTACTGGCTCAAAAAAGCCCCGGCGGCGGGCAGGGATATACGGAAGCAGGCGGCTTTTCGGCCACCTGCTTTTTCGGGTTATTTTTCCACAATCTCCAGCAGCTCCATGGGGCAGGCCTTGACACAGATGCCGCAGGCAATGCACTTGGAAGCGGGGCTGTCCGCCTTGAGCACCATGACCTTCATGGGGCAGGCTTCCACACACTTGCCGCAGCCGACACACTTTTTCTTATTGATCATGTACACGCCGGTCTTGGGGTTCTGGGCGATGGCCTCATGCTCACAGGACCGCATGCACTTGCCGCACTGGATGCACACCTGGGGCTTGGCGCCGGTGCCTTTGGCCACGATGCGGATGCAGGACAGGTCTTCGTCAAACTCCTTGTAAAACGCCTCGGAGCAAGCGGCAACGCACTGCAGACAGGCCATACATTCTACGTTTTTCTTTACAGCGAGCTTCTTCATAAAAGAACTCTCCTTTTTTTATTCATTGCTCTGTCATTATACATGGTATTTCCCAAAAAAGCAACGTAAAAATGAAAAAAATCCCTCTTTTTGGTTAGCCATAGGTAACTTTTCCGCCTTTTCTTTTCCTGCCAAAATCCGAATAAACACCGGCTTACAGGAAATAATACTTTTGAAGCAAGTAGCTTTTGGAGGTTAAACTATGAAAAAGTATGGTATTCTCATTCTGACCCTTGTCCTTACCGCGGCTCTGTTCACCGGCTGCGGCTGCACCGATCCCAATGTGGTCACATCGGAGCCGGCCCTGATGCCCACCGCCGAGACTACCCGGGCCACCACGGAAGCCACCACCGCCATGACCACCATCCCCACCACCGAAGCCACCACCACACCCACCACCCGGGAAACTGTGGACAACGGCAACGGCGGTCTCCACGAGACCACCACCGGTACCGGGGCAAGCAGCAGATAAGGCATCCGGGGCTTCCCCGGATTACATACATCCCGGCTCAGGGGGATCCTTTTGGAGGCTTCCGGCTCTTCCCGGTGCGTTCCATCACCCGCAGCCGCAGAATCCGGGTGCGGGGAATCGCTTGCAGGCTGTAGGGAAACGCCTCTGAGTGGTACTGCGCCATGATCCGGTCCAGGGCATGGCGCTTTTCCCCTTCCTCCAGAATCTCCTCCACAATCCCCCAGCCCATGACACTGGCGTAATTCATGGAACAGTCGTGGTTTTTTTCATCCAGCACCAGTCCCCGGGTATCCTCCATCTCAAATCCCACCCGGTTATCCTGCTGCAAAAGGGCATACTTCTTTCCCTGGGCGGCTCCATGGATATACAAGGTCATGCCGTCCGGCTCCATGCCGAAATTGACCGGCAGCAGATAGGGGGCAGGCACATCCCGGATGGCCAGATGCAGCACCTGGCACTGCTTCATAATCTCCAGGATCTCCTGGGGGTCGGTCACTTCCCTGTCTTGTCTTCTCATGCGCTGGCTCCTTTCCGGCTGCGGATCCTCCCTCCGTCATAATGGTGACGGGAATCCTGAATATCCATACTTTACCACAAAATCCCCCCGACGGCAAGACCGGCACATTCCTGATAGGAATCTCTCTCCGGGGCATACTATCATCAGACGCCGGAAGCGGTTCCGTCTCCGGCGACATTGCGCAAGGAGGATATGCTATGACTGTCAAAGGATGGGCCATTACCGCAGGCGTCGGCGCCGCCGCGGGCGCCGTGGCCGTATTGATGATGCCCCGAACCAATCCCACCCGCCGTCTGGCGGCAAAGGCCGCAAACAAAATGGAAGACGTCGCCTGGAAGGTATCCGACGCCGTCTCCGACAAAATCGAACAGCTGGATATGTAATGTGTCCGGAACCCATGCGAAAGCCCTTGCAGGCCAAGGCTTTCCGGACATTTTTGCGTTGTTCCGGCGGAAGGTTTTTCCCCCCTGGGGCGGGGCATCCGCCCCGGAAAGCGGCTGATTCCTACTGATTCTCTTTTAAAATCTCTAAGGAAGCTCTGATTAAATCGGCAAGAGCGGATGCCGAGAGATTTTGCCTCAGCCGAAAGTTCAAAAAGTGGAGAAATACTGTATGTATTTCCCACTTTTTGAACTGCACGGATGTGGTAAAAG
>CALXDT010000153.1 GCA_944387125.1 uncultured Oscillospiraceae bacterium | reverse complement strand
ATTCCCAGATCCGTCATCTTCCGCACCAGCTCCTGGGGATAAGCCGCCGCCCCGGTGATCACCGGCATGGGATTGACCTGCTGGGTATTGGTGATAAGCGTCCCGCCGGGCTTTAAGTATTCCGTCCACCGGGCGGCCTCCAGCAGCTCAAAGGAAACGATGAAGTCCGCTTCCCCTTTGTCAATGACGGGCGAATAGACCTTCCCGCCGTAGCGGACGTAGGTCACAACGCTGCCGCCCCGCTGGGACATCCCGTGGACTTCCGAAACCTTCACGTCATAGCCCTTATCCAAAAGCAGCCGTCCCAGGAGCTTGCTGGCAAGCAATGTGCCCTGGCCGCCGACGCCTACGATCATAATGTTCTTGGTTTCCATGGTCAGCCTTCCTTTCCGCCCAGGGCGTCGAATTTACACAGCTGCTGGCACACGCCGCAGCCGGTGCACAGGGTATTGTCCACCACGGCCTTTTTGTTCACAATGGAAATGGCGGGACAGCCGATTTTCATGCAGGACTTGCAGCCAACGCACTTATCCGGATCCGCGTGGATGGGGCCGGGGTGCCTGACTTATTTCAGCAGCGCGCAGGGCCGCCGGGAGATGATCACCGAAGGCTCCTCCACCGCCGTCTCCTCCTTCACCGCCGCGTCGCACTGGGCAAGATCATACGGATCCACCACCCGCACCCTTTGGATGCCAACGGCACGGCACAGGCTCTCCAGGTCGATTTTGGTGCAGGGATCCCCCTTCAGGTTATAGCCGGTGGTGGGATTCTGCTGATGGCCGGTCATGCCGGTGATGGAGTTGTCCAGAATGATTACCGTGGAATTGGATTCGTTGTAAGCGATGTTCACCAGGCCGGTGACGCCCGAGTGCATAAAGGTGGAGTCGCCGATGACCGCCACGGTCTTCCTTCCCCCGCTGCCGCCGGCCTTGTTGAAGCCGTGGAGGCCGGAAACGCTGGCGCCCATGCAGATGGTGGTATCCACTGCAGCCAAAGGCGCCACAGCGCCCAGGGTGTAGCAGCCGATGTCTCCCAGCACCGTGCAGCGGTTCTTATTCAGGATGTAGAACAGTCCCCGGTGGGGGCAGCCGGCGCACATCACCGGCGGACGGGGCGGGATGGCCTCGTCCAGCTTCTTTCCCGCCTCTTTGGGAAGGGACAGCGCCTGCGCCACCCGGTTCTGGCTCAGCTCATCGATGCAGGAGAACAGCTCCTTGCCCTTGGGCGACAGGCCCAGATTACGGCAATGCTCTTCCAGGAAGCCGTCCAGCTCTTCCACCACCACCAGCTGCTCCACCCCGGCGGCAAAGTCCAGGATCTTCTTCTCCGGCAGAGGCCAGACCATCCCCAGCTTCAGCACCGGGTACCGATCTCCCAGCACCTCCTTCACATACTGATAGCTGGTGGAGGAGGTAATGATGCCCATAGCGTTCTCCCGACCCGGCTCCACCCGGTTGATGGGGGTGGTCTCCGCATAGTCCTTCAGCGCCAGGGTCCGCGCCTCCACCACCGGATGGCGGCGCTTGGCATTGCCGGGCATCATGATGTACTTGGCGCCGTTTTTCTCATAGGGCTTTTCCGGGGGGACGATCCGCTCCCCCGGCTCCACCACGCTTTGGGAGTGGGAGACCCGGGTGCACATTTTCAGCAGCACCGGCGTATCCAGCTTTTCGCTCAGCTCGAAGGCCAGCATGGCAAATTCCCGGGCTTCGGCGCTGTCCGCCGGTTCCAGCATGGGAATTTTGGCCGCCCGGGCGTAGTGCCGGGAGTCCTGCTCGTTCTGGGAGCTGTGCATTCCCGCGTCATCCGCCACAGCAATGACCAGACCGGCATTGACGCCGGTATAGGAAATGGTAAACAGCGGATCCGCCGCCACGTTCAGCCCCACGTGCTTCATGCCGCAGAAGCTGCGCTTGCCGGCCAGCGCCGCACCGAAGGCCGCCTCCATGGCTACCTTTTCGTTGGGCGCCCATTCGGCATAGACCTGGGGATACTTGGCGATGGCCTCGGTAATCTCGGTACTGGGCGTACCGGGGTAGCTGGATACAAACGCGCAGCCGGCCTCGTAAAGACCTCTGGCCACCGCCTCGTTGCCGAGCATCAGGGTTTTCATGATCTACCTTCCCCCTCTTCCCCTCCGGTCAATCCCGGCTCCGGGGACTTTTCAACGTAACCGCCCATGGGTCCGACAGTATCCGGCCTGCGCCCCACGGCTCCGAAAATCGGCCCGACGGTCTTCCGTCCCGCAAAAGCAAACGTCCTCTGCAAACGGACGTTTGCAGAGGACGAGAATATTCCCGTGGTACCACCTCAGTTTACCGCATACGCGGCCTCAGCAGGATACTATCATATCCCTGCGCGCTATCGGGCGCACCCGTCCCGGCTTACTGCGGCAAGGGGATCTCCTGCCGGTTGGGCTGGCCGCTCAGGAAGGAATTCGCCGTCTGCTCTCTCCTGCCTTTCACCAGCCGGCAGGTCTCTGTCAGGGAGCTTAGACGGGTACTGGGTTCCGTCATTGCGTTAAACTGATATTACCGTTACTTTAGCACTTTTCAGCGGCGGTGTCAATGTTTTTTTCACCGGTTTTTTTCTGCCGGCCTGCCGATGGACTCCCGGGTTGTTACCACCACCGTCTGTTCGTAGCAGGCAAAAATGTCCTCCAGCCGGCTCTTATCCGGCGCCTTGGTAACAAGGCTTACCGCCGGCACGATCAGAAGACCCGCCAGCATGCAGAAGGCGCCGCAGTTGATGGGAGACTGGAGCAGCGCCGGGAACCGCTCCTGGAAGAAAATGTTTGCCAGCATCACCACTGTGGAAAACAGGAAATTCACAGCGCAGGCTGTCTTGGTGACTCTCTTCCAGTACAGGCCGTAGAGGAAGGGCGCCAGGAAGGCGCCTGCCAGAGCGCCCCAGGATACGCCCATCAGCTGGGCGATAAAGGTCACGTTGGAGCGGTACTGAATGATGGCCAGCACCACGCTGATGGCGATGAACACCACCACCAGTCCCCGCATCCACCGCACCTGACGCTTTTCGTCCATGTCCGGGAAGATCACATCCTTGATAAAGTCCAATGTCAGGGTGGAGCTGGAAGCCAGCACCAGGGACGACAAGGTGGACATGGAAGCGGAGAGCACCAGGATCACCACCACCGCAATGAGCACCGTGGGAAGGCCGGAGAGCATGGTGGGGATAATGGCGTCATAGCCTTCCGAAGCCACATCAATCTGATGGGCGTACAGCCTTCCGAAGCCGCCCAGGAAGTAGCAGCCGCCGGCTACCACCACCGCAAAGGCCGTGGAGATCACCATGCCGGTGTTGATGGCCTTCTCGCTTTTGATGGCGTAGAACTTCTGCACCATTTGCGGAAGCCCCCAGGTGCCCAGGCTGGTCAGCAGCACCACGCCCAGCAGCCCCGCCGGATCCGGGCCGAAGAAGGAGGCAAAGACCCCGGGGGTGGTGGATACCGAAGGATCGCTCACCTGCCCCAGCTTGTCCAGCGCTTCCATAAAGCCGCCCTGACTGTTCAGCACCGCGGCAATCACCGCCACAATCCCCGCCAGCATAATGATGCCCTGGATAAAGTCGTTGATGGCCGTGGCCATGTAGCCCCCGGCAATGACATAGATGCCCGTGAGCACCGCCATGACGATTACACAGACGCTGTAGTCAATGTCAAAGGCCATGGCAAACAGCCGGCTGAGGCCGTTGTACAGGCTGGCGGTGTAGGGAATGAGGAACACGAAAATGATCACCGAGGCGCACAGCTTCAGGCCACGGCTTTCAAACCGCTTGCCGAAAAACTCCGGCATGGTGGCGCTGTCCAGGTGCTGGGTCATCACCCGGGTGCGCCGCCCCAGCACCGCCCAGGCCAGCAGGCTGCCCAGGAAGGCATTCCCCAGCCCCGCCCAGGTGGCGGCAATGCCATACTTCCAGCCAAACTGTCCGGCGTAGCCCACAAAGACCACCGCGGAAAAATAGCTGGTGCCATAGGCAAAGGCTGTCAGCCAGGGTCCCACCGACCGATTGCCCAGCACAAAGCCGGAGACATCCGTGGCATGGCGGCGGCAATACAGCCCCACAGCGACCATCACCGCGAAAAATGCAATGAGCATAGACAGCTTAATAAACAGATCCAGCATGGAATTCGCCCTCTTTCTTCCGTGTATAAAATCGTTTTTTCTTTTCTTCTGCCGGGGATGTCAATTGGTGGTCTGCTTCTCTACCAGCTTCCCGCCGCAATATCGCTCCCGGAGCACCGGCTTTTCAATCTTGCCCGTGGGATTTCGGGGCACCGGCGCGAAAATGATCTTCCGGGGACGCTTGTACCGGGGCAGCTCCTTGCAGAACTGGTTGATCTCCTCCTGGGTGCAGCTCTGCCCCTCCTTCACCTGGATGATGGCCGCGGCAATCTCTCCCAGACGGCTGTCCGGCAGGCCGATTACCGCCACATCGCTGATCTTCTGGTGCCGGCGCAGGAAGTCCTCAATCTGCACCGGGTACAGATTCTCGCCGCCGGAGATGATCACATCCTTCTTCCGATCCACCAGGTACAAAAAGCCTTCCTCATCCTGCCGGGCCATATCTCCCGTGTACAGCCAGCCGTCCTTTACGGTTTCGGCGGTCGCTTCGGGATTTTTGTAGTAGCAGAGCATCACACCGGGGCCCTGGACAATCAGCTCGCCTACCTCTCCCAGGGGCACATCCCGGCCGTGCTCGTCCACCACCCGGGCTTGCCAGTGGTAGCCCGGCTTTCCGATGGCGCCAACCTTGGACAGATTCTCCACGCCCAAATGGACACATCCCGGCCCCAGGGATTCGGACAATCCGTAATTGGTATCGTACTGATGGTGGGGAAACACCTTCATCCACCGATGGATCAGGCTGGGGGGCACCGGCTGGGCGCCGATGTGCATCAGCCGCCACTGATCCAGATAGTAATGCCGCAGATCAATGCGTCCGCTTTCAATGGCATCCAGCAGATCCTGCGCCCAGGGCACCAGCAGCCACACGATGGAGCACTTTTCCTCCGTCACCGCCCGAAGGATCCACTCGGGCTTCACCCCCCGCAGGAGCACCGCCTTGCTGCCGGAAAGCAAAGAACCGAACCAGTGCATTTTCGCGCCGGTATGATACAGGGGCGGAATGCACAGAAATACGTCGGAATGGCTCTGACCATGGTGCTTCTGCTCTGTCTCGCAGGAAGCCACCAGTCCCCGATGGTTGTGCAAAATGGCCTTGGGGAAGCCGGTGGTGCCGGAGGAAAAGTAAATGGCCGCGTAATCCTCCGGTTCCAGCGCCACCGGCGGCGGGCTGGAGGAGCAGAAGCCCATCAGCCGGCAGCAATCCTCGGCGTAAGCGGGCTTCCCCTTCCCGATAAAGAACATCATCTTCACCCGGGGCAGCTTTCCGATGATCTCGTCCATCCGGCAGATAAACTCCGGCCCGAATACCAGCACCTCCACATCCGCCAGCTCCAGGCAGTAGCGGATCTCCTCGCTGGAATAGCGGAAGTTCAGGGGCACCGCCACGCACCCGGCCTTGAGAATGCCGAAATACAGCGGCAGCCACTCCAGGCAGTTCATCAGCAGGATCCCCACCTTGGCGCCCCGCTCCAAGCCCCGGCTGAGCAGCAGGTTGGCAATGCGGTTGGCACGGCGGTCAAAATCCTTCCAGCTCAGCTCCCGGCGGTAGGGGGCGTTGGGGTTGGCGCTTTCAATCAGGCTGTAATCCCGCCAAGTCACCGCCCGATCCCGCTCGTCGGAAGGGTTGATCTCCACCAGAGCAGTCTCCGAGCCGTACATCCGGGCATTTCGTTCCAGAAAATCCGTAATAACCATTGCTTCATCCTCTTTTCTTGATCAGAATTGATGTTTATCCAACAAAAAACGCCCTCTGCAAACAAATGCAGAGGGCGAGAATTCTCCCGCGGTACCACCTCTATTTACCGCTTGCGCGGCCTCAGCAGGCATCCAGCAATGCCCTGCGCGATAACGGGCGCACCCGTCTCTGCCTACTCGTGTTCAGCAGGACGCTCGGGAGGGTAATTCAGATTCAGCGCCCCCACCGCCTCGCACCAACCGGCGGCTCTCTGACAGGGCGATCCTGAACCCTACTTGGCTCCGTCACAGCGTTTTTTCTTGTGACCACTTTAGCACACTAGATTCAGAAAGTCAACAAGTTTTTTCACTTTCTTTTTCCGGCATCGGCGGCAGAACCTGCTCCGGCAGGATATAGCCGGTGACGGTGGCATGGGCCACATAAGCGCCGGTTTCATCGGTCACTTCCACCCCATAAAGGCTGGTGTGTCCCCCTTCTTTCATCCGGGCCGCCCTGGCGGTAAGCATCTGCCCCCGGGCAGCCGCCAGAAAATTGATGGACACCTGCTGGGAAACGGTGACTCTTCGGCTGTGGCCGTTGGCAGCCACGGCGAAGGCAAAGTCCGCCAGGGTAAAGATGGCGCCGCCCATGGGCTTATGGTTGGCGTTCAGCAGCTCCGGGCGCAGCTTCAGGGTGCATACCGACGTTCCCGGACCGGCGTCCTGGATCTCCACGCCGGTGACTTCCACCGCATACCGGTCCCCGGACAGGCAGGCGCGGATTTGTTCCAGTGTTGGCATAGGCTTTCCTCCATGGTTGAAAAGAATGATTCCCTTCTATTGTACCCGGATCGGAAAAAAAAGCAAGGGGCAATCCCCTGGGCTTGACAAACCCCGGAGGATATTTTATGGTGTGTGGTAGAATTTTTTCTTTTTTTTTGCAATACCGGCGGTTTTTTTGCGACCCTACCAGTGAAGGCCTTTCCCAAAGAAATCCAAAGGAGGGTTTTATGGACGACAGCAGCATCATTGACCTGTATTGGCAGCGCTCCGAACAGGCCATTCAGGAAACCGACAGCAAATACGGAAGCTACTGCTTCCAGATTGCCTACAACATTTTATCCAACCGGGAGGACGCCCGGGAAAGCGTCAGCGACACCTACTTTGCCGCTTGGAGAGCCATGCCGCCCCAGCGTCCTGCCGCCCTGGCGGTGTTTCTGGGCAGGATCACCCGGAACCTATCTGTCAGCCGGTGGCGGCGGCGGGTCAGCGCCAAGCGGGGCGGCGGAGCCGTTCCCCTGCCCTTGGAAGAGCTGTATGACTGCGCCGACGGCGCCCAGAACGTGGAAGGTGCTCTGGAGCGCCGGGAGCTGGCGCAGAGCATCAACCGGTTTTTATCCGCCCTCCGGCAGGACGAGCGGGACATTTTCCTCCGGCGGTACTGGTTTGCCGACCCCATTCAGGACATTGCCCAAAACTTCGGATTTTCCCAGAGCAAGGTCACGTCCCTGCTCCACCGGCTCCGGGGAAAACTTCGCAGGCATTTGCAGCAGGAGGGATATCTATGACAGGAGACTTCTTATTTGAGGCCATTGGGGACGTAAAAGACAGCTACATACTCTCCGCCCTGGCCACCCGGGAACGCGCCCGTCCCCGGAGAATTTCCCGGATACTGCTGATCGCGGCAGCTCTGGCAGCCCTGCTTTTGGCCGGATGCGTTGCTTACGTTCTGTCCATCGGAAATCTGGTAATCCGGACAGAACCCGACCCCCTCTCCACGAAACAGTCGGAGCAGGTGCGCAGCGTCATCTCCCTCCAGGGCTATGCGGGCAGCCCCGGATATCAGGCCGCCAAAGAATGGTACGAATTTCAGCAGACCTACGTCTATCCCCAGGACGAGCCGGAGATCCCCATGGAGCAGCGGCTGGATTACCTGTCCTACGGCTGCTTCTATCAAGAGGAAATCGACAAAGTAGACGAAATCTGCCAAACCAACGGCTTAAAGCTGCTGGGACATCCGTACAGCGAAGAAACCGCCGCCCAGGCTTTGGAAGCTCTGGGGCTGACCGGATTGGTGCTGCCGGAGGCGCCGGTGCAGGCAAGCTACTTTGACAACGGGTTTTACTACTACGCCTGCGGAACCTTTTACGCATCCTTCAACCTGACCTTTACCGGAGAGGACGCCTCCTGGAGCACCCCGCTGAGGCTGGGAATGCGGTATGTGAAAAAGGATTATTTCGACGGGGTTTACAGCTATCTGGGAGACCTGGACAGCTATGAGGAATGGGTCTATACCACCGGCCAGGGGGTGGAGGCGCTCATGGCTCTCAGCCATGAAAGCAACGACGCCTTGATCATCGCGGAGCAGGAGGACGCCTTCCTGACCGTCCAGATGGATGACGTAGTGGCCGGGGACAGGGAGCTTGGCCTTCAGCAGCTGAGCCGGGAAGACCTGGAAACCGTGGCAGACTGTCTGAACCTCCAGCTGCGGCCGGGCGCTGTGGATGTGGAGGCAGCGGAGGCACGGGAAAACGCGCTGCGGGAGGAAGCCCTGCAGAATCAGGCAGAATGGGAAGCGGAGCTGAAAAATCGGGACTACGCCTACCGGATGCAATTCATCGCCGATAACAGCGAAGATCTTTCCCAGGTGGAATACGCCCTGACGGATCTGGACGGAGACGGCGTCCGGGAACTGTTCCTGGATGCCCCGGAATTCTCCGCCTTGTATGTCACCAATCAGGAAGGCACAGCGGTCAACCCCCTGCTGAACTCCGGACTGCCCCAAAAGCTCCAGGTTCTGGAAGACGGCCTGCTGCTGCGCACGGAAACCGACGGCAGCATCGTCACCCGGCAGCTGATCCGGCTCCGGGGCACCGATGCGGAATATTTGGACTTTGTCCAATGCAATCCCGCCCAGGAAGCGCCTTACACCCGAATCACGTTGCTGGTCAACGGAGAGGAAATCAGCCCCTTCCTGACCAGCCAGACTTCCGGGGGCACCTATCAGTCCACCCCCATCACCCAGGAGGCATTTGAAGCAGTGGGCAGGGAATACACCCCGGAAGAGCTGAGCACCGTTCCCTTCCAGGATTATCTGAGGAGCATCGATCACATTCGGATCCAGGACACCTGGGAGGGCTATCTGAAAGACGCCCTGGACGCGGGGATCCTTTCCCAGGACGCCTGTTATCTCCGGTCCGATCTGGATGGGGACGGTCAGGATGAGCTGATTCTGGGAGATACGCCGGAGGCGGCAAACCAGATTCTGGGGCTGAAAGACGGCACCGTGGTGTATCTTCTCCGGCGCTCTGACCTGCATCTGTGCCAGGATGGTCTGATCATGGAATTGGATGCGGGGGACAGCTATGAAGTCCGCACTTATTACCGCCTTGACCAGTACCAGGCGGTTGAAGTGGAGCAAATCGCCTGGAGCGCCTTTGAGAATCCCGAAAATCCCTGGTCCCGCCGGGGGCAGGACGGACAGACCCAGCTGCTGACCCAGGAGGAATACCTTGCGGCTTTGGCAGAGCATCCTGTCTCAGAAACATCCCTTTCCCCGATTCCGGAAGGCCTTTCGTAAAAAAATCCCCGGTTTTGCCTGGCAAAACCGGGGAAATCTCTTGTATAAGATATAAGAACTACAGGGCGGAATAGCCGTAGCTGTTCACCAGGGCGTCCACCTTCACCCCTGCCTTGCAGTAGGGGCACTCATGGTACTCATAGCTTTCGTAATCCGGCAGATCCGCGATGGAATAGACCGAGCGGACAGGGTGGCCGTCGATCTCGTCCACCGCCCGGTAGATGGCGGCAATCCCCGCCACATGGCCGCCGTAATACTCGATGGCGCCGATGGCGCTCTTGGCGGTGACGCCGGTGGTGACGGAAGCCATCAGCACCAAAACGTGCTTGCCCCGGATCATGGGACGGATATTGTCCCGGAAAATGATCTGAGATTCGGCGCTGAACTCCGGCTGAATCACATAAATGGTCTGGTGAGCGTTGATGGTGCAGAAGCCGGACTTGGTCAGTTCCTCCGCAATGCAGGTGCCCAGAACCGCTGTGCCGTCCAGGCAGAGAATGGTATCCACAGGAGTGTCATTGATAAAATGAGAGACCAGCTGGTAAGCGCTGTCCCGCGCCTCACTGAGGCGGGTTTTTTGGTAGGTAATATCGATGTAATAATTGATATGGGAATGGCTGGTAACAAAATGCCCCTTTGCCAGACGCAGCGGCGCTTTACCTCTCCTTACAGGCAGTTTTACAAGCTCGATCATTCGGTCTTTCCCTCCATGTTTGTAAAATAAAAAAGAAAGCGACCTTTCGTACCCGGCACAAGCGTTTTTGCCGGGTATAAAAAACGCTTTTTTTCATTATATCCCGGATTTGAAAAAAAGGCAAGGGGGAACCCTTCCTCCCCCTCGCCAAAAATCAACGCCGGAACTTGGGCACATTGCGCAAACGCAGCTGCCGCTCCTGCCGTTTAAACTGATTGCCAATGATTTTGCAGATCTTCCCGGTACGGATCATCCACCGCACCTTTCCGAAGCTGGCCCACATGACGCTGTCCGTCTCCCCTTCTGCCAAAACGATCTCCTTCAGGGAAATCTGCCGCTTCAGACAGTAATGGTCATAGAAGATGTTCCGATCCCGGTCGGTATCCAGCAGTTCGAACTCTTCCTCCTCCGCCCGGATGCCCGTTTCCTCAAACAGCTCCCGGGCAATGGCCTGGCGGCTGGTCTCCCCTGCCTGGACGGCGCCGCCGGAATTCTCCCAGGTGCCGGCAAAGCTCTTTCCCTTGGCGCGGCGGGTCAGAAGCAGATGCCCCCTGCCGTCATACACCCAAACGCAGACCACAGCACCGTATTCCCCCGGCTGCCAGGGAGTACCCCGTTGATGCAGCCGGCCGGTCAGATTCCGGTGCTCGTCATAAATATCGTTCCACTCCATCCCCCACACCTCCCGGGCAATGCTACAGATACACTCTAGCACAGCTGGAAAGAAAAGGCAATTGTCATTCTTCCATTTTAAGCAAATCTTAGAAAAGCCGTTTTCCCGGAGGCGGAGACACGCCGGGGCCTTTCGGATCAGTCCTCCAGAAGGCGCTCGATCTGCTGCTGCAGGGTCTGCTCCGTCAGGCTTCCCAAATAGCTGCCTGCCAGATTCCCCTGGGGGTCTATGAAGTAGGTAACGGGAATGGCGTTGATTCCATAAGCCGCCGCAGCTTCCCCATCGGTGTCAAAGTACACCGGGAAGGTATATTCCTGTTCCGCCAGGAATTCCTTGGCAGAATCCACCGTTTCCCTCCAGCCGGTGGCGTTTACCATCAGAAACTGAATGTCCTGGCCGTAGGTTTCAAAGGCCTGCTGAAGAACGGGCATTTCCGCCACACAGGGGCCGCACCAGCTGGCCCAGAAATTCAGAATCACCGGCTTGCCGGAAAAGTCCGACAGCTTCACAGGGTTCCCCTCTCCGTCGTAAACGGTAAAATCCGCGGCTGCCTGAGCTTCTTGTTCAACCGTTTCCAAAGGATCGGCGATCTCCACCTGGGGACTCAGCTGGTTATACAGCACCCAGGCGCCGGTCAAAATCACCGCGAAGGCCAGAATCCAGATCAGCAGCTTCAAAATCCGGTATATCTTCTCCATAATTGCCTCCTTTTATTGCAGCAGCGCCAGGAATCTGCCCAGCAGCCCGGTGCTCATCAGAATGCCCACAATCACCAGCAGCCCGCCGCAAACCATATTGATCACCGCGTAATGGGTTTTGATCCAGGTAAAGGCGGATTTCAGCTTGTCCAGCAGTACGGCGCTGAACAGGAAGGGGATGCCCAGCCCCAGGGAATAGCACAGCAGCATCAGCGTCCCTTCCAGCACATGGCCCTGCTGGGAGGCCAGCATCAGCGCGGAGCCAAGGAAGGCGCCCACGCAGGGCGTCCAGCCCACAGAAAAGACAACGCCGAACAGCATCGCCGAGAAAAAGCCCATATCCGAGCCTGCCGGAGCGGCTTTTCCCCCCCGGAACAAATTCAGCCGCAAAAGGCCCATATAGTTCAGCCCGAAGGCAATGACAATCAGGCCGCCGATGAGGTTGAACCAGGTTTGATACCGGCTGAGCAGGCTGCCCAGGGTACCGGCCAAGGCTCCCATGGCGGTAAACACCAGGGTAAAGCCCAGTACAAAGCCCAGGGCGCCGGTGAGGGTCTTTTTTATGGTTCGCTCTCCGCCCCCGGCAAAGTAGCTCAGATAAATAGGCAGCATGGGCAGCAGGCAGGGGGAAATAAAGGTGATCATCCCCTCCAAAAAGGAAATAAAATACTGCATCGGATCCCTCCATATCGCTTCTGAGATTTTGTATATTTGTCTAGGGAAGCTCTGATTAAATCGGCAAGAGCGGATGCCGAGAGATTTTGCCTCAGCCGAACCTTCAAAAAGTGGAGAAATACTGTATGTATTTCCCACTTTTTGAACTGCACGGATGTGGTAAAAG
>CALXDT010000152.1 GCA_944387125.1 uncultured Oscillospiraceae bacterium | reverse complement strand
TTTCCCACTTTTTGAACTGCACGGATGTGGTAAAAGATCCGGCATTCCGCCGAAGACGATTTATTCAGAGGTTCCTAAGAATGCGGCGGGTCTTCGGCTTGTAAGGCCGTTGGCGGTCTGGAAATACAATCCAGACAAAGGGGGACTGGATTTTTTACGGAAGCTGTGGTATAATGCAGGAACTTTTGAAACTGCGAGGTACTGCCATGAACGATAAGGAAGTCAGCGAAATCCGCCGGCATCTGCGCCGGGATCGGAGCAACATCACCCGTCTGTACGGGTGCTATGTCAATGACAACAAGGAGATTATTTCCGAGTTTTCCCAGTCCACCGGCATGATGCCGGAAAATGAATCGGACAAGTATTTTGCCCTGCTGCGCCGGGCGCTGTCCGGCTCTCTGGGGAAGAATCTCATCGACCTGAGCTTTAAGACCAGCCAGGTGGCGGATTCTCCGGAGCATAAGCTGCTGATGGAGCTGCGCCGGTGCAAGCTGGCAGAGGACGGACTGCGCCAGGAGCTGTACCAAAAGATCATCCAGTCTCTGGAGATGGAAGGAAATTACCTGATTCTTCTGGGCTGCGACAGCTATGACGTGCCCTTTAAGACCAAGGACGGCGGAGGCAGCCCCGACCAGAGTGAAGAGGTATACACCTTTCTGCTGTGCGCCATCTGCCCGGTGAAGCAGACCAAGGCCAATCTGCACTATGTGCCGGAGGAAAAGTGCTTCCACGACGGCGCCATGCATCAGATGGTCGCCCCTCCGGCGCTGGGATTCCTGTTCCCGGCCTTTGACGACCGGACAGCCAATATTTATAACGTGCTCTACTACACCCGGGATGTAAAGGACAGCCAGGATTCCCTCATTGAAAGTCTGTTCAACACCCCCGTTCCCCTGCCGGCCGCCCAGCAGAAGCAGTCCTTTGAAGCCCTGCTGACCACCGCGCTGGGGGAGGAATGCAGCCTGGAGGTGGTGCAGACCGTTCACGATGCCCTTTGCCAGCGGATTCAGCTGCACAAGGAGAGCAAGGTGCCGGAGCCGCTGCGCATGGACAAACAGGAAGTCAAGGAGGTTCTGTCCTCCTGCGGGATCAGCGAAGAGCACCTGGCCAAGTTCAGCGTGGACTACGACGAGGCCTTCGGCTTTGAGGCGGAGCTGCATCCGAAAAACATCATTGACAGCAAGCGTTTCCAGCTGAAGACGCCGGATGTGGTCATCCAGGTGGATCCGGCCAGAAGCGAGCTGATCGAGACCCGGGTGATCGGCGGCGTCAAGTACATCATGATCTGCGCCGACGAGGAGGTGGAGGTCAACGGCGTGAACATCCATATTGCCGACCGGGAAAAGACCCCTGCCGGGGGTTGACCCTAAGAGAAAAATAACCGGGGGCTGCGTTTCGCAGCCCCCGGTTGCCATATGTAGTTGGGATGGGAAATGGCGCTTCCGGTCAGCGGGATTACACCGTTTTCTTGGGCGATTCCTTTTTGGAATTCTCCACAATGCTGCAGATAATGTCCACGCACTGCTCAATGCCCAGCACGCCGGTATCCAGGCAGATGTCATAGTTTTGCGCCTGGCCCCAGGTGCGGCCGGTGTAATGCTGGTAATTGACCCGGCGGCGCTTATCCTTCTCCTGCAGACGCGCCTCGGGGCTTTTATCGGATTCGCCGTATTTGTGGACGATGCGATCCGCCCGGAAGGGAACGTCCGCGAATACATAGGCGTGAAGGGCATCCTGGCGGTCTTTCAGGATGTAGTCCGCATTCCGGCCTACAATAACACAGGGACCTTTTTCCGCGATCTGCAAAATGACGCTGCACTGAATATTCCACAGGAAATCCGCGGTAGACAGTCCGTTCATTACACCGGGAACACCCTGGGGGGCAAAGGCGTAGGAAAACAGGCTGCTGCCGGGAGAATGCTCGCCGTGCTCTTCCACAAATTTGGGGGCGAATCCGGACTCCAGAGCGATTTGGTCAACCAGATCCTTGTCATAGAAGGAAATGCCCAGCCGTTCCGCGACCATACGGCCGACGGTACGGCCGCCGGAGCCGAACTCACGGCTGATGGTGATGATTTTCTTTTCCATTTAGGTGCCTCCTTTCGAGAACGCTTGTGCTTCTCTTATTTATATTATAGTAACATTGCTGGCAAATGTCAACAAAAGGTTGGGTTAAATTGGAGAAAACGCCGGTGGGGCAGGGAAGTCCCCTCTGCTACATAATGTGCTCTTCGGCACAGTTGTCCAGTACGAATACGCCCATTTCCTCCCGATCGGGAGCCGCGAATTTTTTGATGCTGCAGCTGTCAAAGGCAGGGCACAGCTGCTGCTCCGGATCCAGGCGGATGCAGTCCTTTTCCTTCTGATCCATTTAATCACCTCCGGATTTAGGATACCCGGAAACAGACACTTTATGCGGATATTCAGACCGTCAAGAAACCCCAGCTTTGCGTGACGCAAAACTGGGGTTTCTCGACGGCCTGTGGCGAACCTCGCTGGGGAGGTTCGCCAGTTTTATCAGAGGTTCCTGAAATCCTGTAATTAAATCCCCATGGGATACGATCACGCCACGAACCACGAAAGCAGTTCGCCCATGGGGATTTATATGCATCCGCATCGGTTGCCCCGCAAGGGGAGAGATGCTGGCATTTCTTTAAAATTTTACTATGAACGCGGAGCTTTCATAGTAAAAAAACAGTCTCTGCTTATCGTGTTTACGCAGCTTGGTACAAATTTTGATCCGACTGCCGGAAAACAAAAGGGAAATGGGCGCAGGGTTTTGGCTGGTTCCCCGCCGAAGTGCTCCCCGACCCCTGCCGGGGGCCTTCCTTTCTTGTCT
>CALXDT010000151.1 GCA_944387125.1 uncultured Oscillospiraceae bacterium | reverse complement strand
GCTGGATAGAAGATTGTTTGTATTGGATTTCAGACCATAGCGATAAGGCCAACCTTTTGGATGGGAAACGCCTGTACCAATATGGGGCACAGAAATTTCCTTTGCTGTGTAAAGTCGATAAGCATCTTGAATTTTATTTGCCGCAATGCGGCAAACTCTGCGAGACTTTCCTGTGAAAGCTACACATTCACAGGAAATAATTTTTTTGACACTCTGAGGCCCCCCGGCGTTCCGCCGGGGGGCTTTCGCGGCGGGATGAGGCAAACATTCTTTCGGGTTATACAAAACTGCGCCCGGTTTTTTTGCTGTTTTGCTTACTGGAAATTTCCCCGAAAATCTGGCATAATAGAAGTATCTTTTTTCTGGGAGGAAACACTATGGCAAAAAAAGCAAGTGAACACCTGCAATATTACCACAATCCCAACGGTCCGGATATCTCCACCCTCACCCGGCGGGTCATCCAGGAGGATGGGCTGTATTTTAAGGACATTGACGGTTCCGGAACCCTCTCTCCGGTAAACGACTGGCGGCGCAGCCCGGAGGAGCGGGCCGCGGCCTATGTAAAGCAGATGACCGTGGACGAGAAGATCGCCCAGCTGTTCATCTCCGACTGGCGGATGGGTCCCAAGTACAAAAGCCCCCGGCTGCCGGATCATGTGCCGGTGCCCGACGAGTCTGGCGTTCTGGACGACGCGGAAGTGACCCAGAAAACCATCTTCGGCGAGCAGCATCTGCCCGGCACCACCACGCTGCTGAAGGAGTGGTTCTCCCGGCACACCATTCTCCGGGAAAACGCCACCCCCGAGGATCTGACCGACTATCTGAACCAGCTTCAGGCCGTGGCGGAGGAATGTGAGCGGTTCGTGCCGGTAAGCGTCGCCTCCAACTCCCGGAATGAAAACGGCGAGGTGGTCTTCGGCATGAACGACGCCGCCGGCGTCTTCCCCACCTGGCCGGGCACAATGGGCATTGCCGCGGCGGTCAAGGGCAGCGGCATCGAAGTGGCGGATCAGTGGGCAGAGGCCGTCCGCCGCAGCTGGGAAGCCTGCGGCCTGCGCAAGGGCTATATGTACATGGCCGACTGTATGACCGACCCCCGGTGGCAGCGTACCTTCGGCACCTTCGGCGAGGATCCGGATCTGATCTGCCAGATCATGGAGCACATCATCCCCCGGATCCAGGGCAGTGAAGAGGGCGTCACCGACACCGGCGTGGCCGTGACCACCAAGCACTTCCCCGGCGGCGGCCCCCGGGAAAACGGCTACGATCCCCACTATGCCGCCGGCCAGTGGAACGTCTACGCCACCCCCGGCAGCCTGCAGAAGTACCACATTCCCCCCTTCCGCAGCGCCATCGCCAAAAACACCTCCTCCATCATGCCCTACTACTCCAAGCCCTCCAAGGAAAAGTCCGCGGTGCAGCAGGACTGCGCGGGCAAGGACGTGCCCTTTGAGCCCTACGGCTTCGCCTACAACCGGGTATTCGTCCATGATATGCTCCGGGAGCAGATGGGCTTCAAGGGCTACATCAACTCCGATACCGGCATCGTCCACAATATGTGCTGGGGCGTGGAAATGCTGGACATCCCCGAGCGGATCGGCTTTGCCGTGAATTACGCGGGGGTGGATGTGATTTCCGGCCTGTTTGACAACGCCGCCGGCCGGGAGTCCTATGACCGGGCTTCCAACGGCTACTACGATACCCACACCCTCCCCGAGGGCTTCACCCCCGACATGGTGACGCTGAACGACGGGGCGCTGGATCGGGCTGTCAGCCGCACTCTGGCGGAGATGTTCCGGCTGGGCATGTTTGAAAATCCCTACCGGGATCCGAAGAAGGCCGCGGAAGTGGTTGCCACGGCTTCCGACTGGGAAAACGCCGCCCGCGCCCATCGCCAGAGCGTGGTACTGCTGAAGAACGACGGCATTCTGCCCCTGACCGGGGATAAGCTGGCCGGGAAGAAGGTCTACGCGGAGGCTTTCGGCAAAAAGCCGGAGCAGGGCGAGGCCGGCACCAAGGCTCTGCGGGAGATGCTGGCCGGACAGGTGGAGCTGACAGAGGACTATACCCAGGCGGACATCGCCATTTTGATGGTGTCCCCCTCCTCCGGCGACTACTTCACCGCCACTGCCGGCTATCTGGAGCTGGATATCTGTGAGGATAAGACCGTTCCCAACGTGGACGACTTCTGCCGTCCCATGAAGGAAACCCACCAGGAGACCACCCTCACCGGCACCGGCAGAATCGCCGAGATTGCCGGAGACGTCCATAGCAGAGGCGGCAAGGTGATCGCCAACATCAACTTCCCCCTGGCCTGGCTGGTGGGCAACGTGGAGCCCCATACCGACGCCCTCACCGCGGGATTTGACACCTATCCCTCCGCCACCCTGGACGTGATCTTCGGCCGCTATGCCCCCACAGGCAAGCTGCCCATCACCCTGCCCAGAGGCGACGAGGTTCTGGCCGTGGATGAAAACGGCGTGTGCGTCAGCCCCAACGACGTGCCGGGATACGACAAGGATCCGTACATGCCCGACAGCCTCAAGGACGAAAACGGCAAAGCCTACGCCTACCGGGACAGCGCCGGAAACTACTACGAACTGAACTTCGGCCTGCATTATTAAAGAAAACCCGCTCCCCCCGGGAAACCGGGCGGGAGCGGGTTCAGACCGTCGAAATAGCTTCGCAGAATTTGCCGCTTCCGCGGCAAACAAAATTTTTTCATTTTTCGCCGGGGCGCACCCCAGGGTGGTCTCTCTTGCCCCTTCGGGGCAATTCACCTTCTGTACCTGGCGGAAAATTCCTCTCAGGCTGCGCAGTGTGCGAGTTGTGCGCCTGCGGCGCACAAGGAGTGCGCGAAGC
>CALXDT010000150.1 GCA_944387125.1 uncultured Oscillospiraceae bacterium | reverse complement strand
ACGGCAGGCGCGGCAGGGAATGCAAATATGTGTTCTACTGGTATTACCCGCTGCACCGCCAGTTTCTCCATATTTTGTTCCGGCTGATGGGATAAACGCTTTTCAGGCGCTGCCTCTTATGATTTCCCAGAATCATAAGAGGCAGCGCCTTGTGTGCATCAGCCCGTCAGCTCCCCAATGGGGCGGAAGTCCGGGGTGATCCGCTGATATTTGTCAAGAACCGCCTGGGCTTCCTCCTGGGAAATGTTCCCCTGGGAATTCCGGCGCCAGGTGTCCGCGCTGACATTGTACCGCAGAATATCCTGGAAGACCCACCGGTTCCCCTCCAGGGTGCAATACCGGTAGATTTCCGTGATTCCCTCGGAGAAGGTCTCCAGGCGATTGTACAGCTCCAGAACATTGTCCCGGCACAGGTAGAAGTCGCCCATCAGATCCAGCGCCTGACCCCGCCGATAGGCCAGAGCCAGGTCGATCATCTCCGCATCGACGCTGAGCAGCAGATCCTCCACACCGTCGCCGTTGATATCCTCCAGGGCGAAGCAGGTAAATTCCGCCTCCAGCTGGGCAACATAGTCTGCCCAGGCGGAGAGCATCTGCGCCTCTGTGGGGGTGCCTTCTGCCTCCAGGATCTGGCCGAAGGTGCTGTCGTCGCCCATGGGGAAGTCCGTCAGAGGACTCAGCTCCAGCTCCACCGGCTGGTAGGCGGCCATGGCGGCGCTGGCTTCTTCTTCGGTGCAGGGGACATCGTCGATTGTCCAGCTGCCGTCCTGGCAGGCGATCTTCTGAAGGATCTTCCAGTCCGGGAAGAATTGCCCCTCCGGGGGATCCCCTTCCGGGATCTGATAGTAGATGTACGTCTCATTTTCCGGGTCTTGCCATTGGAAAACGTCTCCCTGATACAGCCGGTAGCCGCCGTCCAGCGGGATCTGGACTCCCCCGTTCCCCGGGTTCGCCGGAGCCAGCCAGTATCCCTTCTTTCTTGGTGTGGTTTGCGGTGCCTGCGGCGGGCGCAGGGGAAAAAGGCCTTTCACCTAAATACACGCAAAGCATCGGACGAAAGTTGCGCCGGAGAAATATTTTTTCTCCCCCGGGGCACGGGGGAGAAATCTACAGAGGCCGGGAGGAGGCATGGAGGGTAAAGGTATTCTTCCGGAAGGTCAGCAGCCCCTGACGCTGCATCCGGCTCAGCTCGTGGGACAGGGCGCTGCGGTTGACGCACAGGTAAGAAGCCATCTCTTCCCGGGAGAAGGGGATGGTGATGGTGTGGGTGCCCTGACGGGCTGCCTGCATCCGCAGATAGGTCAGGATCCGATCCCGCAGGCCGTTTTGAGACAGGATGGCCAGCCGGTATTCCTTTCGCATATTTTCCTGGGAGATCCGGGTGAGCAGGCGGCTCATCACCGCCATGCGGCTTTCCGCCGGCAGCAGCCCGGGGGAGAGGATCAGGGAAACGGGCAGATACAGCACCTGGCAGGGGGAAGCCGCCGCGGCGTGGTAGGGCGAAAGCCGGGTGCGGGTGCACATCAGATCCAGCCCCAGAATATCCCCCGGGGTCAGCACGTCCAGAATCCGGTAATTGCCGTCGTCGGAGATGTGGATGGTATGGATGCTGCCCTGGATCACCAGGCCAAAGCTGTCCAGCCGTTGCTGCGGCTGGAGCAGATAGCGCCCCTTGGGAAACTGCTGAAGGGTGCATTGGGGCAGGACGCACTGACGCAGCAGCGGCCCGGATAAATCCGCAAACAAATCGCAGGATTCCAGATGATTTGACAGGTTGCCCATAAATGGAAGACCTCCCTTGGAAATATTTGCTGTTTTTCCTATAGTATAGCGGAAAAATGTTGTTTTGCCAACATACTTCTTCGCTTTATTGCGATATTCTATGTCATAAGAACAGTGTCCCGGCAGGGCGCTGTTTCCAAGAAATGAAACGGGAGGAAAAATTATGCCTAAAATGCAGAAAGCGTTTCTTGTGCTGATCGTCCTCAGCCTGATGCTGTGGATCGGCGCCGGCTGCGCCGGAGAGCCTGCGGAAACCACGGAAGCCCCGGAGCAGACCGCTGCCCAGACCCAGCAGACAGAGTTGCCGGAAACCCAGGCGCCGGAGACCCAGGCGCCGGAAACCCAGGAGCCGGTGGAACTGATCGTCTTCGCGGCGGCCTCCATGCAGGAGACCATGACGGAGCTGGGGGATCAATATATGAGCGAAAATCCCCATGTGACGATTGTGTTCAACTTTGATTCCTCCGGCACCCTGAAGACCCAGATCCAGGAGGGGGCGGACTGCGACATTTTCATCTCTGCCGGGCAGAAGCAGATGCATCAGCTGGACATCACGGCGGATGCCTCCGTTAACACCGAGGGGCTGGACTTTGTTCTGGAGGGCACCCGGTTTGACATCCTGGAAAATAAGGTGGCGCTGGCGGTTCCCGAGGGGAATCCTGCCGAAATCACCTCCTATGAGGATCTGAAGACCCGGCTGTCCGAGGGCAGCGTGTTTATGGCCATGGGCAACGCGGACGTTCCCGTGGGTCAGTACACCCAGAAGATTCTGGCTTACTTTGAGCTGGACGAGGCGGCGCTGGCAGAGGCCGGATGCCTGACCTACGGCTCCAACGTCAAGGAAGTGACCACCCAGGTCAGCGAGGGCGCCGTGGACTGCGGCATCATCTATCAGACAGACGCCTACTCTGCCGGGCTGACGGTGGTGGATACCGCCACCGCGGAGATGTGCGGCCAGGTGATCTACCCTGCTGCCATTCTGAAAAATTCCCAGCAGCCGGAAGCGGCCCAGGCCTTCCTGGATTTCATCACCGGAGATACCGGAGACCAGGTTTTTGAAGCGGTGGGCTTTACCCCCTTGGCATAACCAAAACTGCCGAAAGGCAGGCGCTGCGCCCGCCTTTTGGCAATCCGGGAGGTTTGTATGGACTGGTTTCCTCTGTATAATTCCCTGCGGATCGCGGCTGTCAGCACTGTCATCATTTTCTTTGTGGGGATCTTCGCTGCCTATTACATCGCCAAAACCCCGCCGCTGGTAAAGGGTGTGCTGGACGTGATTCTGACACTGCCGCTGGTGCTGCCGCCGACGGTGGTGGGATGGCTGCTGCTGCGGCTTTTGGGTCCGAAGCGGCCGGTGGGGCTGTTTTTTTTAGAGACCTTCGGAATCAAGCTGACCATGAACTGGTGGTCGGCCATTTTTGCTACCACGGTGGTTATCTTTCCGCTGATGTACCGCACCGCCCGGGGAGCCTTTGAATCCTTTGACATGACCCTGGCCTATTCCGCCAAAACCCTGGGGCTGTCCAACACCTATATTTTCTGGCGGATCCGAATGCCCTATTGCCGCCAGGGGATCCTGGCCGGCACGGTGCTGGCCTTTGCCCGGGCACTGGGAGAATACGGCGCCACCAGCATGATCTGCGGCTATACGCCGGGGCGCACCGCCACCATCTCCACCACCGTTTACCAGCTGTGGCGCACCAACCAGGACGGGGAGGCCATGAAATGGGTGCTGGTGAATATGGCCATTTCCTTTGTGGTATTGCTGGCGGTGAATCTGCTGGAGAAGAAACCTGCCAAACGGGGAACGGGGGGACAGTAAATTGTCGCTGTATGTGGATATCGAAAAGACCCTGGGCGCCTTTCACCTGCGGGTAAAGCTCCAGGCGGAGGATGAGACGCTGGCGCTGCTGGGCGCCTCCGGCTGCGGCAAAAGCATGACCCTGAAATGCATCGCCGGGATCCAGCGGCCGGATCGGGGGCGGATAGTGGTGGATGACGTGGTGCTCTTTGATTCGGAGAAAAAGATCGATTTGTCTCCCCAGCAGCGGCGCACCGGGCTGCTGTTTCAAAACTATGCCCTGTTTCCCAACATGACGGTGGTTCAAAATATCCGCTGCGGCACCCGCCGGGAGCCGGATCGGGAAAAACGCCGCCGGGAGACGGAGGAGATCCTGAAGCGCTTTGGCCTTTGGGAGCTGAGAAACCACTATCCCCACCAGCTTTCCGGAGGGCAGCAGCAACGGACGGCGCTGGCCCGGATTCTGGTGTCGGATCCCAGGATCCTGCTGCTGGATGAGCCCTTCTCCGCGCTGGACAGCCATCTGCGCTTTCAGCTGGAGCGGCACGTCCGGGAGGTGATCCGCCAGTTCGGAAAAACCGTGGTGCTGGTATCCCATGACCGGGACGAGGTGTTCCGCATGACGAACAGCATTGCCATTATGGAAGAGGGTGTGATCCGAACCCAGGGGGGAATCCAGCAGGTGTTCGCCCAGCCCAAAACCATCAGCGGGGCGATGCTTACCGGCTGCAAAAACGTCACGGCGGCGCAGCCGCTGGACGGGGATTCTGTCCGGGCACTGGACTGGGGAATCACCCTGAAAACCCCCGGCGCCGCCGGCGCCAAGGCTCTGGGGATCCGGATGCACGACGTCTGCCCCGGAGAAGGGGAGAATTCCTGCCTGTGCCAGGTGGTGGAGGAAATTGAAAATCCCTTTTCCTACACGATTATGCTCCGGCCCAAGGAAGGACAAGCGCCGGGCTTGCTGGGGATGGAGCTGAGCAAGGAGCGGTGGAACGCCCTGCGCCAGCCGGAACTGACCATTCATCTGCCCCCGGAGAGCCTGCTGATTTTGGATGAATAACCGCTGAAAGGAAGAACATTCATGAAAAAGATCCGTGTAGAAAACGCTGTGGGCATGGAGCTGTGCCATGACATCACCGAAATGAAGGACGGCTTCAAAGGCGCGGCCTTCAAACGGGGGCATATTATCCGTCCGGAGGATATTCCCCACCTGCTGAACATCGGCAAGCGGACGGTATTCGTTTGGGAGGCGCAGGCCGGGGAGATCCACGAGGATGACTGCGCCCGGCGGATGGCGGCCATGGCGCCGGTGGAAGGCGCTCACTACACCGAGCCTGCGGAGGGCAAGGTGCTGCTGCTGGCCGACCGGCGGGGGCTGTTCCGGGTGAACCGCCCGCTGCTGGAGAAAATCAATCACATCGGGGACATAACCATCGCCACGCTGCCGGATCACTACCCGGTGGAGCCGGGAGCCAGACTGGCCTCCATGCGGATTGTGCCCCTTGTTACCAAGGAGGAGCAGATCCTCCGGGCGGAAGAACTGTGCCGGGAGGAAAAGCTGCTGGATCTGCGCCCCTACCGGGAGCGGAAGGTAGGTGTGGTGATCACCGGCTCCGAGGTCTACACCGGCCGGATCCAGGACAAGTTTGAACCGGTGATCCGGGGGAAAATGAAGCATTTCCCCAGCCAGATCCTGGGTGTGACCATCTGCGACGATGATCTGGACATGATCGCCGGGGCGGCCAGAAAGCACCTGGACAACGGCGCGGACTTTCTGATCTTTACCGGGGGCATGAGCGTGGATCCGGACGATCTGACCCCCACGGCCATCCGCAGCCTGGGGGCGGAGATCATCTCCCATGGAGTGCCTGCCCAGCCGGGGAACATGACCCTGGTGGCCTACCTGGGGGATATCCCCATTCTGGGGGTGCCCGGAGCGGCCATCAGCCTGCCGACTACCATTTTGGATGTGCTGCTGCCCCAGATCTTCACCGGGGACAGGCTTACGAAAGAAGACCTGCTTGCCCTGGGAGAAGGAGGGCTGTGCCAGATGTGCAAAGCCTGCCATTGGCCCAACTGCACCTTTGGACGATACTGAGCATACCGCAAACGCCCGAACCGGCGAAAAAGCCGGTTCGGGCGTTTGCGCGGCTCCGGGAGCCAATTCTTAAGAAAGAATAAAGAAGCAGTGGAAGGGATTGACAGGGAAGGTTGTATGTGTTAAACTTCAACCGTAAGGTTTAATTTATTAAACTTCTTATTTCAACACAGAAAGGATGATCCTTATGAAACAAATCCTTGCGCTGCTTCTGGCGCTGGCCATGGTATGTTCCCTGGCAGCCTGCGGTTCGGAACCGGAGGCCCCGGCGGAACAGACCGCCGGAACTTCCGGCGAAGATTCCGGCGAAACTTCCGGCGAAACCATCACCGTCGCCAATGTGGAGGAGCTGCTCGCTGCCATCGGCTCCAACCGGGAGATTGAACTGGCGGCCGGGGAGTTCCTGCTCAGCGGCACGGAAAACTACGGCAAGAGCGGCGGCAGCGATTCCTTCCTCTGGAACGATCTGGGGCTGGGGGAATATGAGCTGCAGATCCAAAATGTGGAGAATCTCACCATCCGGGGCGCCGGGGCAGACCAGACCAACCTGTCCACCGATTCCCGCTGGGCCAATGTTTTGTCTCTGGTCAACTGTAAGAATGTAACCCTGGAAGCCATGACCCTGGGGCACACGGAAATGACGCAGCCCTGTGAAGGGGGCGTGATCCGGATGGAAGGCTGCCAGAATACCGCTCTGAAGGATCTGGGGCTTTACGGCTGCGGCACCCTGGGGCTTCAGACCTACAGCTGCCAGACTGTGGCGGTTGCCAACTGCAGCATCTACGACTGCTCCATCGGCGGCGTGCAGATCAACCAGACCAGCGACGTGGCCATCACCGACAGCACCTTCCGCTCTCTGGGCAAGGAAATGCCTGTGGCCCTTGTGTTTGACATCGGCAGCAGCGAAGACGTCACCATTTCCGGCTGCACCATTTCCGACAATTATGTTAACCAGCTGGCGCTGGTGGCCAACTCCACCGGCGTGGCCTTCCGGAATAACCACTTCCAGTCCACCCAGATCAGCCAGTACGCCTTTGACTTCCAGTCGGAGGTGGTTTGGGACAGCAACACCTTTGAGGACACGGAGCCGCGCATCTGGTACGCCGGTTCCTCTCTCCCTGCGGTGGACGCCGGCGGGGCAGAGGTGATTTTTGAAGAACCCGCCAGCGAGACTGTGGCAGTGACCCCCGGTGTGGCCACGCCTGTATCCACCGGGGAGCAGAAGGAAGTGCGGGTAAAGACCGTGGACGAGTTTATCCAGGCGCTGGCTCCGGACACCTGCATCATTCTGGAAGGGGAGCTGTTTGATTTCAGCCAGGCGTCCGGCTACGGCACCAGCAAGGGGGATTACTACTACTGGGTGGAAAACTACGACGGTCCCGGCCTGGTAATCTGCAACCTGAGCAATCTGACCATCAAGGCGGAAGGCGAGGACCGGAAGGCCCATACCCTTTCCGCGGTACCCCGGTACGCGGATGTGCTGACCTTTGAAAACTGCAGCGCCATCACCGTCTCCGGCTTCACCGCCGGCCATACGGTGGAGCAGGGCGACTGCACCGGCGGCGTGCTGCTGTTCCGGAACAGCGAGGACATTCTGGTGGAAAACTGCGGTCTCTACGGCTGCGGCACCGAGGGCGTCAACGGCGAATACAGCAAGAACATCCAGGTGGTCAACAGTGAGATCTATGAGTGCAGCTACACCGGTATTGAGCTGAACAACTGCGAAAACGTGGCCATCTCCGGCACCCTGATCCGGGATATCAAAAACGACTGGGGCGACCCCACCTTCTTCCGGTTCTACGGCAATAAAAACGTGACGCTGGACGGCCAGCCCATGGACGGCAACTATGTGGGCAATTGATCCTGAAAAGGAGGGATAAACATGCCGGATTTCCCGCAGATTTTTGACAGTGAATACCGTTTCTGCCTGCTCCTGTGGGAGCACGAGCCCATCAATTCCACCAAGCTGGTGGAGATCTGCAAGGAGCGGCTGGGATGGTCGAAGGCCACCACCTATACGGTGATCCGCCGCCTGTCCCAGCGGGGGGTGGTGAAAAACGAGAAGTCCATTGTCACTTCCCTGGTCAGCAAGGAGCAGGTGCAGAATTTCCGGATCGATGAAATGGTGGAGAAGACCTTCCAAGGCTCCACCCCGGCCTTCATCGCCGCCTTCTCCCGGAGCAAAAGGCTGACCAGAGAGGAGATTGCCCAGCTGCAGGCGCTGATCGACGACTATCAGGAGGGGTGAATATGAACGCCCTGTTTTCCAACATTCTCACTGCCAGCTTCCATGGCAGCATCGTGATTGCGGCGGTGCTGATCCTGCGGCTGGTGCTGAGAAAGGCACCGAAAAAGTATATCTGTTATCTCTGGCTGCTGGCGGGACTGCGGCTGCTGATGCCCTTCCAGATCCAGAGCGACCTGAGCCTTCAGCCTGCCTCCCTTCCGGACACAGCCATCCGCTGGGAGCAGCCGGAGCCCATTGCCCGGGACGCCGGGGAATCGCCGGAAATCTCCCAGGCCGTCCAACCGTCGGAAACCACGGCGGCTGCGAACCGGGAAGCGGAGACGGCGGCGCCCCTGGCAGAGACGGAAGCCGCCTTTGCCTGGGAGAGCCTGCTCCCCCTGGTATGGGTGTGCGTGGCGGCGGCGCTGGTGATGTGCAGCGCCGTCAGCTACCGGCACCTGCGGAAGAAGGTGCGGGACGCCAGACCCATCCAGGGAGGCTGGGAATGCGACAACATTGACACGGCCTTTATCCTGGGCTTCATCCGCCCCCGGATCTACATCCCCACGGGCATGAGCCCTTCCGTGCGCAAGCACATTCTGGATCACGAGCACACCCATCTGGACAAGGGGGATCACTGGATCAAAATGATCGGCTATCTGGCTCTGTGCCTCCACTGGTTCAATCCCCTGGTGTGGGCGGCCTACATCCTGCTGTGCAAGGATATTGAAATGGCCTGCGACCAGCGGGTGGTGCAGTTTATGGAGCTGCCGGAGCGGAAGGCCTATTCCTCCGCGCTGCTGTCCTGCAGCTCTGGCCGGGTGCACTATATGGCCTCTCCGGTGGCCTTCGGGGAGGTCAGCGTGAAAAACCGGATCCTGTCCATCCTCAACTACCGCAAGCCCAGCTTCTGGATGGGCTTCCTGGCCACCCTGGCCATCGTTTTTGTGGCGGCGTGCCTGGTGACAAGCCCCACCGAATCGGGAGCCGATGCCTCCGGGCAGAACGGGGAAAGCCAAATGGGGGGCAATTCCGGGTACCTGGCGCCGGCGGAGCTTCCGGAGGAGGAAGATCCGGGCTGGGGCTTGAGCCTGGTGGCGGAGCCACTGTCTCCCACCACCATGAACCTGTACTACGGAGTGGGAGTGGAGGACATCCACTGGGACGGCAGGGCAATTTACAAAGATTTTCCCTACTGGCTGGAACGCTGGAACGGGGAAAGCTGGGAGGCGCTTCCCTTGCTGGTGGATTCGCCCACCTATGAAGGCAGCTGCTCCACGGAGCTGTCCATGGACAATGCCCACAGCTTTTACTGCTGTGATACTCTGGACTGGTCGCTGATCTACGGGGCGCTGACCCAGGGGGACTACCGCATCGGCATCCGTCCCACCCGAAACGGGGAAGTCAAAGCCCACTATGCCACTTTCCACATCTATGCCAACACCCTGGCCGGGGAGGAGGCGGAGGCAGTGACCCGGTGCGAGACTGCCCTGGACAAGCTGGTGGGAGACGACTACGGGGGCACCATTTGGGAGTCCAACGAATTCGGCAGCCTGATGCCCACCATGCGGATTTACCGGCTCAAGGACTCCAGACGGGTGGATCTGTATTACGGAGACATCTGCTATGCCAGCAGCTATGACGCCCATGCGCAGACTCTGATGGAAGGCTGGGACAAGGCATTCCGCACCGATGAAAACAAGTTCATTTCCTTCCCGGAAGGGGAGAGCCGGATCAGCAGCGAAGAGATTTCCTTCCTGTCCGCTTGGGAGGAGGACGGGAGGGCATACCGGCAGTACAATACCTACACCTTCGACGAAAGCGGCAAGATTACGGGTATGGAGCGGCTGATTCAGTCGGAGGGAGAAGACGGGGTTGTGACCCAGAGCCAGCGGCGCTTCACTTTGGACGGCGTTTCCTGGGGGGACACCGACGATCCGAACCGAGATCCCAAGGACAGCTGGGAAGAAGCCCAGGACAGCCCCTGGCGGATTTTCTTCCGGGTGGATGATGACTGTCTCACCGCCTCCGGGGGAGATGTGACGATGGGTCTGCAAAACACCACCGGAGTCAGCAACTATACCACCGACGGAAAATACTGGCTGGAGGAATACAACGGCGAGATCTGGGAAAAGCGCTCTGCCGCCGGAACGCCCAGCCTGGGGCAGGACAGCTACCGGCTCAAGAGCATCCTGACCATGGTGCCAGTGGACTGGACAGCCCACTACGGGGAACTGTCCCCGGGACTGTACCGGATGGGGATGAACTTCTCCAACGGAGAAGAATCCATGATCCAGTATGCGGAGTTCCGGATCTACTCCCAGGGAGGCATACAGGGTCAGGGCGGCGAGGAAGCCATTGCCCGGATCGACGCGGCGGTGGAGCAGCTGTGCCGGGGCAATTACTATGTCACCGAATACAGAAACTATGGGCAGTTCCGGCAGGAAGAGAAGATCACCAACGGGTATTGGAAGTATAACGGCGTTTGTGTTACGGATTATTACGACTCCAGCGAAAAAGCCGGGTATTCCCACTCGGCGGCATGCACCAAAGACGCCCCCAACGCGGATCTGTTCTATGACGCCTGGAAAAACGCTCTGAACTGGAACCACCGGAATACCCAGGTTCTGTTCCCGGAAGGAGCCAGTCTCATCAGCCAGGAGCGGATCGTCTTTGCCACTGCCGGCACCGGAGAATACGCCGTGCTGACCCGCTACGACGTCCGGTTTGACGAGGAAGGAAACCTGTCTTCCATCACCAGAGAATATACCGGCCCTCTGTATGGCAACGAAGGTGCCGTTACCTGGTATTTTGAGGAAAAGCCCGATGGGGAGATCCAAGCCTGGGTGGAGCAGCAATCTCAGACATAATGTGTACGGAACAACGCAAAAGTTCTTGCAAGCCAAGGCTTTCCGAACTTTTTTGCGTTGTTCCGGTGCAAGATTTTCTCGCCTTTCAGCGAAAAAATCTTGCGCCTGTTTGGATGGTGCGGTGCGCCGCATCATCCAAAGTACACATTGATACGTGCCTGAATTGAAAAAAACGGTTGGAAAGAGCCGTTTTTTTCAATTTCCCGCCTGTGGCGGGGAATCAGCCGCGGAAAGCGGCTGATTCAGCAGGCACTACATAAATCCTGCCCGCCGGAAAAGAATGTTCACCGGATCGAAATTTGAAAAAAGCATAAGAGCCTGTCTCAAAACCGCGTTTTGAGACAGGCTCTTGTTATATCTGCCCGAGGACTTCCCCCTTTGGAAAGCCGGACAGAATCTTTTAAGTGGCATTTCGGCGGGACTTGACCGAGAGGATATCCGGATCGGCGGTAATATCCCCCAGGAAGGCGCGCAGCTTCCGATCGGCGCCCCGGCCGTGGTATCCCGCCTGGAAGACAATTTTGTAAGTCCCTTCCGCTATGCGCTCGGCGCAGGTGTAGCGGATGTCCACATGCAGGCGGTCGGCGCATTCGTTGAGCCGCTGGAAGCCATCGGCTATACTGCGGCAGCAAACTTCGCCTGTATGGCTGCTGTGCAGATCCGTGAGATATTTCTTCTGGATCCACTCGAAGAGCACCAGGGTGATCAGCATACAGCCGGTGCCCAGCAGGCAGACAAAGTAATATCCGGCACCCACAGCCACGCCCAGGCAGGCTACCGCCCAGATGCTGGCCGCGGTGGTCAGTCCTTTGACGTTGGCGCCCTCCCGGATAATGGTGCCGGCGCCCAGAAAGCCCACTCCGGAGATCACCTGGGCGCTGAGCCGTGCGGGGTCGGAATTGGCGCCCAGGGCGCTGTATTGGGAGAAGAGCAGCTGGCTGGTGATCATCACCGTGCAGGAGCCTAAGGCCACCAGCATATGGGTGCGCATACCCGCAGGGCGGTGGGCGCTTTCCCGCTCGGTGCCGATCACCATGCCGATCAGCAGGGCGCAGATCAGCCGCAGGGCAATGACGTCCAGACCCATGGCCTGGGACATCGAATCGATGGTCAGCATGGAAACCTCCTTTTGGGGAAATCAACACAGAGCAACCCTCCCGGAGAGAGGGAATCCGTCGCAGTTACGCGTCCGCTTCCGGACCGTAGCGCCTCAGGAATCGCTGAATCAGCATGCAGTGAACATTGGCATACAGACCCGGCAGAAGCACCGCCAGGAACCAGAAGTACGGCATCCGAACCAGGGGGCTGAACACCGCCAGATCCATCCCGGTCATAATCGCCCACACCGGCAGACACAGGAGCATGGTTTCGCCGGCGCGTTTGAGCAGCGCTTTGAAACCCATTTTATGTCCGACGGCGATTTCGTAGAACCCGAAACGAAGAAATCCCAGAATCAGATTTCCCAGAATCAAAGCGGCCACAGGAAGCGTCCAGCCGGTGCTGCCGGTGAACTGCTGATAAAAGGTCACGTCCAGCACCAGCAGCGCCAGAAGCGCCAGTGCCAGGAGCCAAAGCCGGGTGGCCAGGGAAAAGCACCTGCCGAAGCGGCGGAAATAGTCCCGAATGAGCTTGTGCTGCTGGGTGTTTTCCGGGTTGGAGAATTCTCCCAGCGCCGCGCAGGCGGCGGCGCCCGCAGTCACCAGCGGCAGGCTGCACAGCAGCCAAAGAAGGCTGATCAGAAACCAGCGGCAGATCCCGTTGGTGAGTTTGTACACAGGGGTGTCTGTCAAAGGGGTGGAATTGCTTTTTGCCATACGCGATGTTCCTCATGAGATTCCGGCCGCGGCCGGCAGCGTGGATGTTCAGCAGCGGAGGGGGGATTCCTCAGCCCTTGATGCCGCTGCTGGCAACGCCCTGGACAAAATACTTTTGCAGGGGCAGGAATACCAGAACCGGTACAATGGCGGAGATGGAAGAAGCGGCATAGATATAGCTCCAGAAGGTTTCGTTCTCGTCCTTGAAATAGGCCAGAGCCACCTGGATGGTACGCACCTCTTCCGAGCGTGTGACCAGCAGAGGCCACAGGTAGTTGTTCCATTCGTTCACAAAGATCATCAGACCCGCTGTGATAAATACCGGAATCGACAGGGGAATGACGATCTGGAAGAAAATGTGCCCCCAGTTGGCGCCGTCCACCCGTCCGGCCTCCAGCAGGCTCTTGGGAATTCCCCGGAAGAACTGGGTGAACAGGAACATGGCCAGACCGCTGGAGACGCTGGGCAGGATCAGGGAGGTCAGGGTGTTGACCAGACCCATATCGCTGATCAGCTGGTACAGGGGAAGGGCAATGGAGTCGGTGGGAACCATGAAGGACACAATGAAAATGGCGAACAGCGCGTTTTTTCCCTTGAAATCAAAAAAGGCGAAGGCATAAGCCGCCACAGAGGCAATGATCAGATTCAGCGGCACCAGAATCAGAACCACCAGACAGGTGTTGAGAATGGGGCGCCAGAAGCTGAACTGGGTGAATATGATTACATAGAGTTCACTCCGTAAGCCCCAAAAATGCGAAGACGGGGCTGGGAGCAGAAAGAAACCAGATTCGCAAAAAATGGTGCAAAAGAGCACGCAGTCTCTTTGCCAGGTTCATGCACAGCAAAGC
>CALXDT010000149.1 GCA_944387125.1 uncultured Oscillospiraceae bacterium | reverse complement strand
TACCACATCCGTGCAGTTCAAAAAGTGGGAAATACATACAGTATTTCTCCACTTTTTGAACTTTCGGCTGAGGCAAAATCTCTCGGCATCCGCTCTTGCCGATTTAATCAGAGCTTCCCTAGCTTTTTTGGAGATTTGCGGCATTACTTCTTTTCAATGCATTCCAGGCCGCCCAGGTATTTGCGCAGCACCTCCGGCACCACCACGGAGCCGTCGGCCCGCTGGTTCTGCTCCACCATGGCCGGGAAGATCCGGGAGGTTGCCAGGCCGGAGCCGTTGAGGGTGTGCAGGAACTCGGGCTTGCCGGTGGCTTCCCGGCGGAACCGGATGTTGCCCCGGCGGGCCTGGTAGTCCCGGGCGTTGGAAACCGAGGAAACCTCCTTGTAGCCGTTCATGGAGGGGATCTGAATTTCAATATCGTAGGTTCTGGCCATGGAGGCGGAGCAGTCTCCGGCGGCCAGCTTCACGGTGCGGAAGTGGAAGCCCAGACCCTTCACAAGGTTCTCCGCCTTGACCACCAGCTCCTCAAAGGCCTGGTCGGAATCCTCGGGGCGGGTGAACTGGAACATCTCCACCTTGTTGAACTGGTGCCCCCGCACCATGCCCCGCTCGTCTGCCCGGTGAGAACCGGCCTCCCGGCGGAAGCAGGGGGTATAGGCAAAGTATTTCTTGGGCAGGGCGCTTTCCGGCAGGATTTCATCCCGGAAGATGGAGCACAGGGCGGCTTCCGCCGTGGGCAGCATGTAGTGGATCCGGTCGTCGGTGGGGTTGGCGATTTTGTACACCTCGTCGGCAAACTTGGGGAACTGACCGGCGGTTTCGCCGCACTGGTACTCCAGCATATGGGGCGGCAGAATAAAGTCGTAGCCGTCGGCAATGTGGGTGTCAATGAAGTAGTTCAGCAGCGCCCACTCCAGCCGGGCGCCCATGCCGGTGTACATCCAGTTGCCGGAGCCGGCCAGCTTCACCCCCCGCTCGTAGTCGATCAGACCCAGATCCAGGCACAGATCCACATGATGCTTGGGAGCAAAGTCAAAGCTGTGGGGGGTGCCGAAGTACCGCAGCGGCTGGTTGTTCTCCTTGCCCCCGGGGAGCAGGTCGGGATCCGGCAGGTTGGGCAGGCTGAGCATGGCGGTGCGGTACTCGGCCATCACCGCGTCCAGCTTCTCCGCGTCCTCGGCAAGACCCTTTTTCAGCTCGGCCATTTCCGCGAAAATGGGCGCCACGTCCTTGCCCTGCTTTTTCAGCATGGGGATCTCCTTGGAGACCTTGTTCTGACGAGCCTTCCGGGCTTCGGTGTCGGCAATCAGCGCCCGGCGCTGCTCGTCCAGCGCCAGAATCCGATCCACAATGGCGTCGCAGTCCACTTCCTTCGCCCGCAGGGCGGCCTTAACCCCCTGGGGATCTTCCTTAATCCGTTTGATATCCAGCATGATGCAAATCTCCTTTACTGATCTTGTTCGATAATATCTATGGGTTTTTGGGGAATGATGAGCATAGCCACCAGATAGAGCACAAGACCCCAGCCGCCCCACAGGCACAGGAATGCCCAAATCAGGCGGACAATGGTGGGATCAATGGAAACGTATTCCGCTATCCCGCCGCAGACGCCGGCGATCATCTTTTGACTGTTGGATCTGTACAGCTTCTTATTCATGTTATTTCTCCAGCTTCATCAGTGCGTCCAGAAGGGTTTGCAGATCCTCCTGGCCGTAAAATTCCAGTTCAAACCGGCCTTTGCGCTTGCCGTTGACGATTTTGACCCCCCGCCCCAGGTGCTTGCTCAGGGTTTTTTCGCACTCGGCCACATAGTCCACGGCGAAAACCGGCTCCTTTGGGGGGGCTTTTTCCCTGGCCATGTTTTTGCACAGGGTTTCCGCCTGGCGGACGGACAGGGACAGGGCGACGATTTTTTTGGCGGCCTCCTGCTGCTGCTTTTCCCCCTTCAGGGTCAGCACCGCCCGGGCGTGTCCGGCGCTGATCTGCCCCTGCCGGAGCATTTCCAGCACCTGGGGGCACAGCCCCAGCAGACGCAGGGCGTTGGCCACCGCCGGACGGGACTTGCCCACCTGTCTGGCCGCCTCCTCCTGGGTCAGGCCGTATTCTTCAATCAGCGACTGGTAGCCCAGCGCCTCTTCCACGGGATTCAGATCCTGACGCTGCAGGTTCTCAATCAGCGCCAGCTCCATGGCCTTCCGATCGTCGGCCTCGATGATCACCGCGGGAATGTCGCTGACGTTGGCCAGCCGTGCCGCCCGCCAGCGCCGTTCTCCGGCGATGATCTGATAGTAGCCGCTGGGCATCTGCCGCACGGTCAGCGGCTGGATCACCCCGTGGACGGAGATGGACTCCGCCAGGGCTTCCAGCTCCTCCTGGTCAAAGTCCTGCCGGGGCTGATCCGGGTTGGGTTCGATTTTATATACGGGCAAAAGCCGGTAGCCGCTGCTATCCACAGGTTCCTCGGTAAAGTCCCCCAGCAGCGCGCCCAGTCCTTTGCCCAGACCTTTGTTGGACGCCAAATGGATCCTTCCTTTCTTACAGCTTGGATTTGATTTCTTCCGCCATGGCCCGGTAGGCGGCGCTGCCCCGGCTGCTCCGGTCGTAGGCCGTTACCGGCAGGCCGTGGCTGGGCGCCTCCGCCAGGCGGATGTTCCGGGGAATCACCGCGGCGAAGACCTTTCCGGGGAAGTGCCGGCGTACCTCCTGCGCCACCTGGGCGGAAAAGTTTGTGCGGCCGTCGTACATGGTCAGCGCCACGCCGAAGATCTCCAGCCGGGGATTCAGCCGGCGCTTCACCATCCGCAGGGTGGACATGAGGTCGCTCAAGCCCTCCAGGGCGAAGTATTCGCACTGCACCGGAATCAATATGGCGTCCGCGGCGCACAGGCCGTTGAGGGTAAGCATCTCCAGAGACGGAGGGCAGTCGATGAAGATCAGGTCATAGTGCTCCCGGGCGAGGTGCAGGGCTTTTTCCAGCTGCAATTCCCGGTGGGTCTGCCCGATCAGCTCCACCGCCGCCCCGGCCAGATCCGCGGTGGAGGGGAGCACATCCCCGAACCGGGTGTGCACCACAGCCTGATCCCAGGGGACGCTGTTGATGGTCACGTCGTAGGCGCTGTAACGGATGGTACGCTTGTCCACCCCCATGCCGGAGGTGGCGTTGGCCTGGGGGTCAAAATCGCACAGCAGGATCTTCAGCCCCAGCTCGGTCAGGGCGGCGGTGAGGTTCACAGCTGTGGTGGTCTTTCCCACGCCGCCCTTCTGGTTGACCACGGCTATTATTTTACCCATTTCTCTCTCCTGTCTAAAGCAATTGTTTCACGTGAAACATTCAACAAACCCAGACCGGGATTGTTTCACGTGAAACATCAACCGGTGCTTTCCTGGGTGCTGACCACCGAGGAATAATTCTGGCCGGGGCGCAGCTGCTGCCCCCGCAGGTGCCGCCAGGCGGGGAAGGCCAGCGCCGCTGCCAGCAGAAAAAACACCAGAGCCAGCACCGACAGCACCCGCACCCGGCGCTTCAGCGCCCGGATCTGCTCCTCGGGGCTGGGTCCCCTGCGCTTGGGCGGCCGCCGGGAGGATTGGTGGGCGCCGCGCTGGGGGAGCACCACCGGCGTTCCGGGGGCCACCGGATCCCGCTCCATATCCAAAAGACAATCCTGACAAAACGCCCCGTCCCGGGGCAGCTCCCGTCCGCATCGCAGGCAGACCATAGCCGCACCTCCTGTGACCCGGCTTGCGCCGGTTGGATCCGCCCCGGAAACACCCTTTCCGGGACTCTGTATGTTCTGTATTGTACAACAATTTTTCTCGTTCGTAAAGAGGAAAAAGAAAAAACTCCCGCGGGAGGAGGCGCTCCCGCCGTTGACAATCCCGGGACAGCATGGTATCATCGATATGATCGCAAACGGCCGGAGCCTCCGCTCTGACCAAACCAAAGACACACTTGCATCGCAAGGGAAAGGAGCAAGCATATGGAGGACAACGGAACCTACCGCTGGTCCGGAAACCGGGGAGACTCCGGAAAACCGTTTCATTTCAAAAAAATCCTGCGGAATCTTCTGCTGGTGATGGCGGCGCTGGTGATCCTGGCTTTGGCGGGAACCTGCTTCTACACCGTGGACGACAAGCAGCAGGCAGTTGTGACCACCTTCGGAAAGGTGACAGACGTGACCGACGCCGGGGTGCACCTGAAGCTGCCGCTGGGGATCCAGCAGGTGCGAAAGGTGGATGTGAACGTCTACCAGCAGATTAAACTGGGATATGAGGATGTGGACGGCGGCTATGAGGTCTACAGCAACGAAAGCGCCATGATCACCGGGGACTATAACATTGTCAACGTGGATTTCTTTGTGGAGTACAAGATCTCCGATCCGGTGCAGTATCTCTATTCCTCCAACGAACCGGAGCTGATTCTGCGGAACCTGATTCAAAGCCAGGTGCGCAATGTGGTTGGCTCCTCCACGGTGGACGCAGTGCTGACCGACGGGAAGGAGGACATCCAGCGGCAGGTGAAGGAGCTGGTGACAGAGATTCTGGAGGAATATGACATCGGCCTGACCCTGGTGGATGTGAAGATCCAGGACGCGGAGCCGCCCACCCAGGAGGTCATTGAGGCATTCAAGGCGGTGGAGACGGCCAAGCAGCAGGCGGAGACGGTGATCAACGACGCCAAGGCCTACCAGAACGCCCAGCTGCCCCAGGCTCAGGCGGAGGCGGACAAGCTGATCCAGAATGCCCAGTACCTGAAGCAGAAGCGGATCAACGAGGCGGTGGAGCAGGTGGCCATGTTTGAAGCCATGTACACCGAATACGCCCAAAACCCGGGAATTACCCGCTCCCGGATGTATTATGAAGCCATTTCTCAGGTGCTTCCCGGGGTGAAGCTGTATATCAACACCGGCAGCGGCGCCTCTGACGTCCAGATGCTCCTGCCTCTGGAAGACCTGATGAATACGGAAGGAGGTCAGTGATATGAAAAAGAAAGTCATTGCCGCGGGGATTCTTTTGCTGGCGCTGGCGCTGGCCGCGGGCAGCCTCTACACCGTCCGGGAAAATGAATACGCCTGTGTGGTGCGGTTCTCCAAGATCATCGACACCATCCAGACCCCGGGACTGCATTTCAAGGTGCCCTTTGTGGACAGCGTGAAATACTTCTCCAAGGCAACCCAGCTGTACGACATCCCGCCCTCCGAGGTGCTGACCTCGGACAAGCAGAACATGACCGTGGACTGCTATATCCTCTGGTCCATTTCCGACCCCAAGCTGTTCTACCAGACCCTGGGCGCCAAGTCCGTGGCAGAACAGCGGCTGGACGCCCTGCCCTACAACGAACTAAAGAGGGTTATGGGCACCCTGGCACAGTCGGACATTATCAATATGGAAGACGGCGCCAAGCGCAACGAGATCTACGAGTCCATTGCCGAGGATGTGGATACCCTGGCCCGGGTCTACGGCATACAGGTGGAGGATGTGAAGATCAAGCAGTTTGATCTGCCGGAGAGCAACCTCAACGCCGTGTACAACCGGATGATCTCCGAGCGGAACCAGATAGCGGAAAAGTACACCGCCGACGGCAATTACGAGGCTTCCATCATCCGCAACGACGTGGATAAGCAGGTGAACATCCTGGTCTCCGACGCCCAGGCGGAAGCCACCAAGCTGGAGGCGGAAGGGGAGGCGGAGTATATGCGCCTGCTGGCCGAAGCCTACGACACCGCCGACAAGCGGGAATTCTATGAATTCACCCTGGCGCTGGACGCCCTGAAGACCAGCCTGGACGGAGAGAAAAAGACCGTGATTCTGGATCAGAATTCCCAGCTGGCCCAGATCCTCATGGGCGCCCAGCCCTAACGAAAAGGGGCAGATCCGGGAAACGATCCGCGGCCGGATGCTGCGCAGCTTTTCCCCAGGAGCCGGCCGCCGGCCGGCTCCTTTGCCTGCCTTCCGGAGCCCGCGGGAAGGGAAGTGTGGAAAAGCACGAAAAAACAGGGGGATTTCCAGGAATATTTCATCGGAAATAATTACAAAAATATCGATAAATATTTTGACAAAATTACCGAATACCGTTATAATAATCTGCGGAGGCAATTTTGCCTGCCCGTATCGAAAATTCTGAAAAGGACGGATCAGAACATGTATAAAATCGTTCGAAAGAAGGAACTGAATCCCACCGTCACACTGATGGAGATTGAGGCCCCCTTCGTGGCCAGAAAGGCCAAGGCCGGTCAGTTCATCATTTTCCGCATTGATGAAATGGGCGAGCGGGTTCCTCTGACCATCGCCGGCTACGATCGGGAGGCCGGTACAGTTACCATTATTTTCCAGAAAGTCGGCTTCAGCACCAACGCCCTGGGCGAGCTGAAGGAAGGCGAGTATATCCAGGATTTTGTCGGTCCTCTGGGCAAGCCCACTCCCGTGGAAGGCAAGAAGAAGGTCTGCGTGGTAGGCGGCGGCGTAGGCTGCGCCATTGCGCTGCCCTCTGCCAGAGGCTTTAAGGAAGCCGGCGCCGAGGTTACTGTGATTGTAGGCTTCCGGAGCAAGGACATTGTGATCCTGGAAGAGGAGTTTCAGGAAGTGGCCGACCGGTTCATCATGATGACCGACGACGGCAGCTACGGCCGCCACGGCCTTGTGACCCAGCCGCTGGCGGAGCTGCTGGAAGCCGGGGAGACCTTTGACGAGGTTCTGGCCATCGGCCCTGTGCCCATGATGAAGTTTGTGTGCAAAACCACCGAGCCCTACGGCGTGCATACCAGCGTGTCCCTGAACCCCATTATGGTGGACGGTACCGGCATGTGCGGCGGCTGCCGGGTGACGGTAGGCGGGGAGACCAAGTTCGCCTGTGTGGACGGCCCTGAGTTCGACGGCCACAAGGTGGACTTTGCCGAGCTGATGAGCCGCAACGGCACCTACCGGGAGCGGGAGGCGGAAGTGGACAAGACCCACACCTGCCGGATCGAAGCCATGGGCAAGGCCCTGATAAAGTAAGGAGGTAGCGGCAATGGCAAATATGACTCTGACCAAAACGCCTATGCCCGAGCAGGATCCCAAGGTTCGTGCCCGGAATTTCCAGGAAGTGACCCTGGGCTATACCGCCGAGATGGCCATTGAGGAAGCCAAGCGGTGCTTAGGCTGCAAGAATCCCAAGTGTGTGGAAGGCTGCCCGGTGAATGTGCGCATCCCCGAATTCATCAAGAAGGTGCAGGAGGGGGACTTTAAGGCCGCCTATGAAATCGTCACCTCCACCAACGCCCTGCCCGCCCTGTCCGGCCGGGTGTGCCCCCAGGAGACTCAGTGCGAATGCAAGTGCGTCCGGGGCATTAAGGGCGAGCCGGTGGCCATTGGCCGTCTGGAGCGGTTCGTGGCCGACTGGTACCGGGAGAACATCAACGCGATGCCCCAAAAGGTGGAATCCAACGGCGTGAAGGTGGCTGTGGTAGGCTCCGGCCCCGCCGGCCTCACCTGCGCCAGCGACCTGGCCAAGCTGGGCTATCAGGTTGCCATGTTTGAAGCCCTGCACACCGCCGGCGGCGTGCTGGTCTACGGCATTCCCGAGTTCCGTCTGCCCAAGGCCATTGTGGCCAACGAGGTGGAGAAGCTGAAAGCCCAGGGGGTAGAGGTGATGACCAACATGGTCATCGGCCGGGTTCTGACCATCGACGAGCTGTTTGAAATGGGCTACAAGGCGGTGTTCGTAGGCTCCGGCGCGGGCCTGCCCATGTTTATGAACATCCCCGGCGAGGCGCTGAAGGGCGTCATGTCCGCCAACGAATACCTGACCCGCACCAATCTTATGAAGGCCTACGACGAGAAGGCCGACACCCCTGTGATCCGCTCCAAGGCCGTGGCCGTGGTAGGCGGCGGCAACGTGGCCATGGATGCCGCCCGGTGCGCCATGCGTCTGGGCGCGGAGCATGTGTACGTGGTCTACCGCCGGGGCGAGGCGGAAATGCCCGCCCGTCTGGAGGAGCAGCACCACGCCAAGGAAGAGGGCATCGAGTTCATGACCCTGTGCAACCCGGTGGAAATCCTGGGCGACGAGAACGGCCGTGTCTGCGGCATTCGGTGCATCCGCATGGAGCTGGGCGAGCCGGACGCCTCTGGACGCCGCCGTCCCATTGCCGTGGAAGGCAGCGAGTTTGAGCTGGATGTGGATACGGTGATTATGTCCCTGGGCACCAGTCCAAACCCCCTGATCCGCTCCACCACCCCCGGTCTGGACACCAACCGGAAGGGCTGCCTGATTGTGGACGAGAACGAGATGACCACCCGGGAAGGCGTGTTTGCCGGCGGCGACGCGGTAACAGGCGCGGCCACCGTCATCCTGGCCATGGGCGCCGGCAAGAAGGGCGCCGCGGCCATCCACCAGTTCCTGAACAAGTAATTCCATAGCACAACAGCGCCGGTTCAACAGGGTTTGAACCGGCGCTGTGCGTTTCCCTCTGAGAAATCTGTTGACACCGGAAAGATTGATGCTTACAATAATGATAAGAGGATGCCCGGGGGCATCCCGTCACGGCTGACAGAATCTAAGAAAAGAGGTATGCGCTATGGAGAAGAACAAGGGGATCACCATTCCCATATGGCTGCTGGTGATTCTGGCGATGCTGGCCGGCATGGGGATTTATGCCGTGATGGGCAGAATGCCGGAAAAAGCCGGGGACGACAGTGCCGGGAAAGAAGGTCTTTCTCTGCTTACCGACCTCCTCAGCGGCAAGCCCGAGGAGGGGTGGTACGAGGAAGACGGCCTGCGTTATTGCTACAGCCAGGGAGAGCCGCTGAAAGGCTGGTGGGATGTGGATAACGTAACGTACTACTTTGACGAAAACGGCGTCATGGCCCGGGACACAAAAAAGACGGTGGAGGGCAACACATACACCTTTGACAGTCAGGGGCAGGTGACGGAAGTTTGCTATGGCGTACTTTACGGCACCTGGTCTGAGGATGCCTACCGCCACGGCAACGGGGGAACCGCCAGCTGCATGGAGTTTGGCGATTTGGTGGAAAACTGCACCAGCCTGGAATTTGCGGTGGAAGCCCAGGGGAACCACGGCGCCACCGTGGAAGGCAACTGGGATTTGGTGCTGAAAATCGACGGCGCATGGCAGAAGCCCCGAAGATTCAGCGTCCAGGGCAATACCGGAAGCCTTCAGGTCAACTTTGACAGCCCCACCACGGTGGAAGCCGCGGCGGCGTATCCCAAGATCCAGGGCAACGCCTCCTACTCCTGTATGTACGAACTGCGGAATGTGGTGGTAAAAGCCGGTTAAGCCCCGGCTGCGGAAGAAAAAAATCATCGCCCCCGGCCTCTTTTGGCCGGGGGCGATGTGAAACCGTCGAAAAAACTTCGCAGAATTTGCCGCATTGCGGCAAATAAAATCTGAATCATTTTCCGCCGGAACAGTGTACCTGGCAGAAAATACCTCTCAGGCTGCGCAGTGTGCCAGTTGTACGCCAAAGGCGTACAAGGCGTGCATGAAGCTCACCTGCAAAAATCTGTCGGAAAGCCCCGAAGGGGATTTTCGACAGCCAGAAGCTCCCCTGCCGGTTAGGCGGGGGGCTTTTTTCCGCCCTGGACATAAGGGGTCGGAGGGTTTTGGCCGGAACAACGCAAAACCTCCGGAAAGCCTTGGGCTGCAAGGACTTTTCCGCTGTTCCGTACATATTATGTAAACCATATGTACAAAAGCCCGCCCTCCCCGTTTGGGGAGGGCGTATCCCCTCCGGCGCGGCGGAGGGGCGGTTCAGTCTCCGAAGGAAAGTCCCAGATCCCGGGCGGTGCGCACCAGCTCTCCGTCCACCGGAACGCCCTTGAGCTTTCCGGCCACATCCTTCAGGGGCACCGGGACAATCTTGTCCCCCTGGACGGCCACCATGCAGCCGAACTTCCCCTCCCGGATCAGATTGGCGGCGGCGACTCCCAGCCGGGTGCACAGCAGCCGGTCGGCGGCACAGGGGGCGCCGCCTCTCTGGAAGTGGCCGGGAATGGCCACCCGGATCTCCTGGCCGGTAAGGGAGCGCAGATCCTCCGCCAGCCGGTAGGACACCGAGGGATAGGGCATGGCTGCCCGGGCGGCCTTGAATTCCTTCTTGCTCATTTTGGCCTCATCCTTGGTAATGGCGCCTTCGGCCATGGCGATGATGGAGAACCGCTTGCCGCTGCGCTGGCGCTTGTCAATGGCGGCGGCCACCGCCTTGGTGGAATAGGGAATCTCCGGGATCAGAATCACGTCCGCCCCCGAGGCGATGCCCGTGTGCAGGGTCAGCCAGCCGGCCTTGTGCCCCATCACCTCCACAATGAACACCCGGCTGTGGGAAAAGGCGGTGGAGTGGATGTTGTCGATCACCTGGGAGGCGATGTCCATGGCGGACTGGAAGCCGAAGGTCATCTGGGTGCCCCAGAGATCGTTGTCAATGGTCTTGGGCAGGGTGACGACGTTGATGCCGTGTTCGCTCAGGAGATTGGCGGTTTTGTGGGTGCCGTTGCCTCCCAGAATCACCAGGCAGTCAAACCGCGCCCGGCGGCAGGTGGTAAGCATTTTATCCAGCTTGCTCTCTTCGTTTTCCTCCGCGGTCTGCATAGACTTAAAGGGCTGGCGCGAGGTGCCCAAAATGGTGCCGCCCAGGGTGAGGATATCGGAAAAATCCCGGGGGGACATGGCGTGGTAATCCCCTTCAATCAGCCCCCGGTATCCGTCCCGGATGCCGTAGATGGTCACGTTGCTGCCCAGTTCATTGTACAGTGCCTTGGCCACACCCCGCAGAGCCGCGTTCAGACCCTGGCAGTCGCCGCCGCTGGTAAGCATTCCGACTTTCATATGCGAAGCCTCCCTTTCGTATTCCAGTGCAGATCCTTCCGAACCCGAGTCTGCCTTTCCTCCATGATACGATATTTCACAGGAAATGGGAAGAGGAAAGGAAAAATTTTTTTCGGTCAAGAGGCACTTTACCGAAATTTTACCTTACCACCCGTTGCGGCGGATGGGAAAATACACTATAATAATACCTGCTGAAAAAGCCCCTTGGCGGTTTTTTCAGCAGACCTTAGGAACCTCTGAATAAATCGTCTTCGGCGGAATGCCGGATCTTTTACCACATCCGTGCAGTTCAAAAAGTGGGAAATACATACAGTATTTCTCCACTTTTTGAACTTTCGGCTGAGGCAAAAT
>CALXDT010000148.1 GCA_944387125.1 uncultured Oscillospiraceae bacterium | reverse complement strand
TTTCCGGTGAAAATCGCAAAAAAGGAAGCGGACAGCGTTTGCCGCCCGCTTCCTGCCGCTTTACTGCAGACCCTGCTCGTAGGCCTCGATCATCTTCTTGACCATCTGGCCGCCCACAGAACCGGCTTCCCGGCTGGTCAGGTGGCCGTTATAGCCGTTGGTCAGGTTCACGCCCACCTCGGAAGCGGCCTGCATCTTGAACTTGTCCATGGCTTCCCGCGCCTGGGGAACGTTGATCTGGTTGTTGCTCTTCATACTCCAAATCTCTCCTTTTTTGGTTTTCCGGAAAGACAAAACCGCTTTCCGGAGAAACCGATTTTTTCTTTCCGCAAGGCTATTTTTACCCGGTTCCGGCTTCCTATCCTTGGGTCTTTGCGGAAGGGCAAGCAGTTCCTTCCAAGGATTCCCGAAAAGATCCCTTTATTCCCCGCTTCCGGGGCGCTCCGAAACCAGCGCCGGCTTCCGGAAACCAGGTGCGGAACCGGCGAAAACCGCCGGTGAATGTCCTCCACCGGCGGACATTTTGCCGGTTTTCCGGCACGCTTCCCACCGCCCGGGCGCCGAAAAGCGGCTCCGGTTCTCCCCGCCGGGGCGTTTCCGGCGGAAAACGCCATTTCCCCGTGCTGGTTTCGTATTGTGTGATTTTTTCCTCTAATTTTATTATAATTGTGTGATTTTGCTGTTTTCTTCCAATTTTTCCCAATTTAGAAAAGTGTGATATTTCCTTGCGCTTTCTCTATAATTTTGTGATTTGCCCCTTTTCGCCGGTTTTCCGGGCTGCGGCTGTTATCATTATGCACAAAGAACCGCCAAAAAATCAAAGATCCGGGGTTTTCCGGCTTTTTCCCCGCCGTTCCCGCTCCCGCGGCGCGCTGCCGGAGCGGCCGTGCCCGAAAAAATGGGGAAGTTCCTGAAAAACAGCAAAAAAATGCCGCGATCATCCATTCTCCGCCTTCCGCGGCTGAGGGGAACACGGTCACAGCGCCGGCGGTTCCCCGGTGATCATGCCCCGTTTCCGCAGTTTTATGAAAAATTGGTATTGCCCCAAAGGCGGGGAGCCTCAGCGATTCCCCGCCTTTGGGCGCGAAAAGAAGCGGTCATTTTGTATTCCCCGCCTTTGGTGGGGAATACGCCGCTTACGGGAGCTGCTTCCCAGGCTCAATTCTTTTGTTGATTTGGTGATTGCCATTGGATCATTCCTTTCTGCCCCCAATGGGGCTGTTACAGAATATGCGGGCAATCGACAGACGGTGCGGTATCCGGAGGATCTGCTTGCTTTTTCTCCCATTTTGTCATATGATAATAAAAATGTGCGCCAACGGGCAAGCACCAAGAATCATGCGAGCGAGGATAGTTATGGAACGATCGACCTTAAGCCGGCTGGCAGTGTGGAAAAATGCCTCCCACCGGAAGCCTCTGATCCTGAAGGGCGTGGGGCAGGTGGGCAAAACCTGGCTGCTCAAGGAATTCGGCCGGCGCTATTATGAAAACACCGCCTATTTCAGCTTCCGGGAAAATCCGGTGTACCGGCAGTTTTTTGAAAACACCCGGGATGTGGATCGGATCCTGCAAAATCTGACCCTGGTCAGCGGCCAGCAGATCCATCCGGGAACCTCCCTGGTGATTCTGGACGACGTCCAGGACTGTCCCCAGGCCATTCAGGCCATGGGCGCTTTCTACGACCGGGGGAACCAGTACCATGTGGTCTGCGCCGGCACCCTGCTGGACATCGTTTTGTCCCAGCCGGATATTTTCCCCGCGGGGAAGGTCAATGTCATGCGTCTGAATCCCATGAGCTTCATTGAGTTCCTGCTGGCCAACGGCGACCGGAATCTGGCTATGTATCTGGCTCGGGTCAATGCCATTGCGCCGATCCCCGACGCTTTCTTTCAGCCCCTGGTGGAGAAGCTGAAGATGTATTTCATCACCGGCGGCATGCCGGAACCGGTTCAGCTGTGGACCCAGGATCGGGATGTTCCCGGGGTGCAGGAATCCCTGTCCGGGATCCTGGCCGGTTACGAGCAGTCCTTTGCCCGGCATCCCAATGCCAGCACAGTTCCCAAAATTTCCATGATCTGGAATTCCATTCCCGGGCAGCTGGCCAGGGAAAACAAAAAGTTCCAGTACCGGGCGGTAAAGGAAGGCGCCCGGGCCAGGGAGTATGATCAGGCACTGCAATTCCTGGTGAATACCCGGCTGGTGCACAAGATCTACCGCAGCACCCAGCCCTCCCTGCCCCTGTCTGCCTGGGACGATGTATTTTCCTTTAAGCTCTACCCGGTGGACGTGGGGGTGCTGCGCCGCCTGTCCCAGCTGTCCCCCAGCGCCTTTGGGGAGGGAAACCGGCTGTTCCGTGAATTCAACTGCGCTTTGTCGGAGAGCTTTCTGCTGCAAACCCTCGCCGCCCAGTTCGAGGTGCTGCCCCGGTATTGGAGCCAAACCAATCCCTCCTACGGCGTCAGCTTCCTGATCCAGCGGAACAACGATCTGTTCCCTGTGGAAGTGGTTCCCAGCGCCGATCCCTATCCCCGGGGACTGCGGAAATTCAAAGAGGTCTTCGGCTCCCAGACCAGGCTGCGCATCCAGTATTCCCTGGCCAACCTGCGCCTGGAGGGAGATGTGCTGAACATCCCCCTGTTCCTGGCCGATCTGAGCGACCGGCTCATCGGCCTGGCCTTAGACTTATAAAACAAAACAGGCGCACCGCCAAAGCGGTGCGCCGTTTTGTGTTGGCTGTTATTTTACAGCCCCTTTCCGTCTCCTTTTTTCCCGTATTCCCGGAGGCAATGAACTCCTTCCGCCCCGGGCTGCGGGCGGTTTCATCAGCCTTCGATGGCGATCAGCTTCTTTTCCTCCACCGCCGGCTGCTGCTTCTTGGGAATGCACAGATACAGGGTGCCGTCCTGGAACCGGGCGCGGATCCCCGATGCCGCCCGTCTCCAATGGCAGCTGGCAGAGGATATGGATCCTGCCCGAATGCATATCGCCGCCAGCGTGGAAACTGCCCTGATCCTGGCTCAGGCGGGGTTTGGGCTTGCCATGGTTCCGGAATTTCATGTGCCCCAGGGGATGTGCCGGATTCCCATTCCCGAAGCGCCCTCCCTCTCCTTCGGCGCCTTCTATCCCAGTGCTCCGGAGGAGAGCGATCTGCTGAAAGCCTTTCTGCGCCAGCTTCGCCGGGAGATTTCTCAACAGCAGGCGGATCCCAAATAATGGGCGCGGAATCACCACTGATTCAGCAGACATCAAACAAAGCCCATCCATTCTGCACCTGGGCAAGCCCCCGGAAAGCAAAAAAATCCCGTCCGGCGCACATGCCGGACGGGATCACACGTTAAAAGGTCAGCCGCATCTGGTACCACAGCGCATTCCCGTGGACGGACTGGGATATTCCCTCGCTGCGAAAGCCGAACCGTTTATAGTAGCGCATCAGCGGTTCTTTGCAGGTGAGCACCAGTCCTTTCCGCCCCTGGGAACGGGCCTGCTCAATAACATGGCGCAAAAGCCGCTCCCCGCAGCCCCTCCGGCGATACCGGGGCAGCACATCCACGCCAAAAATCATCTGCCAGGCGCCGGTTTCCCGGTGAAGGGCGGCGTTATCATACATCTCGTCCCGCAGATCCCGTTCGTCTGTAACCAGGCCGTTGACAAAGCCCACCATTTCCTGCTCCTCCAGCAGCACCCAGAAGTGGTTCGGATAGTATTCCAGCCGCCGGGCAAAACCGGCCTCCGTGGCCGCCTCGGCAGCGGGAAAGCAAATGGATTCGATCCGGAGGATCTGGGGCAGATCTCCTTGCACAGCGGTGCGGAGTTCCATAACGCGATTCCTTTCTCAGCCCATCATGATCTTTACAATCTCTTTGTCGGTTTCCCGCATTCCTTCCCGACCCAGGCGGCCGATGTTGCGGATGGTAGCTTCCACCCCCTTGGTGACGATGCCGTCCCCGGAGCGGAACTCCTGACCGTTCAAATACATATGGTAGCCCAGGATCCCCGCCTCCACGCTGGAGGCGATTTTCGCGGCGCAGCTGGGCTTAGCTCCGTCGCAGATAATTCCCGACACAATGGCCAGGGCATTGACCAGGGTATGGGAAATGGCCTTGCAGTCTGCCCCCTGGAGATAGGCAATGCCGCAGCCGGCGGCACAGCCGGCGCTGACCGCCCCGCAATAGGCAGACAAACGGCCGATGCCGGTTTTCTGGTGGATGGCTATGAGATTGGACAGCGCCAGCGCCCGGTAAAGAATCTCCTCCGGCAGTCCCAAATCCTGCGCATACTCCATCACCGGCACAGAGACGGTGATTCCCTGATTGCCGCTTCCGGCGTTGATCACCACCGGCAGCTCGCACCCGCTCATCCGGGCGTCGGAACCGGCGGCAGCCTTGGCAATGGCCCGGTTGCGCACATCTGTTCCATAGAATTTCAGCATGGTGGAGCCGATATTCGCGCCGTAGTCGCCCCGAAGCCCTTCCTCCGAAATCTCCCGGTTGTACCGGATCTGCGTCTCCAGCATGGGGCGGATATCCTCCAGACAGCAGCTGTTGGCAAAGTCAAAAATATCCGCGATGGTCAGCAGGGACTTGTCTGTCAACCCCTGCTCTCCGGGGTTTTCTCCGCCGCAGCCCGGCTCGGAATCCTGTCCGGTGCGGTCCATCAGCACAGATCCGTCTTTTTCAATCAAGACGATGTTGGTATGGTAGTGGGTAATCCGCACCAAAGCGGACGCCTCCCCCCGATAAAGCGCCACGAGAATATCAAATATCAAGCCGTTGTCCACAGCCTCCACGGTCATCGGAACGGTTTCCAGAAACTGCCGCATCTGCTGCTTTTCCGCGCCGGTAACATGCGAGATTACCTCCAGAGCTTTCCCAGCCTGGCCTGCCACGATCCCCGCCGCTGCGGCGCTTTCAATTCCCTTCATCCCACCGGTGTTGGGAACGATGACGCTTTTTACATTTTTGATAATGTTGCTGCTGACGCCGATCCGCACCCTGTCCGGCAGCTGTCCCAGCACCTCCCGGGCCTTGGCCGCAGCGTAAGCGATGGCAATGGGTTCCGTGCAGCCCATTGCGGGAATCAGCTCCTCTTTCAGAATCTGCACATAGGCCTGATAAATGCTGCTGGTTCTTTCCATGGTGATCAGCCTTCCTTTCCCGGAATCTTTCTGTGTCGGGTCTTACCGCCTTCTTCTATCCATTATTCTACAGCAATTCCCATCATTCCGCAAGAGCCCTTCCGCTGCCCGGAACCGGGAAATCAGCCTGCGGAAGCCATTACCGCCGCGCTTTCAGCCAAAGGCGCTCAGGGGAGGCTGTTCCAAAAATAAAAAAAGCCTCACCCTTGCGGATGAGGCTGATGTTGGCATTACCTATCTTCCCGGGCAGTCGCCCGCCAAGTATTGTCGGCGCGTGTGAGCTTAACTTCTGTGTTCGGGATGGGAA
>CALXDT010000147.1 GCA_944387125.1 uncultured Oscillospiraceae bacterium | reverse complement strand
CCGGCGGAGCGCTTCCCGGTTTTCAGCAGATTCAGGATCTCCCGCCGGGTGGGATCGGCCAGAGCCTTCAGAGTTTGCTGTAAGGACATGACAGCCTCCTTTTGTATATTTAACAATTAACTTAATTGTTAAATATAGGATACCATAGCCAATGGCGATTGTCAAGGGGATATTTCACAATTTGGTTAAATGAATACGCAAACGCGAGGCCTCGCCGAAGGAGGCCTCGCTGTGATCCGGTTCCCGGATCACAGCTCCCGATTCCGGTAGATGCGGACGGAAATGTACCAGGAAAGGGCGAAAAGAAGGATCCCCAGGGCAAAACCCGGAAGGGTCAGACTGGTAAGCTGGGAGACGGGAATTTCCGGCAGGGCGAAAACCGCCACACCCAGCATGGCGCCCAGGCAGACCAGCGCCCACACATAGACCAGCTGGCCCTTTTCCACGCCGAAAAAATACAGCAGCGGCAGGCACAGGCTGGAGGGCAGCAGGGCGACCAGGGTCAGACCGCTGCCCATGAGCAGCAGAACCGGCCACTGAAAGGTTCCGGCCAGATGCATCCGCAGCCCCTGACAGGTCAGCTCCAGCAGGAGGGTCCCGCCGGCCAGCAGCAGCCCCATCAGGTATTTTGCCGTTACCAGCTGCACCCGGGAGTAGGGAAGTGCCATGGCATATTCCTCCCACCGGCTTTTGCTGTCATAGGAGAGCAGGGAAAGCAGGATATTGAGGATCAAAAGACAGGGATACACAAAGAAAAAGAAGTTAAAGCGCTGGGCAAGATCGGGATTCAACAGGGGGATGGCGGAAAAAAGCAGGCACATTCCCAGAACGAATTTGTTGTTTTTCCAGATCAGATAAGCGTCCTTCAGCATCAGGGCTTTCATAGGCGGACTTCCTCCTTTGTCAAAAGAATAAACAGTTCTTCAATGCCGATGGGCTTTATGTCCCAGCCGGCTGGGACAGCGTCCCGTTTCACCAGCGCCTGGACTCCGTAGGGACTGACCCGCCGACCCTGCACCGCCGCTTTTGGAAGGACTTCCAGATCCTTTTCCTCGCACAGAAGCAGGCCGTATTCCTCCAGAAGCCGGTCCTTTTCCTCTGCCAGCAGGAGCTTCCCCTGATGGAGGAAGGCGATGTAGTCGCAGAGCTTCTCCAGGTCGCTGACAATGTGGGAAGAGATCAAAATGGCATGCTCCTCCCGGCTGACAAAGTCCCGGAGCAGCTCCACCACATCATCCCGCACCACTGGATCCAAACCGCTTGTGGGTTCGTCCAGAAGCAGCAGCTTGGGATGATGGGACAGAGCGATGGCGATGCCCAGCTTCATCTGGTTTCCCCGGGAGAGGGTGCGAAAGGCTTTGTCCCGGGGGATGGACAGGCGCTCCAGCAGGGTCTGATACCTGTTCCAATCCCAGTTGGCGTAGGTCAGCGCCATGATCTTCCCCACTTGATGGGTATTCAGGCAGGCGGGGATGCCTACATTGTCAAAAACCACCCCCAGATCCTCCTTGGTCAGCCGGAAATTGTCCCGGTTGTCCCGCCCCAGGACGGTAATGCTGCCATTGTCCCGGTGAACCATATCCAGGATCAGCTTGACCAGGGTGGTTTTCCCTGCCCCGTTTTCTCCCACAAGACCCAGAACGCACCCCGCGGGCAGGGTAAGGCTGACGTCCTCCAGGAAAAAGCCGGGATAGGTTTTGCTTACATTTCTGATTTCCAATGCGTTCATAAATCTGCCTCCTCCAGACAAAGCTGCACCATTTCCAGCAGGGTCTCCCGGCTCAGGCCGCAGGAGGCTGCCAGGCGCTGGATCTGTTCCAGATGGTCTTCAATTTTTTTCAACGTTTCTTCCCGAACCAGCTCGACATTTTTCGCGGCCACAAAGGTGCCTTTTCCGGGAACGGTATAGAGAAATCCCTCCTTTTCCAGCTCGTCGTAGGCGCGCTTGGTGGTGATGAAGCGGATCCGCAGATCTCTGGCAAGACCCCGGATGGAGGGGAGCATGGTATGCTCCGGCAGCTCTCCGCTGATGATCTTTCCCTTGATCTGGGTATAGATCTGGTCATAGATCGGCGCGCCGCTGGTGTTGTCGATGGCTATGTGCACGGGATCACCTCCTGTATTTACTGTATATAGTGATTATATACGGTCTTAACAGAAATGTCAATAGGAAATGGCACGATCCTTTGGGATCGTGCCAAAAAATCCGGCATTCCGCCGAAGACGATTTACTATGAAAGCTCTGCCTTCATAGTAAAATTATAAAGAAATGCCAGCATCTCGCCCCTTGCGGGGCAACCGATGCGGATGCATATCCATACCCATGCGCCGAAGCCTTTCTTGAATGGTGGCGCGCTGCGAAAGCGCATGGGTATTTCATCAGAGCTTCCTAAGGTCACGGCTTGGCCAGCAGGCTGTCCACAAATTGCCGGGCGGCCCGGGCGGAGCGGCCGCCCCGTCCCAGGGCATAGCGTTCGGCCAGAAGCTCCAGCTCCTCCCGGGGCATCGCAATGGCGGCTTCCTCCGCCAGGTGGCGGACGATGTCCAGATAGGTGTTCTTGTCCGGCTTTTGGAAGGTCAGCTGGATGCCGAACCGTTCCGACAGGGACAGCAGCTCCTGCATGGTGTCGTTGCGGTGGATGTCGTCGCCCTCCCGGCCGGAGAAGGTCTCCTTCACCAGGTGGCGCCGGTTGGAGGTGGCGTAGATGACCACATTCCGGCTTTTGGCCGAGACCCCGCCTTCCAAAATGGCCTTCAGAGCGCTGAAATTGTCGTCGTCCTTCTGGAAGGACAAATCATCGATAAACAAGATGAATTTCAGCGGATTGCCGCTCAGCTCGTCCAGGATCCCGGGGATGGAATGCAGCTGCTCCTTGCGCACCTCCAGGATCCGCAGACCTTTATAGGCCAGCTCGTTGACCACGGCCTTGATGGTGGAGGACTTGCCGGTGCCGGCGTCCCCGGTGAGCAGAATGTTGGCCGCCGGCTTCCCGGCCAGAAGCGCCAGGGTGTTGTCCAGAATGACCTGCTGCTGCTGCCGGTAGTCGATCAGGGAGGACAGCCGGATGGGATCCGGGCTGCGCACCGGCTGGATCTGGCCGGCTTCGCTGACGCAGAACATCCGATGCCGGGCATAGATCCCGTAGCCCATCTTGGCGATATTTTCACACCGGCGGCGGTAGCTGGCGGGAATGTCCACCGCTTCCAGGGGGAAGCCGGGGAGGGTGCCGTCCCAGTCCAGGCCGGAACCCAGGGCGGCGGGAGTAAGCTCCGCCGCCGCCTGGAGGATGTCCAATTCCCGGCGCAGAGAGGCCACCATCTCCGGCCGGGGCTGCTGCCCCCGGCCGATCAGGCGGATGTAGGGATTTTCATCGTCTCCGGCCAGCTGCTCCACATATTTGGACCAGGGGGGACAGCCGTCGGCATAGAGCCGGGCCGCAAAGCCGCTGTACCGGGATACGGCCTGGGGGATGGAGCCGGTCTCCAAGGCGTCCAGGTAGGAAAGCAGCTCCTTCATCACCGGGTCGGACAGCACATTGCGGAAGATTGCCAGAGAGCGGAGGCGGATATTCAGCTGATACAGATCGTTTTTTGTCATAGATTCAGAATCGCGCCTTTGGCGCCGCTGGAAACCAGGGCGGCATAGCGCTTGAGGTAGCCGGACAGTTCCTTCTTCTGGGGCACAAAGGCGGCCATTCGCTGAGCCAGCTCCTGGTCGCTGATCTTCAGCTCCAGACGGCTGTTGGGGATGTCGATGGAGATGATATCCCCATCCCGCACCACGCCGATGACGCCGCCGGAGGCAGCTTCCGGAGATACGTGCCCGATGCAGGCGCCCCGGGTGGCGCCGCTGAACCGGCCGTCGGTGATCAGCGCTACGCTGCTGCCCAGACCCATGCCCATAATGGCGGAAGTGGGGTTGAGCATTTCCCGCATGCCGGGGCCGCCCTTGGGGCCTTCATAGCGGATGACCACCACGTCTCCCGGGCGGATACTGCCTGCATTGATGGCGGCCTGGGCGTCCTCCTCGCAGTCGAAGACCCGGGCGGGGCCTTCGTGCACCAGCATTTCCGGCGCCACGGCGCTGCGCTTGACCACGCTGCCGTCAGCGGCCAGATTGCCCCGGAGGACGGCGATGCCGCCGGTGGGGGAGTAGGGATTCTCAAAGGGACGGATGACGGTTTCGTCCCGGTTCACCGCGGAAGCGATGTTCTCGCCCAGGGTCTTGCCGGTGACGGTGAGAACCGAGGTGTCCAGCAAGCCGCCCTTGGTCAGCTCCTTCAGCACGGCGTAGACGCCGCCGGCCTGGTTCAGGCCCTCCATATAGGTGGGGCCCGCGGGGGCCAGGTGGCACAGGTTGCGTGTTCCCGCGCTGATCCGGTTGGCCATATCCAGGTCAAAATCCACGCCGCACTCATTGGCAATGGCGGGCAGGTGGAGCATGGAGTTGGTGGAGCAGCCCAGAGCCATGTCGGCGGTGAGGGCGTTGCGGATGGCGGCGGCAGTCATAATATCCCGGGGGCGGATGTTCTGCTTCACCAGCTCCATCACCTGCATGCCCGCGTGCTTGGCCAGCTCGATCCGGGCGGAGTACACGGCCGGGATGGTGCCGTTGCCCTTCAGACCCATGCCCAGCACCTCCGTCAGGCAGTTCATGGAGTTGGCGGTGTACATGCCGGAGCAGGAGCCGCAGGTGGGGCAGGTGTTCTCTTCGCAGATCCGCAGCTGGTCTTCGCCGATTTTTCCGGCGTTGTAGGCGCCTACCGCTTCGAACATGCTGGACAGGCTGGTTTTCCTGCCGTCTACCCGTCCGGCCAGCATGGGACCGCCGCTGACAAAAATGGTGGGGATATTCACCCAGGCGGCGGCCATCAGCAGACCCGGAACGTTTTTATCGCAGTTGGGCACCATTACCAGACCGTCAAAGCCGTGGGCGCGAACCATGGCCTCGGTGGAGTCGGCAATGAGATCCCGGGTGACAAGGGAGTATTTCATGCCCTCGTGCCCCATGGCGATGCCGTCGCACACGGCAATGGCCGGGAAGACGATGGGGGTGCCCCCGGCCATGGCCACGCCCAGCTTCACCGCTTCCACGATTTTATCCAGGTTCATGTGGCCGGGTACGATCTCATTATAGGAGCTGACAATGCCGATCAGGGGACGCTGCTGCTCTTCGGGGGTCAGTCCCAGGGCGTGATAAAGGCTCCGGTGGGGGGCATTCTGCGGGCCGTTTACAATGGTATCTCGGATCATAAGTCGTATGTTCCCTTCTATTTCAGATATGGCAGTGCAGGATGCCGGGATCTTCCGGCATCCTGCAGATGACAAGGGCAGATATCAGTTGTTAATGAGCTTATCCTCGTCGCTCCAGCTGTAGAGCTTGCGGATTTCCTCACCCACCACTTCAGAGGGATGCTCGGCAGCCAGCTTGCGCATGGCATTGAAGTGCACCTGGCTTCCGGCGCTGGACATATCCAGCAGGAAGTCCTTGGCGAAGGTGCCGTCCTGAATGTCGGCGAGGATTTTCCTCATGGCCTTTTTGGTTTCGGCCGTGATGATCTTGGGGCCGGTGATGTAATCGCCGTACTCGGCGGTGTTGGAGATGGAGTAGCGCATGCCGCTGAAGCCGGACTGATAGATCAGATCCACAATCAGCTTCATCTCGTGAATGCACTCGAAGTAGGCGTTTCTGGGATCGTAGCCCGCTTCCACCAGGGTTTCGTAGCCCGCCTGCATCAGGGCGCAGACGCCGCCGCAGAGCACAGCCTGCTCACCGAACAGGTCGGTTTCCGTTTCGGTGCGGAAGGTGGTCTCCAGCACGCCCGCCCGGGCGCCGCCGATGGCCAGAGCGTAGGCCAGGCCGATGTCCAGCGCGTCGCCGGTGGCGTCCTGCTCCACGGCCACCAGGCAGGGAACACCCTTGCCCGCCTGGTATTCGCTGCGGACGGTGTGGCCGGGGCCCTTGGGGGCGATCATGATGACGTTGACATTCTTGGGGGGCTTGATGCAGCCGAAATGGATGTTAAAGCCGTGGGCGAAGGCCAGGGTCTTGCCCTCGGTGAGGTTGGGCTCGATGCTTTCCTTGTACAGGGCGGCCTGCTTTTCATCGTTGATCAGGATCATGATGATATCGGCGGCTTTGGCCGCCTCGGCGGCGGTCATAACCGTCAGCCCCTGGGCTTCGGCCTTGGCCCAGCTCTTGGAGCCATTGTACAGACCTACGATGACGCTGACGCCGCTGTCCTTCAGGTTCAGGGCGTGGGCGTGACCCTGGGAGCCATAGCCGATGATGGCCACGGTCTTGCCGGAGAGCTTCTGCAGATCACAGTCCTGCTGGTAGAAGATACGATTCATAATGTACTCCTTCTTTCTGAATGCAGCACGCATTCGTTTTTTTTCCTATGAAAGCTCCGCGTTCATAGGAAAATATTTTAAATAAATGCCAGCATCTCGCCCCTTGCGGGGCAGCCGATGCGGATGCATATCCATCCCCATGGACGAACTGCTTTCGTGGTTCGTGGCGTGATGGTATCCCATGGGGATTTCATTTACAGATTGGTCACACGCCGGATGGTGGTTCCCCCCCGCTGGAGGGAGACAAGGCCGGTACGGCAGATTTCCAAAATTTCAAAGTCCCGCATCAGATCGATAAAGTTGTCGATTTTGCGGCTGTCCCCCACCATCTGAATGATGAGAGAATCCTTGGTATAGTCCACCATCTTGCCCTCATAGGCATCGGAGGCGGAGCGGACGTCGCCCCGGGTCTGGGGATCATTCCGGATCTTGATCAGCAGAAGCTCCCGGTTGACGGTGTCTGTGGTGTACAGCTCCGCAATGGAGCAGACGTCCGGCAGCTTGTACAGCTGGTTGATCAGCTGCTCCTTTTTCACCTCGTCGCCCTCCGACTGGACGGTGATCCGGGAGAAGGCCTCGGATTCCGTTTCGCTCACCGTCAGGGAGGTGATATTGAACTGGCGGCGGCGGAACATGCTGGTGACTCGGTTGAGCACGCCGAACTGATTGTTGACCAGAATGGCTACGGTAAATTTCATCATATCAGTCTCCAATCTTTACGATGATGTCATCCATGGAACCTCCGGGGGGGAGCATGGGCAGCACAAATTCATCCTTGTCAATGGCACAGTCAATGAGATAAGGGCCGTCGGATGCAAAGGCGGCGTCAAGGGCGTTTTTCAGCTCCTCCAAAGTCAGGGCGCGGCTGGCCTGGGCGCCGAATGCCTGGGCGAGCTTTACAAAATCGGTGCCCCGATCGGTGAGGTTGGTGTTGCTGTAGTGCTTGTCAAAGAACAGGGTCTGCCACTGGCGAACCATGCCCAAAACCCCGTTGTTCAGCAGCAGGATTACCAGAGGCACCCGGTTGGCAGCGGCGGTGGCCAGCTCGTTGAGATTCATGCCGAAGCTGCCGTCCCCGGTGACAAGCACGGTGCGCTCTCCGGTTGCCATGGCGGCGCCGATGGCGGCGCCCATGCCGAAGCCCATGGTGCCCAGGCCGCCGCTGGAAATAAACCGGCGGCTGGCTTTCAGATTCAGATACTGGGCAGCCCACATCTGATGCTGACCCACGTCGGTGGCCACGGGGGTATTTTCTCCCAGGTAGTCGTTGAGCAGGGTGATGATATTCCGGGGCGTCATGCCCTCGCGGCTGTCCAGCCCTGCGGCTTCCTCCTCCTGGAGGCGGGCGATCTGCGCCTGCCACTGGGGATGCTGGGCAGGCTTCAGCAGAGGCAGCAGCTTTTGCAGGGTCATTTTCACATCTCCCCGAAGGCCGTGAACCGGGGTGACGGTCTTGCCCAGCTCCGCCCCGTCAATGTCAATGTGGACAATCTTTGCCTCGGGGGCGAACTTGGCCCGGTCGCCGGTGACACGGTCGTTGAACCGGGCGCCCATGGCGATGATCACATCCGCGTGGTGCATGGCGGTGGAGCAGGCGTAGTGGCCGTGCATGCCCTGCATCCCCAGGAACCGGGGGTAGTCTGTGGGAACGCCGGAAACGCCCATGAGAGAGCAGCCGATGGGGGCGTCGATGATCTCCGCCATTTGCAGCAGCTCGTCCTGGGCCTGGCTGGTGATCAGACCGCCGCCGAAATACAGGAACGGACGCTGGGCGGCGTTGATGCACTGGGCGGCCTGGCGGATGCGGATCTCCTTGGCAGGGAGAGCGGCGTCGGCGGGAACCGGCTCCGGCTGGGGCGTGAATTCGCCCACGGCGATTTGCACATCCTTGGGGACGTCAATGAGCACCGGACCGGGACGGCCGGACTTGGCCAGACGGAAGGCTTCCCGAATGGTATCGGCCAGGTCTTCAATGGAGCCGACAAAATAATTATGCTTGGTGATGGGCAGGGTAACGCCGGTGATATCGATCTCCTGAAAGCCGTCGGTGCCGATGACGTTGGTGGGAACGTTGCCGGTGATGGCAACTATGGGCACCGAGTCCAAATAGGCAGTGGCGATGCCTGTTACCAGATTGGTGGCGCCGGGACCGGAGGTGGCGATGACGACGCCCACCTTTCCCGAAGACCGGGCATAGCCGTCGGCCGCGTGGGTGGCACCCTGCTCATGAGCGGTAAGGACGTGCTTCAGTTCGTCCCGGTACTTGTACAGGGAATCGTAAATGTTGATTACCTGACCGCCGGGATACCCAAAGACCACATCTACCCCCTGCTCAATGAGGGTACGGACAATAATGTCAGAACCGGATAGTTTCATGACTTCACCCTTTCTTTAGGTTGTCTATGATCAATCTGCCCATGTCCCGGCAGCCGGTCAAGGTGCAGCCGGCGGCGTCGGGAGGCAGAATATCAGCGGTGCGGTACCCCTGGGAGAGCACTGCGGAAACGGCGGATTCGATGCAGTCCGCTTCCCGGGGCATATCGAAGCTGTAGCGCAGCATCATGGCTGCGGCCAATATGGTGCCGATGGGGTTGGCAATGTCCCTGCCCGCGATGTCCGGGGCGGAGCCGTGGATGGGCTCGTACAGACCCCGGGAGCTGTCTCCCAGGGAGGAAGAGGGGATCATGCCGATGGAACCGGTGATCATGGAGGCTTCGTCGGAGAGAATGTCTCCGAACATGTTCTCCGTGACAATCACGTCAAACTGGCTGGGGTCTTTGACGATCTGCATGGCGCAGTTGTCCACCAGCATATCCGTTAAGGCGACGTCGGGGTATTCCTCCGAAAGCTGGTGCATGACCTTCTTCCACAGCCGGGAGGAATCCAAAACGTTGCTCTTTTCCACGGAACACAGGCGCTTGCTGCGCTTCCGGGCGGTTTCAAAGCCGATGCGGCCAATGCGCCGGATCTCGGATTCGCTGTAGCGCAGCTGGTCGATGGCCACTGCCTCGCCGTTTTCCGCGACGGTGTCATGGCGGCCGAAGTAAATGCCGCCAGTCAGCTCCCGGACAATGATGAAATCAATGCCCTTTTCCACAATCTCGGGCTTCAGGGGAGAGGCCGAGGCCAGCTGCGGCCAGATTTTGGCGGGACGATTGTTGCTGTAGACTTCCATCCCCGCCCGCAGACGCAGCAGACCCTTTTCCGGCCGCATGGATCCCGGCACATGGTTCCACTTGGGACCGCCCACCGCGCCGAAAAGCACGCTGTCCGAATCCAGGCATGTTTGCAGCATTTCCGGGGGCAGAGGATCCCCCCATTTGTCGATGGCGCTGCCGCCCATATCCACATCCGCATAAGTAAATTCGTGGCCGTACAAGGTTCCGATCCGGTTCAGAACCTGCAGCGCCTGGTCAACGATCTCCGGGCCGATGCCGTCGCCCCGGATTACCGCAATGGTTTTCTGCATTATATCACATCCCTTTCAAAGAAGCAAGCAATCCGCCCTTTTGAATAATGGCCTGAATGAATTCCGGGAACGGCTCCGCCTGATAGGTTTTGCCGGTGGTCAAGTCGGTGATGATTCCGGTGTCAAAGTCCACGGAAACCGCGTCTCCCGGCTGGATCTCCTCTGCGGCGGCTTCACATTCCAGAATGGGCAGGCCGATGTTGATGGCGTTGCGGTAGAAGATCCGGGCAAAGCTCTTGGCAATGACACAGCCGGTGCCGCAGGTTTTGATCACCAGGGGGGCGTGCTCCCGGGAGGAGCCGCAGCCGAAGTTCCATCCGGCTACCATCACGTCCCCGGGCTGCACCCGGGAGGGGAAGCCGGCGTCGATGTCCTCCATACAGTGCCTGGCCAGCTCCTGGGCGTCGGTGGTGTTTAAGTACCGGGCGGGGATGATCACATCGGTATCCACATTGTCAGGATATTTAAACACATGTCCTTTGGTCTTCATAGATCAAACCTCCTTGGGAGCGGTGATGTAACCGGTGACGGCGCTGGCGGCGGCGGTGGCGGGGCTGGCCAGATAGACCTTGCTGTCCACATGACCCATACGGCCTACAAAGTTGCGGTTGGTGGTGGCGATGCAGGTCTCCCCCGCGGCCAGAATGCCCATATAGCCCCCCAGACAGGGGCCGCAGGTGGGGGTGGAGACAACCGCGCCCGCGTCAATGAAGGCGGTGACATAGCCCTTCTCCACGCATTCCCGGTAGATGGCCATGGTGGCGGGGATGATGATGCACCGAACCCCCGGAGCCACCGGATGATCCTTCAGGATTTGATAGGCGGCTTTCATATCCTCCATCCGGCCGTTGGTGCAGCTGCCGATGACCACCTGATCCACCTTCACGTCTCCCAGGACGCTGGCGGGCTTGGTGTTTTCCGGCAGATGGGGACAGGCCACCGTGGGGACAATGGCGCTCAGGTCAATGTCAATGATCCGCTCATATACCGCGTCGGGATCGGCGGCGAAGATCCTGGGCGCCCGTTCGCCGCGGCCTTCCAGGTAGGACAGGGTCACTTCGTCCACCGGGAAAATACCGTTTTTGGCGCCCGCCTCAATGGCCATGTTGCAGATGCACAGCCGGTCGTCCATGCTCAGGCCGGCGACGCCCTCGCCCATGAACTCCATGCTTTTGTACAGCGCCCCGTCTACCCCGATTTTGCCGATGATGGTCAAAATCACGTCCTTGCCGCTGCAGTTGGGGGCAAGGGTGCCGGTGAGCCGGAAGCCGATGGCGGCGGGGACTTTGAACCAGGCCCGGCCGGTGGCCATGCCCGCGGCCATGTCGGTGCTGCCCACGCCGGTGGAGAAGGCGCCCAGGGCGCCGTAGGTGCAGGTGTGGCTGTCCGCGCCGATGATGCAGTCGCCGGCGGTAACGACCCCCTGCTCCGGAAGCAGCGCGTGCTCGATGCCCATTTTACCCACATCGTAGAAGTGGCTGACGCAGTGGCTGCAGGCGAATTCCCGGCACTGCTTGGACTGCTGGGCGGCTTTGATGTCCTTGTTGGGAACAAAGTGATCCAGCACAATGGCAATTTTATCCTTGTCAAAAACCTGGCTGAACCCTGCCTTCTGGAAGGCGTTGATGGCCACGGGAGTGGTGATGTCGTTGCCCAACACCATGTCCAGGCCGGCCTGGATCAGCTGGCCGGGGGAGACGCTGGGAAGTCCCGCGTGGGCGGCCAGGATTTTTTGTGTCATTGTCATGCCCATGGTAGTTCTCCTTTACTGTCTTTCCAGATTGTTGAAGGCGCTGATCAGCGCGTTGACGCTGGCGCGGATAATATCGGTATCGGTGCCCGCGCCCCAGCTCATGACGCCGGTTTCGCTTTCCAGACCGATGTAGGCGGCGGCGGTGGAGCCGGAGCTGCGCTCCTGGACGCTGTGCTCGGTGTAGACCTTCAGGGTATAGTTCTTGCCGGTGTACTTTTTCAGGGCGTTGCTTACCGCATCCAGGGAGCCGTTGCCCTGGCACAGAATGGTTTTCTCCCGACCGTGGCGCTGGAACGTCACCTCCGCACTGACGCCGTTGACCCCCTGCTTAAAGGAGGTGGCGGTAATGGCCAGCGGACTGTACACATTGAGATAGCAGTCCATGAAGATGGCCAGCACGTCTTCGCTTTTCAGCTCCCGGTGGTCGTGGTCGGAGACGCTCTTGCACTGGTAGCTCAGGTGCTCCCGCATCTTCGGCGGCAGGATATAGCCGTAGGCCTGCTCCAGCAGATAGCCGATGCCGCCCTTGCCGCTTTGGGAATTGACCCGGATGACATCGGCGTCGTAGGTGCGGCTGATGTCCTGGGGATCCACGGGAAGATACGGCACCGTCCACTGGTACAGCTTCTTTTCCTTGCGCCAGTTCATGCCCTTGGCAATGGCATCCTGGTGGCTGCCGGAGAAGGCGGCGAAGACCAGGGCTCCCGCGTAGGGGCTGCGCTCGTATACGTGCATCCGGGTGCAGGCCTCATAGACCTTGCAGATGGAGGGCATATCGGAGAAGTCCAGCTGCGGATCCACCCCGTGGGAATACATATTCATGGCCAGGGTAATCACGTCCACGTTGCCGGTGCGCTCGCCGTTGCCGAAGAGGGTGCCCTCCACCCGGTCGGCGCCGGCCAGCAGTGCCAGCTCCGTATCCGCCACGCCGGTGCCCCGGTCGTTGTGGGGATGGACGGACAAGGTCACATGCTCCCGGTATTTCAGATTTTCACTCATGTACTCCACCTGGCTGGCGTACACATGGGGAAGGCTCATTTCCACCGTTACCGGCAGGTTGATGATCACATTGTTGGTTTCCGAAGGCTCCAGCACGTCCAGCACCGCGTTGCACACTTCCAAAGCGTATTCCGGCTCGGTGCCGGTGAAGCTCTCCGGGGAATATTCAAACCGGAAGTTGCCCTCGTATTCCTGGGACAGCTTCTTCACCAGCTTGGCGCCTTCCACGGCGATGTCCATGATCTCGGCCTTGCTTTTGCGGAACACCTGCTCCCGCTGAGCCACGCTGACGGAGTTATAAAAGTGGATGATGGCGCTGGGGGCACCCTTGCAGGCCTCGAAGGTTTTGCGGATGATGTGCTCCCGGCACTGGGTCAGCACCTGGACGGAAACGCCTTGGGGGATCATGTTGTGTTCAATCAGGGTGCGCAGGAATTCGTATTCCGTTTCGGAGGCGGCGGGGAAGCCTACCTCGATCTCCTTGAAGCCCACCCGAAGCAGCAGATGGTAGAACTCCAGCTTCTCTTCCAGGCTCATGGGGATCACCAGGCTCTGGTTGCCGTCCCGCAGATCGACACTGCACCATAGGGGGGCTTTCTCAATATGATCCTTATGTACCCAGTTGTAATGGGCGCCGGGGGCGGGATAATAGCCGATACGGTACTTTCTGGCATCCATGATGGTCGTCTCCTTTTTAAAAGTCAGATGATTTTGAAGCCTTCGCTGCGGAGGGCTTGGGTGATTTCCTGCACGTGGTCGTAGTTCCGGGTCTCCAGGATCAGCCGCAGGTAGCAGCCGTTGATGGATTCTGTATCGCCGTTGCGCTCGTGGTGGACGCTGATGACGTTGCCGCCGCAGTCGGCGATGATCCGGGACACATCCTTCAGCTGCCCCGGTTTGTCCACCAGCTCAATGAGCAGGTTGCTGGTGCGGCCGGACTTCATCAGCCCCCGGTCGATGACCCGGGAGAGGCTGGTGACATCGATGTTGCCGCCGGATACCAGGCTGACCACCTTCTTCCCCTCCAGGGGGAACTTATGGAACATGGCGGCGGCCACCGCCACGGCGCCGGCGCCTTCGGCGATCATCTTCTGCTTTTCGATCAGCGCCAGAATGGCGGCGGCAATCTCATCCTCCGTGACCAGGGCAATGTCATCCACATATTGGCTGACCATTTCGTAGGTCAGCTCGCCCGGCTGCTTGACCGCAATGCCGTCGGCAATGGTGGACACCTGAGACAGGGCTTCCCGATGGCCGCTGTGGACGGCGTTGTACATGCTGGGCGCGCCTGCCGCCTGGACGCCGTAGACCTTTACATGGGGACTGATGGACTTGATGGCGCAGGCCACTCCGGAGATCAGCCCGCCGCCGCCGATGGGAACGATCACCGCGTCCACGTCGTTCATTTCGTTGATGATCTCCAGGCCGATGGTGCCCTGCCCGGCGATGACATAGGGATCGTCAAAGGGATGGACGAAGGTATAGCCCTTTTCCTCCTTCAGCTCCAGGGCGCGGTTGTAGGCGTCGTCATAAACCCCCGGCACCAGGCACACCTGGGCGCCGTAGCTTTTGGTGGCCTCCACCTTGGAAATGGGGGCGGTGTCCGGCAGGCAGATCAGAGAAGAGATGCCGCACTTGGAGGCGGCCAGCGCCACGCCCTGGGCGTGATTGCCGGCGGAGCAGGCGATGACGCCCCGTTCCTTCTCGGCCTCTGAAAGCATGGCGATCTTATAGCCGGAGCCGCGCAGCTTGAACGAGCCGGTTTTTTGCAGGTTCTCTGGCTTCAGGTACAGCTTGCATTCTTCCGCGATGCCGTAGGCCTTGGCCAGGGAAGTGGGGCGGATGATGTCCTTCAGGACGACGGAGGCGTGGAAAATCTTATCGATTGTGACCATATGCGTTTCCTTTCCGGTTTCTTTTCTGCCAGCGGGGACAGAAGGTTATAAAAAAGCCCTGCCTCTTCCTTTGCAAAGAGACAGGGCTTCTACATTACATAAAAACCATGCGGTACCACTCTTTTTGCCGTCTGGGACGACCACTCGACGGCGATCCAACAATCGCCTCCCCCTGTAACGGTGGGGATCCGTCCGTCCTACTGACCGAAGGCGTTGGGAACGGCCGCTCAGAGGCCAGTATACAGCTTCTCCCTCGCCGCCTCGCACCAACCGGCGGTTCTCTGCCATCGGGAAAGCAAGCTGCTTTTTCCTCGTCCATGCGTTTTCCTTATGTTGGGAAGATTATATCACCGATCTTCCCGGGTGTCAAGCACAGAAATACAAAAGTCTTTCTTGGCAAAACAGGGGGGTTACGCGATCACCTGGATCCAGCCCTCGGGGGCGGGGATGCGGCCCATCTGGATGCCGGTGAGGGTGTCGTAGAGCTTGCGGATGCCCTCGCCCATGCCGGCGTAGCGGATTTCCTTCCCGTGGTCGTCAATGATGCCCACAGGGGAAATTACCGCCGCGGTGCCGCACAGGCCGCACTCGTCAAACTCGCCGATTTCCTCCAGAGCCACGGGACGCTCCTCCACTTCCATCCCCAGGTATTCCTGGGCTACCTGCACCAGGGAGCGGCGGGTGATGGAGGGCAGAATCGTGGGGGAGTTGGGCGTTACCAGCTTGTTGCCCTTCAGGAAGATGATGTTGGCGCCGCCGGTTTCCTCAATATGGGTGCGGGTGGCGGAGTCCACATAGACGTTTTCGTCATAGCCCTGGTCGTGGGCGTCCATAATGTTATACAGGCTCATGGCGTAGTTCAGGCCGGCCTTTACATGGCCGGTGCCCCTGGGCGCAGCCCGATCCAGGTCGGAGATCCGCACCCGCAGAGCCTTGAAGCCGCCTTTAAAGTAGGGGCCTACCGGGGTAGCGAACACCCGGAACTGATATTCCGTGGCGGGCTTGACGCCGATGATGGCGTCGCTGCCGAACATAAACGGGCGGATGTACAGCGTTGCCCCGGAGCCGTAGGGAGGCACCCACTGGGCGTTGGCCCGGACGGTCTGAATTACCGCGTCTACAAACCGGTCCTCCGGGAAAACGGGCATTCTCAGCCGGCGGCAGGAATCGGCCATCCGCTGGGCGTTCAGATCCGGCCGGAAGCAGACGATTCTGCCGTCTTCGGTGGTATAGGCCTTCAGACCCTCAAAGCAGGTCTGGGCGTATTGCAGCACGCAGGCGCACTCGCTCATGGTGATGTCGGCCTGATCGGTCAGACAGCCTTCATCCCATGCGCCGTTTTTATAGTTGGAGACGTAACGCAGATCCGTCCTGGTGTAGGCAAAGCCCAGGCTGCCCCAGTCCAAGTTTTTCTTTTCCATAAGACACCTCTCCCGGTTTGTGATTTTCCCTATTTTAGCACCGCCGGGGCTGTGGGTCAATAGGTTTTCGGAAAAAATGTTTTTTCTCCGGGGACATCTGTCCGCATCGGGAGAAGCGGAAAAAAAGGGAGGGTTTTTTCAAAAAATCTATTGACTTTAGTTGGCTAAAGTAGTAAAGTATCAGAAACAACAACAGCATGAAAGGAACGGACATTATGGATCATTTCCGACATCCCGGTGAGGAAGAATTGTATCAGGCGGTGTTGTCTTTGGAGACGGTGGAGGACTGCCGGGAATTTTTTCAGGATATCTGCACCATTAAGGAACTGCAGGCGCTGTCCCAGCGGTTCCGGGTGGCCTGCCTGCTGGATTCCGGAAGCAACTATCTGGAAGTCTCCGACGCCACCGGCGCCAGCTCGGCCACCATCAGCCGGGTGAACCGGTGCTTGAATTACGGCTCCGGCTACCGCAGGGCGTTGGAGCAGATGAAGAAAGCGGGGAAGCTCCCATGAATACCGAGACGCTTTGGAAGCGGGAGGAACAGGCGGTCTTCGCCCTGCGCAGTCTCTACCGGCACTATGGGTACACCCCCTATAAGCTCAGCCGGTTTGAGGAGTACGACCTGTATGTGCGCAACAAGGACTTTCTGGTCTCCGATCAGATCATCACCTTTTCTGACGGCAGCGGGCGGCTGCTGGCATTGAAGCCGGACGTAACCTTGTCCATTGTGAAAAACGCGCCGGACGAGCCGGGGGTGGTGCAGAAGGTATACTATAACGAAAATGTCTTCCGGGATTACCGGGAGATTCTGCAAACCGGCCTGGAATGCGTCGGCGACCTGGGGGACTATGAGATTGCTGAGGTGCTGCTTTTGGCGGCCAAGAGCCTGAGCGTGCTGGGGGAGCGGTTTGTGCTGAACCTGTCCCATATGGGGCTGCTGACGGCGGTGCTGGAGAGCTGCGGCCTCACCGGCCGGGAAAAGCGCCGCGCCATGGACTGCCTGCGCCGGAAGAACATCCATGAACTGCGGAATTTCTGCGAAGGCAATCCGGCAGCCTGGGAAAAACTCCGGGCTTTGGCTCAGTGCCGGGGCGGGGCGGAGGCCCTGGCGCAGGTGGAAAAAGTCCTTACCACCCGGGAGGAACGCCGGGCTCTGGAGGAGCTGCGGTGGCTGTGGCAGCTGCTGGAAGGCAGCGGCTGGGGCAAAGATCTGCGGCTGGACTTTTCCGTGGGCAGCAGTCTGGGCTATTACAGCGGCGTGGTATTCCGGGGGTATCTGGAAGGGATCCCCACCAGCATCCTGTCCGGCGGCCAGTACGACAAGCTGGCCGGAAAAATGGGCAAGCGGTGCCGCGCCATCGGCTTTGCCATTTATCTGAATGCCCTTCAGGACAGCGGGGAAAGCGCTCTGGATGTGGACACGGTGATCCTCCACGACGGAAGGACGGATCCGGCTGTGCTTACCGCGGCGGCAGAGGAAGCGGCCAGGAACGGCAGCGTTCTGGTGTGCACATCCCTGCCCAAGGGACGGCACGGGAAAACCCGGATCCGGTTTGAAAAAGGGGTGCAGGTGGAATGAATACGGCGCTGAACATAGCCCTGCCCAAAGGGCGCTTAGGAGAAAAGGCCTATTCCCTGCTGAAAAGCAGCGGCTTCAGCTGCCCGGCGCTGGAGGATCCCGGGCGGAAGCTGATTTTTGAAAACCCGGAGAAGAACCTCCGATACTTTTGGGTAAAGCCCTCGGATGTGGCCATTTATGTGGAGCGGGGGGCGGCGGATCTGGGAATTGCAGGCAAGGATATTTTGCTGGAATATGCCCCGGATGTATACGAGCTGCTGGATCTGGGCATCGGAAAATGCCGCATGGCAGTGGCCGGGAAGGAAAACTTCCGGGAGCCAACCGGCCAGACCCTGAAGGTGGCTACCAAGTTCCCCAACATTACCCGAAATTACTATGCAGAGAAATGCCGGGACATTGACATCATCCATCTCAACGGCTCCATAGAGCTGGCTCCCATTCTGGGGCTGAGCCATGTGATTGTGGACATTGTGGAGACAGGGGTGACGCTGCGGGAGAACAAGCTGCAGGTGCTGGAGCAGATTCTGCCCATCAGCGCCCGGCTCATCGCCAACACCGCAAGCTATCAGTTTAAAGAAGCGGCCATCGGCCACCTGTGCCGGAGGCTTCAGGAGCAAAAGGAGGGCAGCCTATGATGCGGATTCTGAAATACGGCCAGACGCCCAACGGGAAAATCTTTGCCCGGGTGACGCCCCAGGTGGATGTGGCCGAATCGGTGACACAGATCCTGTCCCGGGTGCGCGCGGAGGGAGACTATGCGCTGCGCCAGTACACCCAGTCCTTTGACGGGGTGTACCTGGATAATCTGGAAGTGACCGCCGGGGAATGGGAGCAGGCGCTGGAGGCGGTGGAGCCGGAATTTATCCAAACCCTGCAGCAGGCGGCAGAGAATATCCGCGCCTTTCACAGCCGCCAGGTGCGCACGGGCTTTGTGGTGACAGACCGGCCGGGAATTGTCCTGGGGCAGAAGATCACCCCCATTGAAAAGGTGGGGCTGTACGTCCCGGGCGGCACTGCGGCCTACCCTTCCACGGTGCTGATGGACGCGATTCCGGCAAAGATCGCCGGATGCCCCCAGGTGGTGATGGTCACGCCTCCCGGAAAGGACGGGAAAGTGCCGTCCGCCATTCTGGCTGCGGCCAAGGTGGCGGGAGTGGACCGGATCTACAAAATCGGCGGGGCACAGGCCATCGGCGCCCTGGCCTATGGCACGGAATCCGTGCCCAAGGTGGACAAGATTGTGGGACCGGGCAATGCCTTTGTGGCCGAGGCCAAGCGGCAGGTGTTCGGCCTGGTTTCCATTGACATGATCGCGGGACCCAGCGAGATTCTGGTAATCTCCGACGGGAACAGCGACCCTGCCTGGGTGGCGGCGGATCTGCTCAGCCAGGCGGAGCACGACCGGCTGGCCTGCGCCGTGCTGGTGACGGACAGTCCGGAGCTGGCGCAGGCGGTGCAGGCGGAAGTGGAGCGGCAGCTGCCGCTGCTTCCCCGGGCGGATATTGCCCGGGAGTCCATTGACCGCTGGGGCAAGATCATTCTGGCGGAGAATCTGCAGGCGGGGATTGAAATTGCCAATGAAATCGCCCCAGAGCATTTGGAGCTGATGGTGGACGAGCCCTTTGCCTACCTGGGAGCGGTAAAGCACGCCGGCTCCATCTTCCTGGGACGCAGCTGCCCGGAGGCGCTGGGGGATTATTTTGCAGGCCCCAACCACACGCTGCCCACCAACGGCGCCGCCCGGTTCTCCAGCCCCCTGGGGGTGGATGACTTTGTGAAAAAAAGCCAGTTCACCTTCTACACCGCCGAAGCCCTGGGGAAGGCGGCAGGAGATATTATCCGGTTTGCCCAAAAGGAAGGGCTGCAAGCCCACGGGGAAAGTGTTAGGATACGGCAGGAGGGACGCTTATGAGCCGGTTTTTGCGGCAGTCTCTGACTGCGCTGGATGCTTACACCCCCGGAGAGCAGCCCCAGGACATGGCGTACATCAAGCTCAACACCAATGAATCGCCCTATCCCCCCGCGCCTGCGGTGCTGCAGGTGCTGAACCGGGAGCAGGGGGAGCTGCTGCGGCTGTACCCGGATCCTACGGGAAAGGCCTTAAAGGAAAGCCTGGCGGGGCTGTACGGCCTGGCGCCGGAGAACGTGTTTTTGGGCAACGGCTCCGATGAGATTCTGAATTTTGCCTTCCTGGCCTTTGGCCAGCGGGGGGCGGTGTTTCCGCAGATCAGCTACGGATTCTACCAGGTGTATGGGCAGCTGTACAATATGGATGTGCGGAAAATCCCCCTGAAGGAGGACTTCTCCCTGAACTGCCGGGACTACTGCGGCCAGAACCGGCTGGTGGTGATCGCCAACCCCAACGCCCCCACAGGCATGGCCGTTTCGGCGGAGGAGATCCGGCAGATTCCGGAAACCAACCGGGACAGCGTGGTGCTGATCGATGAAGCCTATGTGGACTTCGGCGGGGAAAGCTGTCTGCCCCTGATCCGGGAGTTTGACAACCTTTTGGTGGTGCGCACCTTCTCCAAGTCCCGGTGCCTGGCCGGGGGGCGGCTGGGGTACGCCTTCGGAAACCCGGAGCTGATCCGGGATCTGGAAAAGATCCAGTATTCCACCAACCCGTATAACATCAACCGGCTGACCCTGGCGCTGGGGCAGGCCACGGTGGAAGCGGAGGACTACTACCGCGCCCTTTGCGCAAGGATCATGGAAAGCCGCCGGTGGACGAAAGAGCAGCTGGAAGCCCTGGGATTTGCGGTGCTGCCCAGCCAGGCCAACTTCCTCTTTGCCAAACATCCGGGAATCGACGGTCTGGAGCTGTACCGGCAGCTGAAGCAGCGGGGGATTCTGGTGCGGCATTTTACATCCCCCGAGATCTGCCAGTATAACCGGATCACCATTGGCACCCGGAGCCAGATGGAAGTGTTTGTAAATACGGTGAAACAGATCCTGTCAGGAGGCGCTTATGAGAACCTATGAGCTGACCCGAGCCACCAGGGAGACGGATATCCGGCTGAAGCTGAATCTGGACGGCACCGGACAGTGCCGCGCGGAAACCGGCTGCGGCTTTCTGGATCATATGCTGACGTTGTTTTCCGCCCATGGCCGGTTTGATTTAAACGTCCGCTGCGCCGGGGATACCCAGGTGGATGACCACCACAGCGTGGAGGATATCGGCATTTGTTTGGGCACGGCCTTCCGGGAGGCTCTGGGGGACAAGCGGGGGATCACCCGCTACGGCAGCTTCCTGCTGCGCATGGACGAGGCGCTGATTCTCACCGCGGTGGACATCTCCGGCAGAAGCTGCCTTTGCTTCGACCTGGCGATCCCCACGGAGAAAATCGGCACCTTTGATACAGAGCTGGTGGAGGAATTCCTGCTGGCCTTTGTGCGCAGCTGTCCCATGAGCCTGCATGTGAAGCAATTGGCGGGAAAAAACGCCCACCACATTGTGGAAGGGACGTTCAAAGGCCTGGGGCGCGCCCTGAAACAGGCGGTTGCCCCGGACGGCACCGATGAGATCCCCTCCACCAAGGGGGTGCTGTAATGGTCGGCATTGTGGACTACGGAGTGGGGAACCTGTTTTCCCTGGCCTCTTCCATCCGGGCTGTGGGGCAGGAGGCCTTTGTGAGCCATGACCCCCGGCTGCTGTCCCAGGCGGATCGGCTGATCCTGCCCGGGGTCGGCGCCTTTCAGGACGCGGCGGAAAAGCTCCGGGCCTCCGGCCTTGACAGCTTTGTCTGCGCCCAGGCGGCGGCGGGAAAGCCGCTGCTTGGCATCTGCCTGGGAATGCAGCTGCTGTTTCAGGAGAGCCAGGAATACGGCTGCCACAAGGGTCTGGGGCTGATCCCCGGGCAGGTGGTGTCCATGGAGGGGCGGATTCCCCCGGAGCTGAAGATTCCCCACATGGGCTGGAACCGGCTGGAGGTGCGCCGGGGGCGGCTGCTGAAGGCGGTGGACGGAGAATATGTGTATTTCGTCCACTCCTACTATGCCCAGGGCTGCGGGGATTCCCTGGCGGCGGTGGCGGATTACGGCATTCCCATTACCGCCGCGGTGGAGCAGGGCAATGTATTTGGCTGTCAGTTCCACCCGGAAAAAAGCGGACAGGTGGGACTGTCCATTCTCAAAACCTTCTGTGAATGTTAGGAGGCGGGCGTATGTACATATTTCCTGCCATTGACCTGTATGCGGGGCAGGCGGTGCGGCTGTACCGGGGCGACTATAGCCAGATGACAGTGTACAGCCGGGAGCCTGTCCAGACAGCCCTGGCCTTTGCCCGGGCAGGGGCAGAGCACATCCACCTGGTGGATCTGGAGGGGGCAAAAACCGGAAAACCGGAAAACCTCACCGTCATCCGCTCCATAGTGGAGCAGGCGGGGCTGTTTTCCCAGGTGGGCGGCGGCATCCGCAATATGGAAACGGTGGAAACCTATCTCAATGCCGGCGTGAACCGGGTGATTTTAGGCACCGCCGCAGTGAAGGATCCGGCCTTTCTGAAGGCGGCGCTGGAGCGGTACGGAGAGCGGATCGCCGTGGGCGTGGATTTGAAGGACGGCTTTGTGGCCGTCAAGGGCTGGACGGAAACCAGCGGCCTCCGGGCGGAGGAATTTTTCGGACAGCTGGAAGATTTGGGCGTCAGGACGGTGATCTGCACGGACATCTCCCGGGACGGCGCCATGAAGGGCGCCAACCGGGCGCTGTACCGGCAGCTGTCCCAGACCTACGGCATGGATCTCATTGCCTCCGGCGGCGTATCCAGCCTGGAGGATGTGGCGGCCCTGCGGGACATGGGACTATACGGCGCCATTCTGGGAAAGGCCTATTACCTGGGCGCTGTGGATCTGAAAGAGGCTGTGGAGGTGGCGCGATGATCACCAAGCGGATCATTCCCTGCCTGGACGTGCGTAACGGCCGGGTGGTGAAGGGAACCAACTTCCAGGGATTGCAGGACGTATCCTCCCCGGTGGAGCTGGGAGAATTCTACTCCCGAAACGGAGCCGACGAGCTGGTGTTTTACGACATCACCGCCTCCGCAGAAGGGCGCAGACTCTTTACCAACGTATTGAAAGAGGTAGCCTCCCAAATATTCATCCCCCTGACGGTGGGCGGCGGCATTAACACCCTGGAGGACTTTGACCGGGTGCTCAAGTGCGGGGCGGACAAGGTCAGTGTCAACTCCGGCGCCATCCGGGATCCCGGTCTGGTGGCGGCTGCCGCCCGGGTATATGGGGATCAGTGCGTGGTGCTCTCCGTGGATGTGAAGCGGGTGGACGGCCAGTTCCGGGTGTTTGCCAAGGGCGGCCGGGAGGACACCGGCATGGAGGCCATCGCCTGGATCCGCAAATGCGTCCGCAGCGGAGCCGGGGAAGTGGTGCTGAACTCCATCGACACCGACGGGGTCCGGGGCGGCTTTGACCTGCCCATGCTGGAAGCGGTAAGCAACGCGGTGGATGTACCGGTGATCGCCTCCGGCGGAGCCGGGTGCGAGGCGGATTTTGTGCGCCTGTTCCAGACCTTGCCCAAGGTGGACGCGGGGCTGGCGGCCTCGATCTTCCACTTTGGCCAGGTACAGATCCCCCATCTGAAGCAAACCCTGAAAGACAATGGAATATTGGTGAGGTTATGATATGCAAAACCTGGAAAAACTGAAATTTGACCGGAACGGTCTGATCCCTGCCATTGTGGTGGACGACGCCACGGGAAAAGTGCTGACCCTGGCCTATATGAACCGGGAAAGCCTGAAAATCTCTTTGGAAAAGGGGCTGACCTGCTTTTGGAGCCGCTCCCGGCAGGAGCTGTGGCTGAAGGGGGAGACCAGCGGCAACTACCAGCACATTGTTTCCGTTACTGCCGACTGCGACTATGACGCGCTGGAGGTGCGGGTGCGCAAGGACGGCCCGGCCTGCCATCTGGGCACGGACTCCTGCTTTACCAACCCGGTGCTGGGCGCCCGGGAGGAGCCGTTTTCTCTGGAGGGGCTGTACGGCCTTTTGCTGGAGCGAAAGCAGCAGCTGCCGGAGGGCTCCTACACCACCTACCTGTTCCAAAAGGGACTGGATAAAATCCTGAAAAAGGTGGGGGAGGAGTGCACCGAGGTGATCATCGCCGGGAAAGCCCGGGATGAAAAGGAGACGGTGTACGAGATTGCTGACCTTGCCTACCATGTTCTGGTGCTTATGGCGCAGCTGGGCATCACCCCGGAGCAGATCCGCCGGGAACTGGCAAGCCGCCATGTGATCGATCACAAGGTCAAGCAGGAAAAAATGACGTAACAATAACCCCCTGCCCGGCGGGCAGGGGGTTTTAACAGCCAGAGGGCGGCGGCTTTTGGCCGCCGCCGCATGGAATCAGTGCACCTGGGACAGGGAGGCGCGCAGCTGCCGGCGGGCGACCACCAGCAGAGCGATCAGCTGTGCCAGGAAGGTGATGATCCAGGAAATGGGATAGGAAAGGTACAGGCACTGGGGGGTGTGGAACTGGGGAACCTGGAAGATGGAGTAGATCCACAGAATCCGCAGACCGCAGACGCCCAGGATGGAAATGGCCATGGGGATGAAGGAGGCGCCCAATCCCCGGAGGGCGCCGGTGGTTACATCCATCAGTCCGCACAGGAAGTAGGGCAGGCAGATATACCCCAAACGGATCATGCCGTAGCCGATGGCTTCCCGGGAGTCGGTGATATAGATGGAAAGAAGGGTCTCGCCCATGGCGTACGCCAGAGTGCCCAGGGTCAGACCCACCACGGTGACACAGCCCAGGCAGATCCATGTGGTTTTTGTGACCCGCTGGTACTGCTTGGCGCCGGCATTCTGGCCGATGAAGTTCACGGCCGTCTGGTGGAAGGCGTTGAGGGAAACATAGACAAAGCCTTCAATGTTGGCAGCGGCCGCGTTGCCGGACATAAAAACGTCGCCAAAGGAGTTCACCGAGGACTGGATCAGCACATTGGAGATGGAGAACAGGGAGCCTTGAATGCCCGCGGGCAGGCCGATGCGCACGATCTTCAGCAGCTGGGGCTTATAGAAACGCATTTTGGACAGGGTCAGCTTGCAGGCGTCTGTCCGCTTCATCAGCGCCCGGGTCACAAGCACTGCGGAAATGCCCTGGGAGATGGTGGTGGCCAGGGCTACGCCCGCGACGTTCATGTGGAAGAGGGTGACAAAGACGATGTTCAGCACCACATTGACCACACCGGCAACGGACAGGTAGATCAGGGGGCTTTTGGTATCTCCCGCGGCCCGGAGAATGGCGGCGCAGAAGTTATAGACCATGGTGAAGGTGATGCCCGCGAAGTAGATTTTCATATACACCGCGGACAGGGGAAGCACATTGTCCGGGGTGCCCATCATTCCCAGCAGCGGCTCGGAAAAGGCAATGCCCACCACGGACAAAACCACGCCGCTGACCAGGGCGGTGGGCAGGGCGGTATGAACGGTGCAATGGACAACGCGGTTTTCCCGGCTGCCGAGACCGTGGGCAACGGTTACGCCGGCGCCCACGGACAATCCGATGAAGAAATTCACCAGCAGATTGGTCAGGGAACCGGTGGCGCCCACCGCCGCTACGGATATGCTGCCGCAGAACTGCCCCACCACCACCAGATCCGCCGCGTTAAACAGCAGCTGCAGCAGGCTGGTGAGAATGATGGGAATGGTGTAAACCAAAATGTTTTGGAACAGGGGTCCTTGGAGCATGTTCCGGTTTGCGTTATTCAAAATGTATGCACCTCTTAAAAATTATGTTTACGCTTATCGGGTTTACACAGCTTGGTACGAATTTGGATCCAACTGCCGGGAAACAAAAGGGAAATCGGCGCAAAGGTTTGGCTGCTTTCCTGCTTAAGTGCTCCCCGACCCTGCCGGGGGCGT
>CALXDT010000146.1 GCA_944387125.1 uncultured Oscillospiraceae bacterium | reverse complement strand
TGGGCGACCCCATTGACTACAAGAGCATGGTCATCTCTCTGCGCACCGGCCAGGAGTACCCCATTGACGATATTCTGCAAAAGCTGGCGCAGATCCGCTATGAGCGCAACGACCTGGACTTTTCCCGTAACAAGTTCCGTCTCCGGGGGGACACTTTGGAGATCTACCCGGCCTATTGGTCGGGGAAAGCCATCCGGGTGGAGTTTTTCGGGGATGAGGTGGATCGGATCAGCGAGATCAATGCCGTGTCCGGTGTGGCGGAGCGGTTTCTGGATCATGTGGCCATCTATCCTGCCAGCCACTATGTGGCGTCCAAAGAAAAGCTCCATCGCGCCATGCTGGAGATCCAGCGGGAGTGTGATGAGCAGGTTGCCTGGTTCCGGGCGCGGGATAAGCTGATCGAAGCCCAGCGGATCGCCCAGCGCACGGCCTATGATCTGGAAATGCTCACGGAGATCGGCTTCTGCAACGGCATTGAGAATTACTCCCGTGTGATCCAGGGGCGTGCTCCGGGAACCCCGCCCACCACCCTGCTGGATTATTTCCCGGAGGATTTCCTGATGTTCATTGACGAAAGCCACGTGACTCTGCCCCAGTGCCGTGCCATGTACGCGGGAGACCGGAGCCGGAAAGACGCGCTGGTGAACTACGGCTTTCGCCTGCCTTCGGCCTACGATAACCGGCCGCTGAATTTCCAGGAATTTACCCAGAAGATTCATCAGGTGATCTATGTGTCCGCCACCCCGGGGGACTATGAAAAAACCCGCTCCGGGCAAATTGTGGAGCAGGTGATCCGTCCCACGGGACTGCTGGATCCGGTGGTGGAGGTGCGCCCCATTGATGGGCAGATTGACGACCTGATTGGGGAGATCAACGCCCGTTCCGCCAGGAACGAACGGGTGCTGGTGACAACGCTTACCAAAAAAATGGCGGAGGATCTGACGGTCTACCTGCAAAAAGCGGGAATCCGGGTGCGCTACATGCATTCGGACATCGGCGCCATGGAGCGGATGGAGATTATCCGGGATCTGCGGATGGCCAAGTTTGACGTGCTGATCGGCATCAACCTGCTTCGGGAGGGACTTGATCTGCCGGAGGTGAGTTTGGTGGCCATTCTGGACGCGGACAAGGAGGGATTCCTGCGCAGCGAGACCAGCCTGATCCAGACCATCGGCCGGGCAGCCCGAAACGCTGACGGCAGGGTCATTCTGTATGCGGACAATGTGACCGCGTCCATGCAGGCGGCTCTGGATGAAACCGCCCGCCGCCGCCAGATTCAGGACGCCTACAATCAGACCCATGGGATCGTCCCCAAGACGGTGATTAAGTCCGTCCGGGATCTGATTGAGATCTCTTCCCCCACCGCCGAGCGCAAGGGCAGAACCGGGGTGAAGATGACCAGGGCGGAGAAGGAAAAAGAGATCGCCCGGTTGGAAAAGCAAATGAAGGAAGCGGCACGGATGATGGAGTACGAATATGCCGCGGTTCTTCGGGATCAGATCATCGAGCTGCGGGGAAAGGCATAAGAAGCGGGACGCACCGGTTTCGGTGCGTCCCGTTTGTTATGGAGCTTGCTTAGCTGCTGAATCAGCCGCAAAGGAGCCTTTTCAAGGGGTTTGGGGCTGTTCAGCGCCCATGATGTATTGGAATCGGGGGCCTTCGTAACCGTTCTTGCGGACAGGCTCCAGCCACATTGCTGCCGGACGCACCCAGAGACCGCGTTCCCCGTACAGTGCCCGGTAGACCACCATGGGTTCCAAAGTCTCGGAATGCGAGGCAATGCCGATGACCTCATAGAGATTGCCTTTAAAGTGCCGGTAAATGCCGGGCTTGATTTCGTTCATCGTTACAAATCTCAACCGTTGGGCACGCTGCCGCCCCGGGCGTTCAGGTCGATAATGGTGTTGCAGTTGAAGTAATTGGTGAACATGTTCTGCTTCCACTGCAGGGCGTTGCCTGTGACCATCAGACGGTTCTGCCGGACATAGCCGGTGCTCACCTGGGTGCTGGGGGTGTCGGCGCTGGAGACAAAGTACCGGAATCCGGCGCTGTACATCACGTCAAAGGCGGCGCCGCTGTAATCGGTGATGTTGCTGCTCCGGGCGAATACAAAGGTATCTATCTGGCCGATGATGGGCGTGACTTCTGTCTTCCACTTGTTCAGATCCTCGGTGATCAAAGCCGCGTTTTTCTGGGCGTAATCGGAGTTGTCATAGGTGTGGCAGGCCAGGGTATAGCCCTTGTCCCGCAGAGCCTGGACAATCACCTTCGCACCGGCAACCTGCTCGTCATAGAAGCTCTGGCTGACGGTGCCGATGTAGCTGGTATTGGTTCGGTAGCCGAAGATACCCTCGTCGCCGGTGACGGCCAGAATGGCTCTGGCGCCCTGATAGCTGAAGTCCGGGTGCTCTTTGATAAAGGTTTCCAAAATGGGCACCAGATCATAATCGCCCACCAGGGTGGTGCCGTTGGCATCTACGTATTCGCATTTGATATCGCCGTTGGCATCCAGCACCAGCTTGTTGGCAAAGCCGGCGCCGTTGGCATCGGGAGTTCCGTTTTTGTCCGGATCCACCATGTACTGGAAGTAGTTCAGCAGCGTCTCTGTGAGCATCATGGGCTTTTTATCCGCGGGCAGGTAGATGGACTTGGAAAGAATGTTGTTATCCACCACCTCGGTGAAGCTGCCGAAATCCACCAGCACATAGCCGCTGTTATACAGCGTGGTCAAAATACTGGTAAACTCAGACAGAAGCACAAAGTTGCGGTTGTAGCTGCCGCCGTATTCCTCGTCGGAGAAGGCGCGGGAGGAGTCCACGATCAGAGGATGGAAGCTGAAGTTGGGGATCTGCGTGGGATCCTGATACTCCACCAGCTGGCTCTGGGCATTGACGTATTCCGAACGCTGGGAGACCATGTCCGGGTAGGACTGCAGATCCGCGAAGGTGTCCAGCAAGTCAATGGCTTCCTGGTAGCTGTATCCGGCGGCCAGCGCCTCGGCCTCCGCCATAATGGACTGCCGCTGCTCTTCTGCCAGCGCCTGGGCATCCTGGGTGGCTTCCATGCGGCTTTCCTCGGCGTCCTTATCGATCTTCCGCTGCGCGATGTAGTTGGACAGGGAGCCGATTACAAAGGACATCACCAAAATCAGGCACAGGCAGACGATGACGGCAGGCAGATAGGCTTCCTTAAAAATCTGCATCTTGCTTTTCCTCCGCCGGCGGCGGGGGTTGGCAGGATCCTGGGTCTGCTCCAGCAGCTCCTTGTTCAGAACCGGGGCAAAGTACAGATCGTAGAATTTGGTAAACAAATTGGGTGCGGCGGGCTTTGGCGGCTTTGGCTCTCTGCGCCGCCGCTTTCTTTTGGTATCGTTTTCCTCCTGGAGGGTGTCCTCGGCGGTGCCCCCGTCAAAATCCGTTTGCTGGGAATAACCGGTGTGCATGTCTGTCTCCTCGGAATCGTTGTCGGGAAGATCCATATCATCGGGCAACTCGTCATCGGAGAACTCGGGCGTGTCCATCAGATCTTCATCGGGGAAGGCGTCCGCCTCGTCCTGGACGTCCTCCATCCCCATGTTCAGAAAATCGTCCAGATCGGTATCTATATCAAAGGGCTTCTCATCGGCGTCGGCTTCGCCGGAAGCGTAGGATCGCCCGTTCGGATTCTGGTTGGCGGACTGAGAAGAGGCGGCGTCATATTCATCGGCATCCAGGAACAGCTGAGGATCCAAGCCGTACTCCTTTTCAAAGTCGAAATCCAGATCGAAATCATCTTTAGCCATATTGCATCCCTACCTTTAGGTGTAGTTGTTGTTATTCTATCATTGATAAATGAAAAATGCAAGAGCAATTGGCGGAATCTACGAAAAAACCGAAGCGGAAGCCGGGAAGTCCGGGGCCTGCGCCGGGGTGCCCCTTGCAAATATGCGGCGGATATGGTATCATCATAGCATGCCGCGAAAGGGCGATGGGAGCCGCCATGCCTTGTTTTTAAGGGGCTTCCACATGGAAAAACCTGCATTCAGGAGAACAGTATGGAAAAAATTACCAGCTTTACCATTGATCACATCCGGCTTCAGCCGGGGCTGTACGTTTCCCGGAAGGATCGGGTGGGGGCGGAGACCGTCACCACCTTTGACCTGCGGCTGACCAAGCCCAACGGCGAGCCGGTGATGAACACCGCTGAGGTGCACACCATAGAGCACCTGGCGGCTACCTACCTGCGCAATCACCCGGAGTGGAAGGATCGGGTGCTGTATTTCGGTCCCATGGGCTGCCGAACCGGCTTTTACCTGCTCCTGGCCGGGGACCTTTGTTCCCGGCAGATCCTGCCGCTGGTGCTGGGCTGCTTCCGCTTTATCCGGGATTATCGGGGAGAGGTGCCCGGGGCCAGTGCCCGGGACTGCGGCAATTATCTGGATATGAACCTGCCCATGGCCAACTACTGGGCGGCGTGCTACGCGGCTGTGCTGGAGCAGGCGGATGACACCCATCTGGTTTACCCGGAATAAGGAGGAAGTATGATAAAATTGGGAATTATCGGCGCCATGGAGCTGGAAGTGGAAACCCTGGTGGGCGCTTTGGAGGAAGGGCGCCGGGAAACCAGAGCCGGAAGCGTCTTTTACCAGGGAATTCTGGAAGGCTTGCCGGTGGTCATTGTCCGCTGTGGAGTGGGCAAGGTCAATGCCGCCCTCTGCGCCCAGATTCTGTGCAGCTGCTACCAAGTGACCCATTTGGTGAACACGGGCATCGCCGGGGCGCTGTCACCGGAACTGCGCATCGGGGATCTGGTGGTGAGCCGGGACGCCATGTACCACGATTTTGACTGCCGGAAGTTCGGCTACCCCTTCGGAATGGTGCCGGGGCTGGACGTGACCGCGTTCCCCGGGGCGGAGGATCTGATCCGGGCGGCCTATGCCGCCGGGGAGCAGGTGAATCCCGGACATACCTTTGTGGGACGGGTGGCCAGCGGCGACCAGTTCATTGCCCGGCAGGAGCTGAAAGACCAGATCATTGCCAACACCCAGGCCATGTGCACGGAGATGGAGGGCGCCGCCATTGCCCAAACGGCTTATCGCAACGGCCTGCCTTTTGTGATTCTGAGAGCCATTTCCGATCAGGCCAATGACGACGCGGAACTGGATTATCCCGCCTTTGAGCGGACAGCCGCCCATCGGTGTGCCCGGATCACCCGGATGATGGCCAGAGGTCTTGCGCAGCAGCAGGACAATGCAGGAAGCTCTGAATAAATTCCCACGCTTTCGCAGCGCGCCGCCATTCATGAAAGCCTTCGGCGGAATACGGAAGAAAAAACCAGGGGCGGCCGCCCCTGGTTTTATTTTGGAAATCACAGCGCTTTGTCCCGCCGGGCACGGTGAAGAATCATCTGGGCGGCGATGGAAATGGCAATCTCCGCAGGGGTCTCCGCCTGGATCTCCAGACCGATGGGGGTTGTAACCAGATCCAGCTCCCCGGTTGTCAGGCCGTAGTCCTCCTGCAGCGCCTTGCGCACACCGGCGGCTTTGCTGCGGCTGCCGATGACCCCGCAGTAGCAGGGATGGCACCGAAGCACCTGCGCCTGGATCTGGGTATCGTAGGCATGCCCCCGGGTCATGACGCACACATAGTCCTCCGAACCGATGGATACGAAATCGGCAATTCGGGTAAAGTCCCCCTGGATCACATCCACTGCCCCGGGGAACAGCTCCCGCCGGGTAAATTCCGGCCGGTCGTCCATGACCACGCAAGGAAAGCCCACGTGGGAAAGCACCGGAACCAGCTCCTGCGCCACATGGCCGCCGCCGAACACATAGACCCGCCCTTTGGTGTGGATCTGCTCAATGTACAGCTCCCGGCCGTCCACTTCCACCCGGTGGGGACGGCGGGTCAGATAGGGGGATAGGGAATCGTTATCCCGGGTGGCCAGAGACAGGGCTCCGCCTCCGGACAGATCGCAGATCAGCCACAGGTCATCATCCCGGCGGATCTCGCGCAGCGCCGCGTCCACCAGGGCAGCGGCGCTGCCATCCCCGGCGGACAGGTAATGGAAAAACACCGATACCGCGCCGCCGCAGATCATGCCCAGGTTCTGCACGTCCTCCCGGGTCAGGGAGAAATCGTGCCCCCGGGAGCTTTTGGTTTCCAGCACCTGGGCGGCAATCTGCTGGGAACGGTACTCCACCGCGCCGCCGCCGATGGTGCCGCAGATCCGGCCGGTTTTGCCCACCAGCATCCGGGCGCCGGCGCCCCGGGGGGTCGCGCCGGAAGAGGCGGTGACAGTGACCATCACCAGATCCTCTCCCTGCGCCAAACGGGTTTTCATTTCCTTGAGCATGTTACGCATGGGGATGTGCCTCCTGTAAAAAGAATTGTCCTTGGTCCCAAAATAAGGGAATGATCTGTCCGTAATGGGGTTTGGCCGGGGGGCTGCCCAGGTGCTCCAGAAACAGGCGGATCACCCCGGCGTGAGATACCACGGCAAAATCCCCCGGCGCCTGCAATGCCGCCTGCTCCATAGCCGCCAGAAACCGGCGCAGACCCAGTTCCCCGGGTTCCGCGCCCGGGGGAAGCAGGGCGGGATCCTCGCCCCGGGCGGCATAGAGCTGGGGGTAATCCCGGCGGATCTGCGAAAAGCACAGCCCGTCCCAGGCACCCATGGACAGTTCCGTCAACCCCGGCAGAAGATTGGGTTCCCCAATGGCCCGGGCCGTCTGGACGGCACGGCGCAGAGGGCTGGAAAATACCGCTGTGACCGGCGGCAGCGCCTGGGCCGCGGCGGCGGCCTGGGCAAAGCCTTCCGAACCCAAGGGAAGGTCTGCGCGCCCCAGGCATAGGGTCTGGCCGGAGGGGAAGTCCGGGCGGCCGTGGCGGATCAGGTAGACCCACTTCATATGCCCATCTCCTGAAAAAAGTCTCCGTACAGGGTATCCGCCAGCTCCTTCACCCGCTGGGCATAGGCGTTGTACCGATTCAGAAGATCCCGTCCCTCCGGCGTCAATGTGCTGGTGCTGCCTCCGGCGCCCCCCTGGGTGCGGGAAAGAACCGGATAGTTCAGCTGATTTTCCAGGGTGCGGATGATGTTCCAGCAGCTGGAATAGCTCAGCTGCATCCGCTGACCGGCGCAGCGAACCGACTTGGTCTCATCCACCAGAGTCAGCAGCGTGGCGATTTTATGGTCAAAAAATACCATTTCCTTACACAGGCTGACGCTGACCACCGGGCGTACCAGCTGGGCGTTGTGGTAATCCACCAAAGCGGAAAAATCCGCCGGGGTATCCGCATCGTGAAGGGTGCCCGGGTCGTTCACCGGCACCGGGACAATCTGCGCGCTGCACCGCTCCAAAGCGCCCCGAAGCCCCTGGCTGCCGCAATCGGCCAGGATCTCCGGGATCAGGCCGGCGGAGATGAGAATGGGATGCCCCTGCTGTCCCTGGCATTCGGGGCAGGCCAGAGGAGCCCCGGAGGCCATCAGTGCCCGGACGGTCTGGGCGGTGAACAAAGGCACATCCACCGGGGTAAACAGAATCCGGTCGCACTTGTCCTGCAAATAGCGGAGCCCAATCTTCACCGAATCGAACATCTGGGTGGTTGCATAGTCCTCATTGCGCAGGAAGATGATGCCGTTTCCGCTCAGGTGCCGCTCCAGGGCGGTGGCGTTGCAGCCTGTGACCATGACGATTTTACCGACCCCCGCCTGCGTCAGGGTGGCTACCACCCGCTGGGCGACGGTAATGGAGCCGATGCTCAGCATGGGCTTGAACTGTCCCATCCGGGAGGACATCCCGGCGGCGGTGATCAGGGAGGCGGTTTGCATACGCATTCTCCTTGGCAAATGGTTTTGAAAAACAAGTCGTTTTATAAGGAACAATATACAACAATCTGAAAAAACTGTAAATAAGTTCCGCAAGCCCTCTTGAAAATTTGTGCATTTTTGATATAATTGGATCATCATTTTCGTAAAAGTCATCACAGATACAAGGGGCGGATCCGCATGAAGGGGATTTATGTATGGGGAACCGGCTGCGGCGCGTCGGAGCTGATCGAAAAGGGACTTTCGCCGGAAAAAATTGACGGGTTCGTGGACTGCCGCCCCCGGGGAAGTGAATTTCTGGGGCGGCCGGTGTTTTTGCCGGAGGCACTGCCCGCGGGAGACTGCGGCCTTTTGATCGTTACCGTGCGGCAATCGGAGGATGTGGCGCGGGAATGCGGGAGGCTGGGGATCCCGGAGGATCGGATTCTCTATGCAAAAAACCCCTGCCGGCTGGAGCACCGAAGCAAGATTTGCCCGGAGGCGGCAGCGCTTTTGGGGCAGCCTCTGGTATCCCGGCTGCTGCCCCGGCAGCGGATTCTCACGGAACCGGATTTTCTCGGCACCCTCCCGGAGGAAGCGCTGGGGGGAGACTTTGTGCGGCTGGGAACGTTGGAGCTGCTGTGCCGCCGGCTGGAAGGAATTCCCGGGGCGGCGGCGGAGCTGGGGGTCTACCGGGGCGGCTTTGCCCGGTGGATCAATTTCCTGCTGCCCCGGCGGCGGCTGTACCTGTTTGACAGCTTTTCCGGATTCCTGCCGGGAGAATGTCCCTCCCGGGCTTTTCAGGAGGCCCATGCGAACACCTCCTTGGAACTGGTGCGGAAGGTGCTGCCCCACCCGGAACAGGCGGTATTCCTACCGGGATATTTCCCGGAATCGCTGAAGGGACTGGAGGATCGGTTCTGCCTGGTTTCCCTGGATGTGGACTTTGAGGAAAGCACCCTGGCGGGATTGCGGTGGTTCTGGCCCCGGCTGAATCCCGGGGGATATCTGCTGCTCCACGATTGGGGCAATCCGTCTCTGCCTGGAGTGGGGCAGGCGCTGGAAGCGTTCCAGCGGGAACGGGGGGAGCAAATCCCCGGGGTGCCCCTGCCGGATCTTCAGGGGACGCTGGTGCTGTGCAAGCCGTTCCAGGGAAGCTCTGAATCAATGGTCTTCGGCGGAATGCCGGATGGTTTGCCCCATCCGCGCTTGCCGATTTCATCAGAGCTTCCCTAAAAAACCGAAATACAGAACAGGGAGCACTGGAACCTCCGGTGCTCCCAATGACTTATAGGAAAAGCCTCCCGATAAGCAAGCCCCATCAAAGGCGGAATCCTTTGATGGGGCGCGTTTTATGGTACCAGGGGCGTATTCAGCAGGAATCGCTTCCCGGGATAGAGCGGGCCGTCATCCGGCAGGATCCGGGCGGTTTTTACCCGAATGGGATACCCGGGGCAGCACCGGGCGGCAGCCTGCCCCAGGGACGCTTCCAAACCATCCTCCAGCACCAGGGCAAACAGCTCCAGGGCATCTGTAAGGGATGCCCGGTAGTCCAGTAGCCCCGGAATGGGGAACAGGGCGCTGTCCAGATCTTCCATGGACAGTCCGGCGGCGCGCCGGGATACCCGGTCGATCCGCCGGGTGATGCCGCCGCAGGGGCAGGGGGGCAGGAACCGGGTGAAGTCTCCGGTGCGGTAGCGGATCAGGGGCATAGCTTCCATCCCAATGGTGGTGATTACCAGCTCTCCGTAAGCGCCCGTGGGAAGAACGTTTCCTTTTTCGTCCACAATCTCCGCCAGAATGTGATTCTCCCGCAGGTGCATCCCTTCAAAGGCGGGACAGGTGACAGCGCCCCCCAGGCCGCACTCCCGGCTGCCGTAGTGGGGGTAGAGCCTGCTGTCCAATTGGGCTTCCAGGGCGTCCATCACCCCCGGGGGACAGGCGTCCCCGGAAACCAGGGCTTTTCGGATGGGAAAACCGGCGCCGTAATACCGGGCAAGGCTCAGCAGGGTTACGGGAAAGCCGATATAGGCGGCGGGACAGGCTGCCCGAACCAGATCGGAAAGGGCTCCCCAGGAGCGCCGGGAACCGGCGGGGATGGGGATCCCTCCCAGCCGCTCCACGGCTTTGGCAATGAGATCCCCCAGGCCGAAGGGGCCGGAGAAGGGGAAGGCAATGAGACAGCGATCCCCGGGCGCAAGCATTTCCGAGATCCCGGCGGCAAAGAACCCCACCGTGTGGGCAAGATCGGCTTGGGTATAGAACACCCGCTTGGCGGGGCCGGTGGTGCCGGAGGTGGCGCCGGAGATTACCCGGCTGACCTGGGACTGGGAGGTGAGCAGCAGCTTTCCCCCGGAAAGGTCTTCGGCTGTGGTAAAGGGCAGAGCTTGCAGCTGCTCCAGGGAAGAGAGCTTCGCCGGGTAGTCCCGGTATATCCCGCCCCGGGCTTTTGCCCGGGCAAGCAGGTGGTTGAGCCGTTGCAGCTGCAGGGCCTCCAGCGCTTCCCGGTTCCATCGGGGTAAGGATTCCGTTTCCTGAATCCAGGCTTCTAAAGCAGTTCGTTTCATGTCCGATAGAGGGAGCGGCCGTTGACGTCGGTGAGGTTGTAGGCGCAAAAGGGAACCATGCCCCTTTGGCTGTCCACCTCGCAGATATAACACCGGCGCAGCCGATCTAAGTCCAGATTGTAGGCGTCTTGAAATACCATGCCGGAGACGGTAAAGGTGTTCTCCACCACATGGCTGAGAAATTCGTCCAGAGAAGCGGTATCCGGGTCAGCGGCGTCCAAGGCGGCCTTGCCGCTCCACTGCTGGGAGACGTAGTCCCGGGCCTCGCTGCTTTTGACGCAGCAGCACTGGCTCCTGCGCCTGGGCAGGGGGGTTAGCGTGCCGTCTTCCCGGCGCAGATAGCTGGCGTGGAAGGAGCAGTAGGGACTTTCCGCGCCGCCGCCGCCAAAGTGGGCGGCCCGGAACTGCCCTTGGGTCTGCTGCTCGATCCGCCGCAGCACCGCCGGGATGGTCAGCCGCCGTTCCGGGATTTCCAAAGCGCACCGGCCGAAATAGGAGATGGGCTGGATATGCACCCCCCGGATATGGGGGGCGCGGGACAGGGCGAACCGGAGGATGTCCCCCAGGGCATGGTCATTGACCCCCGGGGCGACCGTGGGCACCAAGACCACAGGCAGTCCCGCTTCCCGGCAGGCTTCCAGGGCGCGCAGCTTCACATCGGTCAGCTCCGCTCCCCGAAGGGTTCGGTAGATCCCGTCCTCCAAGCCGTCAAACTGAAGGAACACCGTGCTGACCCCGGATTGCGCCAGATGGGCGGCATAGCCCTGCTCCTGCGCCAGCCGCAGGCCGTTGGTATTCAGCTGGAAAAAGGTGAAGCCCTTTTCCTTTCCCAGGGCGATGATTTGGGGAAGATTCTCCCGGAGGGTAGGCTCCCCGCCGGAAAGCTGAATATTAAAGGGGCCGCCCCGCTCCATCAGCAGGTCATACTGCCGGGAGATCTCTTCCAAAGGCAGATCCTTCGGCTGCTGATCTCCGGCGCCGGCGAAGCATACCGGGCAGCGGAGATTGCACCGGTTGGTCAGCTCCAGCAGTACGCAGCAGCCGTCCCGCTCATGATTCTGGCACAGGCCGCAGTCATAAGGACACCCCCGTTCCGGAACATTGGCGTGAACCGGGGTGACTTTTCCGCCGGCATCGTTGCTGCCCCAGGCCAGGTAGCTGTCCAGGCTGCCCTCCCAGATGAGGGTTTTGAAGCTGCCGTGCTCCCAGCAGCGCTTTTCCAGGTAGAGATTTCCGTCTTCTCCCAGGGTTTTCCCGGCGGGGATCCTGGCCAGGCATACCGGGCAGACGCTCATGGTTTTTCCGATTTCCATCCGTTACAAAAATCCTTTGGCTTCCAAAATTTCCATGCACTTTTCATAGGTTTGGGCAATGATCTCCGGGCAGTATTCCACCCGCTTGGCGGGGCTGCCTTTGGTGATGTCCCGGCAGTCGATGGACTGGTACTCCAGCTCCATCTCGTCGGTAAACCACCGGGTGAATTCTCCCAGGGCGCTTTTGTGGTGGGGGCTGTCATAGCTGAGGTCGTCGGGCTTGCCGGTGAAGTAGGAGATCAGGCAGCAGCCCCCGGTCATGCAGCCGCACACGCCCCCGGAATAGCCAACGCCGCCGTTGAGGCCGGCCATGGCCTGCACCAGCTGGGGGTTTTCCGCGCCGATGGTTTCCAAAAGCAAAATGGCCAGGATCTGAGAACAGAAGTAGCCATACCGGGACAGCTCCAGGATCCGCTGGGTCAAGTCCATTTTCTCACATCCTTTCACATACAAACAGCACATAGCTGTATCCCTTTCCGGAGGGAAGGCAGGGATCCTCCCGCCAAAGGGCTTCCAGGTAATATGCCCGCCACTGGTCTGTCAGATCTTCCAGGTGCCGGACGGCAAACCCCGCCTGGCGCGCCTGATGGAGCAGGGCGACCACATCCCGGGTCACGTCGGAAAACACCAGCTTGCCGCCCTTGCGCAGCAGCCGCCCCGCTTCCCGAAGAGCCTGGGGGACATCTCCGCTGACAAAAAAGCTGCACTGGGAGAGGATTCCGTCAAAGCTGCCATCGGCATAGGGGGCGTTTAAAAAGTCCCCCGGCACCACCGCCGCGCCCCGGGGGGAAAGGTCGATGCCTTCGGCCCGGTAGCCCAATTTGTTCAGAAGGGTCAGGGTGGAGCCGTCTCCCGCCCCCATATCCAGAAACCGGCTGCCCGGTTCCAGAAAGGAAAGTTCAATCAGGTAACGGGTGTGCGCCTCACCTCCGGGATGGCCGTTCATCATTTGTCCTCCAAGGCCTTTTCCACGGCCAGCACCTTTCCCAGAGCCAGCTCCTCCGGCACGTAGACAAAGCCGCACCGGGGACATACCGGCAGCTCCACCGGAAAGCCGTTGTCCAGATAGAGGAATTTGGCTTTGTCCTTTTGCAGCTTGCACCGGCATTTCAGGCAGGTGAGCTTTCCTTCCGGGTCAATGGTATAGTAGTTTTTATCCGCCATGGGAATTCCTCCTTACTGCCGGTTGACAACCTTCATCCGGTGGCTGTAGGCGCTGACCACCAGATAGCCGGTATCCGTCTCCCGGTACTTGACCCAGAAGGTTACGTTCCCTTCCCGGGCGCGGGTGATATACAAGCCGGTTTCGCTGTCGCAGATGGCCTCGCCGGTTTCCCGAAGGTGCTGAAATACCTGAATCACATCGGATTTCAAAATCATCCGGTCGTCCATCAGCGCTTCCGCCTCCGGCGTATAGTCGATGGTAAAGCCCAGATCCACGGAAATAACCTCCTCGTTCCATAGTTCTTTCAAAAGCTGCTGCTTCAGACCCAGCCGGTTATACCGCTTGACGCTGATGTCCGGGCAGTGATCGGCGGCGGTGCCGTAGACCAGCTCCAGCAGGTGGAAGGACTCCCGCCCCTCCCGGGCAAACCGATCCCGGCAGGCCATACAGTAGCTCAGATAGGGAAGGTCGGAGCGCTCCAGGCATTTTTCGGTCATTTTTCGCGCCACTTCCCGGTTGGTGTACTGGGTCAGGCCGCCGTAGCCGCAGCAGGGGGCTTCGTCGCCGGAGTATGGGGTGTCCGCGACTTGGCAGCCCAGAGCCGCGGCAATCCGGCGGATGCTCTTCTGGGTGCCGGAATCCCCCCGGGCGCCGCAGGCGTCGTGGAGAGCCACCGGGCGGGGCACGGGACAAGCCTTGTCCGGCAGGCCGATCTGCTCCAGAAGCTGCCAGAAGCCGTGGACTTCCAGACCGGTAAATTCGGCCAGTTCTTTTTTGCAGGTGGGACATCCGGCGATGATTGCCGGATTGCCAAGATCTGCCAGGCACGCCTGTAAAAAGCGCCGGGTCTGGCCGGTCAGTTCGTACCGTCCGGCCCAGTGGCAGATGGCGCCGCAGCAGCCCAGCATCAGAGCCACGCCCCCGGGGAGCCGGGCGCACAGATCCAGATAGGCGGAACGGACGGTGGCCGGGGCAATGGCCGTGGCTTGGCAGCCGGGGAAGAACACATACCTGCACTGGTCAAATCCCGGCTGGGGACGGCACAGGAAGGCTTCCTCATTGGAAAACAGCATGTCCATCAGGGCAAACTCATGGGGCGCCAGAGGCATTTTCCCTGTGAAGACCATGTTTTCCCGGGCAATGCGGCAGATTTCCCCCATGTCATAGCCGTTGGGGCACAGGACGCTGCACTGGCCGCACAAGGCGCAGGCGTTGATGGGCTTGTTCATCATATGGTCGCCCATGATGATGGATACGTTATTGTAAATCTCGCGGGTGAGGATCCGGGGGAATTTCTGATAGTGCTGCAGATAGGCGCAGCCTTTGATGCATTCGTCGCAGCGGCACTGGATGCACCGCCGGGCTTCCGCAATGGCGGAGTCCCTGTCCGCAACGGGGATCCGGCTGCTGGGACGGACGCCGTCCAGGGAAGTATAGAGCTTCGTTTCCACAGCGCCTTCCTCTCCACGGGTGCTGCCGGGATCCAGCTTTTGCGCCATGCGGTCAATGGACAGGGCGGCTTTTTTGGCGCCGTAGGCGGCGCCCAGGATCCCCTGGGTTCGGCCGGTGATCAGTTTTTGGGGGCGGCTGACCATCAGCGCTTCATCCGGTTCCAGCCCCGGGAACACAGACGCGGCCACAGCATAGGACGCCGCCCGCAGAGGCTGCTCCGCTTGGCGGAAGGCCGCGGCCGGATCGGTGTTCCAGTGGAACTGAATATCCATGGCCGCCAGGATTTTGGCAGTGGACTGCACGATTTCGGGAGAGAACCCGGGGACGCAGTGTTCCACCAGCGCCCGGGGATCGTTTTCGGCGCAGTAGAAATGGACAGGATAGCGCTTTTTCACCAGCTCCCCCGCCAAAAACAGGGTCATCAAATCCCCGCCGAAGATCCCCACAGCGGCGGGCTTTTTCCGCAGGAAGCTCATGCCCCGGGACTTTTTCCCCCAGGTCAGCGCGGCGGATTCCAGAGCGCGGATGGAGATGCCCTCCCCCAGGGAGCACAGCTTGCAGCTTTGCTCGCAGGGAGCCTCGCATCCGGCGGACAACAGCTGCGGGAAGGGGGTGATCTTTTCATACAGCGCCAGCGCACGGTCAAAGTCCCCGGCGGCGATGGCGGCGGTCATGGCTTTGACATCCAGCTTCAGCGGGCAGGCGGCGTTGCAATAGGCAGGCTGCTCATGGACGCAAAGGCTTTCCCGGGCTTCCAGATCTTCTTTGGAAAGCATCTGCCGCTGCCGGTAAACGTGGGTGGAAGCACGCTCTTCAATTTTCACGGCGTTCACCTCCGGTTGGGGAATCGGTTATATGGTTAGTATATCATAGAAGGCGGATTCTGGAAACCTTCTTTTTTCGGCATTGTGACAAATGAGAGGCGGTTGCCCGCCTCTCATCAGATGGTTGGATGGTTTATGCCTGCAATTCCTTCAGTGCGGCCAGAACCACCTCAGGCAGAGCCGGAACACGGGTGATCCGGGCGCCGGTGGCGTTGTAAATGGCGTTCAGGATGGCGGGATGGGGGGCGTCCAGAGGAGCCTCGCCGCAGCCGGCGGCGCCGTAGGGGCCGTTGGGACGGTAGGTCTGAACATAGTGCAGCTCAATGTCATCGGGGACATCCTTGGGGTAGGGGATGCCGCAGTTCTTGAGGCTGGTGTGCTTGCTCAGATCCTCGAAGTCCTCGGTCAGCGCCAGGCCGATGCCCTGAGCCAAACCGCCGTAGAAGTTGCCGTCAACCAGCAGCTTGTTCATGATGGTACCCACGTCGGCAACGCAGGTGAACTTTTCCACGGTGACTTTGCCGGTCTGGGTGTCTACGCAGACCTCGGGCAGGAACAGGGTATACATGTAGGTGGCGAAGGGCTCGCCCTGGGAGGTGGCCTGATCCACGGGGTGGTCGGCGCAGTAGCTGCACACCCACTGACCCTGAACCTTGGTTTCAATGCCCTCGGCCTTCATTTCCGCATAGGTGCGGTAGGTGCCGTCCTCCTTCTTCATGGCGGCCAGCAGGTTCTCCGCGGCCAGACGGCAGGCGTTGCCGGACATGACCTGGCTCCGGGAGCCGCCGGCGGGGCCGGAGTTGGGGGTGATCTTGGTGTCGTTCATCACCAGGCGGATCTGCTCGGGCTTGATGCCCGCCTGACGCAGGGTCTCATGGGCGGAGACCAGAATGCCCATATCCGCGCCCTGGCCGTGATCCTCCCAGGAGGCGTACATGGTGACGGTGCCGTCGGGGTTCAGCTCCGCGTAAGCCTGGGAGGCGTCCACACCGTCCAGACCGCAGCCGTAAACACCGGAGGAAACGCCGATGCCGTACTTATACCGGCCGTCGGAGGCGGCGTTCTTTTCCGCCACCCGCTTCTTGGCGGCTTCGTACAGGGGACGAGCCACCTTGTACATCTCTTCCAGACAGTAGACGTCGGGTGCGTAGCCGGTGGGGATGGTGGAGTGCTCGGATTCCTTGTAGCAGTTCAGTTCCCGGATGTCAAAGGGATCCATGCCCATCTTGGCGGCCAGCACGTCAATGGCGATTTCAGAGCCCATGAAGGACTGGGGAGAGCCGTAGGCCCGGAAGGCGGAGCCCCAGGCGTGGTTGGTGAAGACGGTGGTGGACTTGTTGCGGATGGTGGGAATGTGATAGCCCGCGCCAACGAACTGGCTCAGCCGGTGGGTCAACAGGTCGCCGAACTCAGAGTACGGGCCGTGGTCAATATAGTTGTTGCCCCACAGACCCAGCAGCTTGCCGTTTTCGTCCGCGGCCAGCTTGATGTTCATGAATCCGGGGCTGCGCTTGCCGGTGTAGGTGATGTTCTGGTACTGGTTGAACACCAGGGATACGGGCTTTTGCAGGATCTTGGCGGCAGCGCCCAGAATGGCTTCGTTGGTGGGGGAGAACTTGTAGCCGAAGGTACCGCCGGCGTGGTTCTGCACCAGGCGCCGCTTTTCCATGGGAACGCCGATGCCGTCGGCGATCATGGGCATATGCAGATGGATGCCGATGGACTTGGAGTGGACAGTGACCATGCCGTCTTCGTCGATGTAGGCATAGCCGCAGTCCGGCTCCAGGTGCAGGTGGGGCTGACGGGAGCAGTAGGAATGGATCTCCACCACGTTGGGCGCGGAATCAAAGTCGAAGTCCGGACCCTTGATGCAGTTGGTTTCGTAGTAGGCGTTGGGGGTGCCGGGATGGATCTCAATGGCGTCCTCCGCAATGGCGTCCATGGCGTTCATGTAGGCGGGCAGCTCTTCAATGTCCACCACCACCGCGTCGGCGGCGGCACGGGCATGGGCCTCGGTATCCGCGGCGACAATGGCAATGGCGTCGCCATACTGGAATATCTTCTCATCACACAAAACGGGACGATCCCAGCCGTCGCACTTGTTGTTTAGGGGCAGCATGACCAGACCGTTGATCCGGTTCTTGCCGCCGGAAGCCACAATGTCCTTGGCGGTAATGATTTTGTACACGCCGGGCATGGTTTCCGCGGCGGAGGTATCCACGTTCTTGATCAGGGCGTGGCTGACTTTTGCCTGAACCAGAGCCAGGCGGAGGGTGCCCTCGGGCATTTTCAGAGCGTCGTCGGCGCCGAAGGCACAGGTGCCTGTGACCTTCTGGGCAGCGGAGGGACGGACATAGCTGGTGCCCACAATGGAATCGCCGGTGGGCTTGAACACCAGGTCTTCCTTGGTGATCTCGCCGCGGATCACCCGGGCGGCGTCCATAACCGCGTCCACCAGGGGCTTATAGCCGGTGCAGCGGCACAGATTCCGGTTCTTTTGGAACCAGTCGCGCACTTCTTCCCGGGTGGGGGAGGGGTTGTTGTCCAGCAGCACCTTGGCGCTCATGATGAAGCCGGGGGAGCAGAAGCCGCACTGGGCGCAGCCGTGAGCCATCCAGGCCACCTGCAGCGGATGCATGTCGGAAATGGTGCCGATGCCTTCAATGGTGGTGATTTCCGCGCCGTCTTTGATCCGGCCCATTTTGACGATACAGGAGCGGGTGACCTTGCCGTCAACGATGACGTTACAGGCACCGCAGTGTCCTTCGCCGCAGCCGATTTTACAGCCGGTAAGCAGCAGACGCTCCCGAAGCAGGGAAGCCAGGGTTTCGTTGGGGTCGATCATCATGGTACGGGTAATGCCGTTGATGATCAGGGCTTTTTTGATCATAAAAATCCTCCTCCTGATTGTGACGATAGGACAGGTTCTTACTGATGGGTTCCGCAGGGATCCTGGTCAGGGCCTTTTCCGGTTAATCCCTGCAAGCGCTCCACGCCTCTGCCGGAGTAGAAGACCAGTTGGGAGATGCTGCCGTCCAGATTTTCCCCTTGCAGCACCAAGGCATTGGCCGTCTCATGGTAATCAATGGGAAGGGTTCGGCGGTAGACCCGGCCGGTATGCTGATCGGTGACTTCAATGGTCACTTCATGGGCGGAGATCTCGAAAACGGGCTGCTGCATTTCTGACCACCTCCTGGGCAATTCCGTGGAACAGGTAATGATACCTTAATTCTATTTTAACTTGTCCGGAGGGGGGATTTCAACTTTCATCCGATTACAAGTCGCAGAAATCTTCGGGGCGCATTTGGTGAAATCATACAAAACCGGAGGGGGAATGTGTGTACCATTGTAAAAAACGCAATAGAAAAGCCCTTTTATATCCCTGGAAAACTGCTGTTTTTGTGAATAATGCGTATAGAGCATTGTCAAACGCCTGGAAAGCCGGGGCTTTCAGACAGTTCGCCCGCTGTTCCGGCGGGCGGGTTTTGCGCCGGTCAAGAAGGCCATCCTGGAAGCGGAGAACCGCCCCCCGCTGGGATCAGAAGGCTGATGGGCGGGCCAGATCCGGAAAAACCTGCCCATACCCCAAATTCAAAGATTGCCATAGGCGGCGTCAGGGAGTATAATGAAAAAAAGCACAGAGAGAAGGAGGCAAACTATGGATTCATTCAAAAAATTCCTCAGGCGCAAAGATGTGGTTTGCAGCATGCAGCGCTACGGCATTGACGCGCTGGGCGCGATGGCGCAGGGACTGTTCTGCACCCTGCTGGTGGGAACCATTCTCAACACCCTGGGGCAGCAGTTTTCCATCGGCTTTTTGCAGCAGACCATTGTCACCATCGGCGCCGGCGAGGGAGCGTCATCGTATACCATCGGCGGTTTGGCGTCCCTGATGGTAGGCCCCGGCATTGCCATCGCCATCGGGTTCGCCCTCCACTGCCCGCCGCTGGTGCTGTTTTCTCTGATCCCCGTGGGCTTTGCCGCCAACGCCATGGGCGGCGCCGGCGGCCCCCTGGCGGTGTACGTGATTGCCATTGCCGCGTCCGAGTGCGGCAAGCTGGTGTCCAAGGAGACCAAGATCGATATTCTTGTGACTCCCATAGTGACCGTGCTTTCCGGCATCGGCGTTTCCTGCCTGGTGGCGGCGCCCATCGGCGCGGGCGCCAGCGCCGTAGGCAGCGCCGTCCGCTGGGCTACGGAGCAGCAGCCCTTCCTGATGGGGATTCTGGTATCGGTACTGGTGGGCGTGGCTTTGACGCTGCCCATTTCCTCCGCAGCCATCTGCCAGGCGCTGAGCCTGACCGGCCTGGCCGGCGGTGCCGCTGTGGCCGGCTGCTGCGCCCAGATGGTGGGCTTTGCGGTAATGAGCTTCCGGGAAAACCGCTGGGGCGGCTTGGTTGCCCAGGGGGTGGGCACCAGCATGCTGCAAATGCCCAACATTGTAAAGAACCCGAAGATCTGGATTCCGCCCACCCTGGCTTCCGCCATCACCGGGCCTTTGGCCACCTGCCTGTTCCGCCTGGAAATGAACGGCGCGCCGGTATCCTCCGGCATGGGCACCTGCGGCTTTGTGGGGCAGATCGGCGTTTACACCGGCTGGGTCAATGACATTGCCGCCGGGGTGAAGACCGGCATCACCGCCATGGACTGGATTGGCCTTGCGCTGATCTGCTTCATCCTGCCCGCGATTCTCAGCGATGTGTTCTGCCGGATTCTGCGCAAATGGGGCTGGATCCGGGAAAACGACTTGAAGCTGGATCTGTAGTCATTTCAAATAAGCAAAGGCGGGGCGCCCTGGAAGCGGCGCCCCGCCTTATGCATAGTGTAAGCCCCGGCAGCGTGCTGCCGGGGCTTTGGGTTAAGACTGGTATTTGCCGCGCTTGGCGGGGAATCTGGACATGACCTTGCCTGCCAGGGCATCGCCGATGAAGGCGAAGAGGATTCCGGCGAAGACCGAGAAGATCACATCGGTGGGATAGTGGACGTACAGGTACAGCCGGGAGAAGGCGATGAGCACTGCCAGGATCATGGCGGGGATGCCCATGCGCTTATCGTTTTTCAGCAGTACCGTGGCCGCCTCAAAGGAGGCGATGGTATGCCCCGAAGGGAAGGACAGGGAGGTTTCCGCTTCAATGAGCAGCGGGATGGAGATTTGAAAATGCTCCCACTGGAAATCATAGGGACGGATCCGACCCACCAGGGGCTTCAGGGTCACGTTGCACACCAGCAGTCCCAGCAGCAGGGCAAAGCCCATGCCCAGACCGGTTTTCCGGGTTTTGGGAAAGATCAGCAGCAGCACGGCCACGGCGATCCAGAAGACGCCGCCGTCACCGAAGAGGGTGATGATGGGCATGAGGGTATCCAGGAATTCGCAGGCCAGGTTTTCCCGGATCCAGTCCAGTATGGGCAGATCGAAGGAAATTGCCAGTTGATCGAGGATCGCGGTCATGGCTTATGCGCCTCCTTCTGTGGTTTGGGGTGTGGTTTCAGCGGTGGTTTCGCCGGTGGTGGTTTCATCGGTGGAAGCGGATTCGGTGCTGACCTCGTCCGCGTCTTCAAACAGGGCATAGAGGGTCATGGGTTCCAGGGTGGTGCCTTCGGCAATGGTGACTTTGCCGTTTTCATCCGGCTGGAACACCAGCTGAAGTACGGTTCTGCCGGATTCATCCTCCACCCGCTGTACCCAGCCGGTGAATACCTTGCCCTCCTCCACAGAGGAGATAACAGGGGTGATGATCTCGGTGGCGTCGGTGTAGAAGAAGTCGCTGTGCAGCTGGGTATCTCCCTGCATGAAGGTCAGGCGCACCTTGCCCACAGGCTGGGAAATGTCATCGTTGGTGGCCTTGAAGCACAGCCAATTGCCGCTGTCGTTCTTCTGGAAGAACAGGGACTGGGCATAGCCGTAATCCCGGGTGGTGCCGTCGGTACGGGTGACGGTAAGCTTCAGGGAGATCTGGGCGGAGAACAGGGTGTCGGTATACCGGGCATAGTTGGTGACACTCACATCCTTGAACTCATAGCCGTTGTGATCCTGCATCCACAGCTCGGTGGTTTTGACGATGGTGCTGTAGACCTCGCCGGAGGGATCGTAATACTTGGCCACCTCGCCCCGATCCTTCACCTCTTCGATCATCCACAGGCAGAAGGTCTTGGCGGCGTTGACCACAGCATCCTGCTCCTCGGCGGTGATGGTGTTGGCCACGGTGCGCTCGGTAAAGGTCTGGGTCGCTTCGTCGTAGGTCACTTCCATCGCGTTGCCGTCCTCATCCTGGATGATCACTTCAGGCTGGGTAAACAAACCGGTGATTTCCTGGGTGCACATGCTGACGCCGGCGGTGCCCTCCGGCAGGTATTCCTCCGCCTTGGTGGTGGCAATCTGAATGGTGTGGGTATCGTCCAGGGCAACGCCGTTGACCAGGGCGGTGTGTCCGTTGACCTTCACGATTCGGTAGCTGTTTTCCCGTTCAAAGAAGACTTCCACCGCGCCCAGCTGCCAGTCGGGGATCTGGGTAATGTTTTCCAGATTCTCCAGGTCGGTCAGGGAGGTGTCGCCTACACTGTTCTTGTCCGTCAAAGTGAAGGTGGCAACGTCTTCGTCGCCCATGCGCACAACGTATTTCTTATCCCCGGACAGACCGGCGGAGGTTTCCAGATAGGTCAGCTGGGAGGCATCCACATGGGATTCCATGTAGGCAACAAACTCTTCCTTGCCTTCGTAGGGGGAATCCTGGACGCCCGAGGCATCGTACAGCTCGCCCCAGTCGGGATCCGTAAACAGCTGGGTAAAGACCTGCTCGGCCTTCACCGTGGGCTGGGCAGCCTCAAAGTCCACCAGCCAGCCGTTGAGCCACTGCAGGCCGATGTAGGTGCCCAGGAAGAAAATCAGAATAAACAGAAAATACAAGGTGTAGAAGATCACGCCGCCCAGACGGGGTCCCCGGGGCTGTGCCTTCGCCGGCACGGGAGCCGGAGCGGGGCGCTTTCCCTGGGCAGCGGCGGGTCTGCCGGAGGCAGGGCGCTGGCTGGCAGCCGCCGGACGGGCAGCGGGGGCCTTTCCGGCAGGACGGTCGGCAGCGGCTTTCCCGGCGGAGGGGTTCTGCCGGGACGCGGCATCGGCGCCGGGGCGCTGGCCGGCAGAGCGGGCAGCGGCGGCTTCCTTCTGATTGGAGCGGCTGCGCTGAGCCAGCAGCTCCTGAACGTCCGCGGTTTCCTGCTTATTCTTTTGGTCGAATTTCCCTTTGTACATAACCGGCTTCCCTCCTTACTCTGCGGCCCGAACCATCCAGTAGGTCGGCATCCGTCTCGGCTCGGACTGGAGCAGAGAGTAGTTGTTCACCATAACGACCTCGCTGTCGGTCTCTTCGTCGGTCTCCAGCTGGCCGTAGGTGTTTCGGTACATCATCACCGTGGAGGAGCCGCCGTCCATGTTGCAGGCGTTGACGGCGCCGTATTCCACCATGATGTTGATCAGGTCGGCATAGGTGCCGCCCAGGGAGCTGGGCTGACGGCCGTCAATGCACACGAAGATTACCGCGCCGTCAGCCCTCTGGCCGATGCCGGTACGGGGATTCAGACCGGAATTGTTGTTATAGGCCTCCATGTTCTGCTCGCCGTTGATAATCAGGGCGGGGCCAAAGCAGCAGCCGTCCCGGATGTTCAGGCTCTCAGCTTCGGATCGGGAAAGGTTGGTGCTGGAGACCACCAGCACGTCGTCCTCGGTGAAGCCGGCAAAGCCCTCCAGACCCGGCTGCTTGCCGCTGGTCCAAAGGCACTGACCGTCAGACATGACAAGACCCAGGGGCGTGCTGCCGTTGGCGGCGTTGCCGGTGCCGTCGTCGTTAAAGGCGCCGGCATTGATGGCGGCGATGGCGCCGTGATCCTCAATGGCCTGGTTGATCCGCTTGCCCCGGTTGGGGAACGTGCCGTTCTCGGCGGAGGTGCCCAGATACACCTGGCTGGGATCGCGGATAATCATCACATGGGCGTTGTAAGTATCGCCGGAGACCCGCTCAATGCGGATTCCATCGGGGTAATTGGCCCACTCGTCGGTGGTGGCGCTGATGGCAGAGTCCTTCTGTACCACCACCAGGGAGGTATCCGTCTGATCGGAACTCATTTCAATGTTTTCGCTGGACTGGATCTCCGCCACGGCTTCTTCGCCGATGAACAGCGCGGGCACCCATTTGGTAGCGCTGGCTTCGATCAGCGCCATGGTCAGCAGCTCCTGAGCCGCAGGGGACGGGCCGTTGAACACCAGGTTCAGCACCAGGCACAGAGCCGCCACAGCCAGGGCAATGATGGTAAACAGCAGCAGAAAAAACCGGCGGATGATCCTGCCCAGCAGGCCGCTGCCTTTCTTCTTTTGCTTTGCCGGCTTTCCGGTTTCCACAGTGGGGGTATTGTTCTTGCTCATAACCATCAACCTCTTACTTGGATTTTTGCGGTGCGAAGACCCAGCGCTGCTGGATCATATAGCTGGTAAAATACAGGATCGTCATCACGATCACGTACAGAACGGTGCGGGCAAAGCCTGCATGGTCGCCGACACGGAAAAGTATGTAAACCCCCTGGGTCAGCAGCATCTGCGCCGCCATCTGGGGCAGCGCCAGACAGTAATACCGAACCAAAGCCCGGCCGGTGCTTGCCTGGGAGCGGAAGACCAGCTGCTTGTTCATGAAGAAATTCAGCAGGGAGGATATCGCCCGGGCGCCCACCACGGATACGGCGGTGAGGGCAAACCCCTGCAGCACGGAACGGAAGAGCCAGCTGAACAGGGAGAACAGCCCGGTATCCACCAGCGCGCTGATCAGAGAGCTGGCGGTGTAGCGGAAGAAGTGCGCCAGGATCAGCTTGTAGATCCGCCAGGAATCGCGGATCACCCGGAAATGAGAGCTTTTGTTTTCTTCGATATACACGGTGCGGATCTTCACTTCGTCAAAGGGAATGCCGTTGGTTTTAAAGGCCAGAAGCATATTGGTCTCATACTCAAACCGGTCGCCGGCCACATTTACAAGGATCTTCAGAGCATCTCTGGGAATTGCCCGCAGGCCGGTTTGGGTGTCGGAAATGGTCATGCCGCAGAAGACTTTGAACACCAGGGAGGTGATCCGGTTGCCGAAACGGCTGCGGGCCGGAACATGCTCCAGGGAGAAGTCCCGGCAGCCCAGAACGCAGTGGTGGGTCTGGAGCATATGCTCGCAGCAGGCGCGGGTGTCTTCCGGGTGGTGCTGGTTGTCGCCGTCTACGGTGACAACGCCGAAGCCATCGGGACGGTTTTCCAGGAACCAGCGGAAGGCGTTTTTCAGGGCGGCGCCCTTGCCTTTGTTTACCTCGTGGTGCAGCAGGTGGATCTGGGGGTGCTGCCGCGCCAAATCCGAAAAGTAGTGCAGATTCTCCGGCTTGCTGCCGTCGTTGACCAGAATGATGTCGGTAAAGCCGTATTCCAGCAGGCCGTCTACCACGGTAATGAGTTTTTCGTCCGGATCCAGGGACGGGAGTACCACAGAGATACGGGAAAGATCTTGCATAATGTCGCCTCTTTATCATCTTATATATGGATATGAAAATCCAGGGAAGCGCTGATGAAACCGGCAAGGGCCGCGCTTTAACAGGCGCGGGCGGGACAAAAGACCCGGCATTCCGCCCCGGACGATTGCTTCAGAGCTTATGCCGCCTGGGGAGGGAAGGCGGAAAGCCGCTCAAATCCCTCCATAACCGGCGGAGAAAGCCGGCATTTTGTGCCGGCGGTGGGGTTTTCATAACAACGTCATAATAACCTAAGATACTATATCACATTTTTCCGGGTTTGCAAAGGGTTTTCACAAAATCTTCATGGAAAATGTCGGAAGCTTCCCGGGAAAGGAAGGAAACAATTCAAACCGTGGCAGCCCGCCACAGCAGACGCAGGAAGCTGGCGGTGCTGACCCCCAGAGGATGATTTACCGGCTTTGGATCGAAGAATACCGGATCCGTGGCCTCCGTATCGGGAAAATGCCCGGTATAGATGTGGTAAGGCTCCAGCTGCCGGGCAATGGCGCCGATGGTATAAAACCGGCTGGGGTCAAAGCCGAAGCCCAGGGCGCCCAAAACAGAGACGGTAAATTCCGCGCAGGTAAAGGCGTCCCGCACCGGGATCTTCCGGTGCAGCGGCGCGGCCAGAGCGGACAGGTGGTTGTACAGGTAGCGCTCCTGGTGGCGGCGCATGGGGGCAAGGATGGTCTGCAGCTTCTGCCACTGCTCCCGGGTCAGCGGGAGCCGGTACAGGCAGATGCCGGCGGCGGTGCCGCCGTGGTGGTAGCGGCTGGGATGCTCCGTGACAAAGCCGCCGTAGAAGGGGGTATGGTAGTACCGCCGGGCAAAGGAATACAGGGTGCTCAGATCCGCCTCGGTGGCAATGGAGACGTGGTTATACGGCTCCCCGGTGACACGGCGGATCCAGCTGCCCATGCGGTAGGGCGTGGAGGAAAACAAAACATACAGGAAACGGGAATCATCCATAGGAGATACCTCCGATATTGGGAACAGTCAGGGGATGCTCTGATGAAATCACAAGAGCGGAAGCCGAGAGCTTTTGACCCGGCCGCGACCTCCCAAAAGCGGAGGAATCCTGTATGGATTTCCCACTTTTGGACTGCGGGGATGGGGCAGACGCTTGATTCGGCGGTTTCATCATTTTATCACAGAAATCACAGGAATGCAATTCCTCCGAAGAGCCGCAGCCCTTCGGAGGATCGCGCAAAGGCCGTTCCGCTTATTCCGCGGCAAAGGTCTGATAGCTTTCGGAAAGGAGCTGGGTCAAAGCTGCCTCGTCCAGATTGAACAGATCCACTTCGGTGCTGTCCAGCCAGCCCAGGCTTACGGTGTGGGAGGGCAGACCGGCGTAGAAGTCCGCCGCGGCGCTGTCATAGGCTTCCTGGGAGATGGTGTTTCCCTCGGCGTCCTGGCAGGTGATCTCGGTGGTGCCGTTTTCCTGGTAGAGCTCAGACTTGGTGGCAAGCGTCTGGTCGAACAGCTCCCCTTGGGAGAAGATGATGGAGCGCACACTGTAGTGATATTCGGGCGCGCCGACCTTCAGGAGATCGGTGAATATGTAATAATACAACCCCGTCCCCTGGTCAAAGTAGCACACCGCTTCGTCCTGGAAGGAAAGATCCGCCTTGGATTCCTCCATGGTAAGGGACTGGATCCCTTCGGTCAGACCGTCGGCGCCCACCTCCCAGATGCGGTTCTGGGAGAAATGCCCGGTTCCCTGACAGGTGGTGGACAGAAGCTCCAGCTGGCCGTTGTGATCCAGGTCGGTGACGGCAAAGAACCAGGCCGACGCGCTGTCAGGCTCCAGGTCGAAGAGCCAAAGGTCCCGGTTGGCGGCGATCTGCTGCAGCTGTTCCTCTGCCGTCAGTTCCCCGGCCGCAGGGGTCTGGGCAGGGGCCTGGGTGGTTTCGGCAGGGAGCTGGGTGGTTTCGGCAGGGAGGGTCGTTTCTGTGAAGGAAGGCAGGGTAGTGCTCTGGGACGGGGCGGGCGTACAGGCGCACAGCATCCCCGCCAGGAGAAGGGGAAGAATGGAAAGTGGTTTTTTCATAGGGTGGAATCCTCGTTCTTTATTTTATAATGTGAAATGTCATAGGGATTCTCCTTGAAAACCTTTCATCCATTCGGACGAAAGCTGTTCATTGGAGAATCCGATTGGGCAGCGCCCCAAGGCGGTGCTTGCTTGATTAAAATGAAAGATTCTAAGGAACCTCTGAATAAATCGTCTTCGGCGGAATGCCGGATCTTTTACCACATCCGTGCAGTTCAAAAAGTGGGAAATACATACAGTATTTCTCCACTTTTTGAACTTTCGGCTGAGGCAAAAT
>CALXDT010000145.1 GCA_944387125.1 uncultured Oscillospiraceae bacterium | reverse complement strand
CCGGCGTCTGCGGCCGCCACCTGGATGCTGCTGAATCATATGTTCCTTTACCTGGGACGGCCGAAGGAGACTGCCCATGCCGAGGTTCCCGATATGGCCATTTCCCAGCAGTTTGACCAGCACCTGTCCGGGGAGCTGCAAAGTGTGCGGAATGGACTTTTGTCCATGGAACGGCCGGAGGAGCCTACGGAAGCGCCGCCGGTTCGGAAGATCTACTGGATCGAGGAAGGGGCGCAGGTGGCGCCGGAGCCCAACCAGGACTGCTACGGCCAGGCGGACGACCCGTCCGACCTGACCCAGGTTCTGAAGGAGGCGGAGTACCTGCTGGACGGGCAGCCCATGTACTTCTCCACGGAGACGGAGCTGTTTCAGGACAGTGTGGTGAACTACTATCTGGATGAGAGCATCTTTGCCGTCACCTGGAAGGAAGTGCACGACGGCTCTGTGTATACCTTCTCGGAGATCAAAATCTCCCATCCGTCGCAGTTCCGCCGGCATCTGGCCGGAGGCGAGTACGGCTCGGATATGCAGTACCTGACCACGGAGATGGCCGAAAGCGTCAATGCGGTGGTGGCCTCCAGCGGCGATTTCTACCGGTTCCGGGACTTTGGCGCTGTGGTCTATGAAGGCCAGGCCCGCCGGGTGGAGGGCACCTACGCAGAAACCTGCTACATCGACGGCAGCGGAGACATGCACTTTACTTACGGCGGGGAGATCCTTACCGTGGAGGACGCCCAGGCCTATGTGGATGAAAACGACATCCAATTCAGTCTGGCCTTCGGCCCGGTTCTGGTGGAGGATTACCAGGTTCAGGAGCACACCTGGTACGGCGTGGGCGAGATCATGGAGGGCTATGCCCGGGCGGCTCTGTGCCAAATGGGGGAGCTGCACTACATTGTGGTAACGGCCAATACCGAAGGACCTTATCAGGATATTCCCACCGTGGCCACCTTTACCCAGCACGTGGCGGCCACAGGCTGCAAAATGGCCTATTGCCTGGACGGCGGCCAGACGGCGGCCATTGTGATGAACGATACTCTGATTAACCGGCCGGTGTACGGCCAGCAGCGGAAAATCAGCGATATTATTTATTTTGCCACGGCAGTGCCGGAGGGAGGTTGAGCCTATGGAGCAGATCGCCTTGATCAACGGGGAGACTGTGATCTACTGGAATTCCATTGTGCTGACTCTGGCGTCGGCTGCCGCCATCTGCTTTTTTCTGGCGCTTTACCTGGATGTCTCCGGCAACGCCGTGGCGGGCTTCGGGGTGGTGCCGGTGAGCATTGTCCTGAGCCTGGCGGCGGCCAGATTCTTCCATTGGTACAGCCGGGCGGACAGCTATGACGGATTCGTTTCCGCCATGACCGATTACACCACCGGAGGCTATGCCCTGACGGGGGTGTTCCTGGGGTGCTTCCTGGGGGCGGCGCTGCTGCGTCTGCTGGGTCTGCACAGGAACCTGTCCATGATGCTGGACTGCATGTCGCTGGCGGGAGCGGCCGGGATCGCTGTAGGGCGGCAGGCTTCCTTTTTCAATTCCTCCGACCGGGGGCAGGTGGTGGAGTCCGTCCGCTCCCTTCCCTGGGTATATCCGGTGACAAACGCGGTCTCCGGGGCGGTGGAGTATCGGCTGGCTACCTTTTTGATCCAGGCCATGGTGGCTGCTGTGCTGTTTGTGGTACTGGGGCTTTGGTACCGCCGGGAAAACCGTCTGGGCAGGCGGCAAGACGGGGATCTTTGCCTGATTTTCCTGATGTGCTACGGCGCGTCCCAGGTGGTGCTGGACAGCACCCGGTACGATTCCCTGTTCTTCCGCAGCAACGGCTTTGTCAGTGTGGTGCAGGTGCTGGGCGCCCTGGGCATTGCGCTGGCGGCGATCCTGTTTTCCCGGCGGCTGGTGAGGAACCGGGGCTTCCGACCCTGGTACCTGCTGCTGTGGCTGGCGATGGCCGCGGGCATCGGCGGCGCGGGATACATGGAATACTATGTGCAGCGCCGGGGAAATGAGGCGGTCTTTGCCTACAGTGTCATGAGCGCCTGCCTGGGCGCTGTGGTGCTGCTGACCCTGCTGATCCGCAGCCTGGGGAAAGCGGGAAAACCGCGGATGAGCAAAACGAAGTAAGTATATTTCGAACCGTTTCGGAGCCAGGCGATTGACAAACCCTGTGTACCAACTGTATAATAAGTCTGTATCCGCCGGTAAAAGGCGAAACCATCTGAAAAACAGCTGCGGGAAGAGACTGCCCGCAATGAAGAAGGAGGACGCTATGACACCCCAGGAAATGAAGCAGCTGCAAATCACGGCCTGTAAGGTGCGCATGGGCATTGTAGAGAGCACCCATGGCGCGAAGGCAGGCCATCCCGGCGGCAGTTTGTCTGCCGCGGAAATGTTCACCTATCTGTACTTTAAGGAAATGAACATCGATCCTCAAAATCCCCAGTGGGCGGATCGGGATCGGTTCGTGCTCAGCAAGGGGCACACCGCTCCCGGCCTGTATTCCACTTTGGCCTATCGGGGCTTCTTCCCGGTGGAGGATCTGCCCACTCTGCGGCACCTGGGCAGCTATCTCCAGGGGCATCCCAATATGAACACCGTCCCCGGCGTGGATATGTCCACCGGCTCTCTGGGTCAGGGCATCTCCTGCGCCTGCGGCATGGCGCTGGCCGCGAAAAAAATGGGCAAGGACGCCCGGGTGTACACCCTGCTGGGCGACGGCGAGATTCAGGAAGGCCAGGTGTGGGAGGCCTGCATGTTCGCCGCCCACTACAAGCTGGACAACCTGGTGGTGATTGTGGACAACAACGGTCTGCAGATCGACGGCGCCGTGGCGGATGTCATGAGCCCCTATCCCATTCCCGAGAAGCTGGAGGCCTTCGGGTTTGAAGTGGAGCGGATCGACGGCCATGATTTCCAGCAGATCGAGGACGCCTTTGCCCAGGCCAGAAAGACCAAGGGCAAGCCCTTTGCCATTGTGATGAAGACCACCAAGGGCAAGGACATCTCCTTTATGGAAAATCAGGCCTCCTGGCACGGCAAGGCGCCCAACGACGAGGAGTACGCCACCGCCATGGCTGAGCTGAAGGCAAAAATGACGGAATTGGAGGGCATGTAAGATGGCAGACGTAAAGAAGATCGCCACCCGGGACAGCTACGGCAATGCCCTGAAGGAGCTGGGCGCGGAGCATGAAGATTTGATCGTATTTGACGCCGACCTGGCTGCGGCCACCAAGACCGGCGTGTTCAAGAAGGCCTATCCGGAACGCCACTTTGACTGCGGCATTGCCGAGGGCAACATGATGGCGGTAGCCGCGGGCGCGGCGGCTATGGGGCTGGTGCCTTTCGCCAGCAGCTTCGCCATGTTTGCCGCGGGACGTGCCTTTGAGCAGGTGCGCAACTCCATCGGCTATCCCCATTTGAACGTAAAAATCGGCGCCACCCACGGCGGCATCTCCGTAGGCGAGGACGGCGCCAGCCATCAGTGCTGCGAGGACTACGCGCTGATGCGCTCCATCCCCGGCATGGTGGTCATGAGCCCTGCGGACGATGTGGAGGCCAAGGCGATGGTCAAGGCTGCCTACGAGCATGAAGGCCCTGTGTACATGCGCTTCGGCCGTTCCGCGGTGCCGGTGTTCCACGATGCGGAGACCTTCACCTTCACCATCGGAAAGGGCGAGGTGCTGCAGCAGGGTACCGATGTCGCCATCATCGCCAACGGCCTGCTGGTGGCTGAGGCCATGGAAGCCGGGAAGACATTGGCGGAAATGGGCATCAGCGCCATGGTGATCAACATGGCTACGGTCAAGCCTCTGGACGAGGAACTGGTGCTGGAAGCCGCCAGAATTTGCGGACGTGTGATCACCTGCGAGGAGCACAACATTCTGGGCGGTCTGGGCGAAGCGGTCTGCGGCGTCCTGGCTGAGAAGCTGCCTACCCCGGTGCGCCGGATCGGCGTCAATGACGAGTTCGGCCACTCCGGTTCCGCCGCCGCGCTGCTGAAGCAGTTCGGCCTCAGCGCAGAGCACATTGTGGAGGTGACCAGGGAATTCCTGGGCAAATAAACCAAGATTTGGGCGCCGCATTGCGGCGCCCTTCTGTGCAAGATGCTGAACTTTCTGTGGAAGGTTCGGCTCTTTTTTCTGTTTGTGGAAATAGCTGGAAGCGGCATGGGGAAGAAAAGCCGCTGTTCTTCCCCCGCGGACGGCGGTTCCGGGAACCTTTTGCGGGAGTTTTTCCTGAAAGAAGGTCTGTTTGTTTTCCCGGAGAGGAAGTTTCCCCGGGAAAAAAGTGCTTGTATATTTGGAAAAATGTGCTATAATCAAATATATTATACGTCAGCCGAATCCATGAAAGGGAAATCCGTTTTCGGGATTGGGAAGGGGATGTTATGGTGAGAAAAAAGATAAAATGGATCAGCCTGCTGCTGGCACTGGTGCTCCTGCTCCAGGGCGGAATGGTGCCTGCCGGCGCAGAGGAATATACAGACGCGACTCTTTCCAGTGAGGATCCCGAGGCGCTGAAGCGCAGCCAGGAGACCTGGGGGCAGGGAATGGAGACCCAGCCTCAGGAAGAGCCGGTTGAAGAGACGGCCCCCGCAGCGCAGACCCAGCCGGAGGAAGCCCAAGAGCCGGCGGAGGCGGCAGCGCCGGAGACCCAGCCCACAGAAGCGGAAGAAACCCAGCCCACGGAAGTGGAAGAAACCCAGCCCCCCCAGGAGGACGCGAACATCTTGTGGAAGGCGGACGTGCCGCTGTATTTCCAGACGGATTATCCCGAAACCCGCTATGCAAACGGTACCATTGCCTCCAATGGGTGCAGCATTACATCCGTTGCCATGGTCGCTACTTACTTGACCGGTCATGAATACCTGCCTGATGAACTGGCCCGCTATTTCGGCGGCCAGGGACTGAACAATGTGGAGCGGCTGGAAATCGCCTCCACAGCGCTGCAGCTGCCTTACCATAAGGCCGAAAACTGGCACGAGGCGCTGAAGGCGCTGAAGGAAGGCAAGATCATCATTGTTCTGGTGAACAGCAATTCCTCCTTTACCGAGGGGCAGCACTTCCTCGTGCTCACAGGCATGACCAAGGACGGAAAAATCTTTGTCAACGATTCCTTTGAACCCAATTATGACTATTGGAAGCTGAAGGACGGATTTGAAAACGGCTTCATTCAGGACTTCATTGTGGCCGGATACAGCGGCGCCTGGATCTATGATCCCGAGGCGATGCCCGAGGAACCGTTCATCTACACCCCGCCGGAGCGGGAGCAGGTGGAGTGCCGCTATCCGCAGATCCAGCTGACCTATGAGCAGCTGAATCTGCTGGCCAGCATGGTCTGGGTGGAAGCCCGGGGCGAATCCATGGAAGGTCAGCGGGCCGTGGCGGAAGTGGTGTTTAACCGTATGGTTTCCGAAGGCTTCCCGGACAGCATTGAAGGGGTTATCTATGCGGACAACCAGTTCCGATCCACCAAGTTCCTGGAGGATGCGGAGCCGACCCAGGCGCAGTATGACGCCATCGACTGGGCGCTGTACGGCCCCTATGTTCTGCCGGAGGATGTGGTATACTTTGCCCAGTACCCGGTGAACGACAACGTCTGGGGCGAGATCGGCGGGCATGTGTTCTGCTACGATTTTGATTGAATGATAAACGTCACGGGGCTGCCGCCGGCAGCCCCGGTTTTTTACGCGCCATTTTGCGGCGTTCTCCCCATAGGATTCTCTAAGGAACCTCTGAATAAATCGTCTTCGGCGGAATGCCGGATCTTTTACCACATCCGTGCAGTTCAAAAAGTGGGAAATACATACAGTATTTCTCCACTTTTTGAACTTTCGGCTGAGGCAAAAT
>CALXDT010000144.1 GCA_944387125.1 uncultured Oscillospiraceae bacterium | reverse complement strand
ATTTTGCCTCAGCCGAACCTTCAAAAAGTGGAGAAATACTGTATGTATTTCCCACTTTTTGAACTGCACGGATGTGGTAAAAGATCCGGCATTCCGCCGAAGACGATTTATTCAGAGGTTCCTTAGTTTTGTTTCCGCTGTAAGCCGGCGGGAAGCGCCGGTCTACAGCGGGGAATAGGCGGAAAGCCCATGCCCCAGCAGGCGCATAATCGCCAGCTCATCTATGGCGTCCAGGATGGCGTTGTGGGTCTCCCGGTAGGAATCGTCTCCGGACAGCAGACGGAGCATGGGCTCCACCCCGTAGCCCCGTTTCAGCCGCCCGGTGGACCAGCAGGGCGCCTGGGCGGGAATCTTGGGATTGTGCTGCCGGTAGGCGGCCATGGGCATAATGTCATACCAGGAAAATTCCTCCAGCTCCGGCAGGTGCGTCCGGTCAAACCGGGCGTTGTAGGCAAACACGGCAGTGATCCCCTGACTTCGGAGCCAGGAGCACAGATCTGCCATGGCGGCTTCCCGGCTGCAGAGAATCGGGTTTACCGGCGTATCCAGGAACAGGGCGTCCCAGTACATGCCGCCCATCTGGCATTCCGGGAACAGGACGTGGTATTTTCCCGCCCAGGAGCGGAACCCGCCGGCCTCCGCCAAAACCGTGCCGATGGACATTACCTGATCCGCCCAATTGGTCTCCGTATCGATCACTGCGAAATGGTTCATATCCCTCTCCCTGTATCTGTCTGCATTCTGCGGATCCTGCGGCTGACGCCGGCATAGGGAAAAATCCCCGGAAAAGCAAGCCTCCGGAGGCGCCGGAGACGGCAGGAATTCGCCTTCCGTTATTCCGCGCTGAACAGAACCCGGTCGTTTTCCATGCCCTGTTCCCGGAAGGCTTTCAAAAGCCGCTCGGTGGTCATGTCTTTGCGCTGCTGTCCCTGCAGCTCCAGGACAATCCGGCCGTCCTTCATCATGATGGTGCGGTTGCCCAGGTTCAGAGCCGATGGGATGTTGTGGGTGATCATCAGACAGGTAATGTGGTTTTCCCCCACGATCCGCTTTGTCAGATCCAGCACCTTTTCCGCTGTGGCGGGATCCAGGGCGGCAGTGTGTTCGTCCAGAAGCAGCAGCTTGGGAGTCACCAGGGTGGCCATCAGCAGGGTCAGCGCCTGACGCTGGCCGCCGGAAAGCAGCCCCACCGGGTGATCCATCCGATCCTCCAGCCCCAGCTCCAGCATGGCCAGCTTTTCCCGGAACAGCTGCCGGTCGGCTCTGGTGATCATGGAGAAGGGGAAGTGCGCCCCCGACGCCCGCAGATAGGCCAGAGCCAGATTTTCCTCAATGGTCATGCTGGGCGCGGTTCCCTTCAGGGGATCCTGGAACAACCGGCCGATGTATTTGCTGCGCTTGTAGTCCGGCAGGTTGGTGATGTTCCGGCCGTCCAGCTGAATGGAGCCGGTGTCCGCCACAAAGGAACCGGCGATGGCGCCGAAAAGGGTGGATTTCCCCGCGCCGTTGGAGCCGAGAATGGTGATGAAGTCGCCTTTGTCCAGGTGCAGGTCAATGCCGGACAGGGCGGTTTTTTCATTGACAGTGCCGGGATTGAAGGTTTTGGAAATGTTGCGCAGGGTCAGCATTGGTCCCGGCCTCCTTTCGTGGCAGGTTTCAAAGCGGCTTTGATGGCGGGCAGGCCGATGGCCAGGGCCACAATGGTGGCGGAGATCAGCTTCAGACATTCGCTGGGCAGATCCATCCGCAGGGCTAGGGCGATGATGAACCGGTAGAGGATGGAGCCCAGGACGGCGGCCAGGGCCTTCACCCACAGCCTGCCCCGGGGCAGCAGGGTCTCCCCGATGATCAGGGAAGCCAGGCCGATGATCACCATGCCGGTGCCCAGGTTGATGTCCGCGGTTTTCTGGTACTGGGCCAGCACCGCGCCGCTGAGGGCGGTCAGGGCGTTGGAGATGCACAGTCCTACGGTGATGGTAAAGGCGGTATTGATGGAGGAAGCCCGCACCATGTCCGGATTATCTCCCGTGGCGCGGATGGAAAGCCCCAGCCGGGTCATGAGGAACAGCACCAGAAGCACCGCTGCCGCAAGGGTGATCACCGCCGCAGGCAGCAGCTTGTAGACTGCGCCCAAATGGGGCTGCACCAGGGTAAACAAAGTGTCCTTGCCCATGAGGTTTACGTTGGAGGAGAAGCCCATAATGGCCAGATTCACCGTGTACAAGCCGGTGTTGGTGATGATACCCGCCAGAATGGAGGGGATGTTCAGCTTGGTCTGCAAAAAGGCGGTGAGGAATCCGGCGCAGGCGCCTGCGGCCATGGCGGCCGGAAACGCCAGCAGAGGATGCCCTGCCAGGGCCACTGTGGCGGAGACGGCGCAGCCCAGGGTAAAGGCGCCGTCGGTGGTCATGTCGGCAATGTTCAGCACCCGGTAGCTTAGAAACAGGGCCAGAGCCACCAGGGCATAGACACAGCCCAGCTCCAGGGCGCTGAAAATAACGGCTGAGGAAATCATGGGAATTCTCCTTTAACAAAAATGGGGTTTCCGTGGAGGCAACCCCTTGGAAAAGCCAAGGGGCTGCGGGAAGGGCTTATTCGCCGACGGCAATGGTTTCAAAGATGCTGCCCATATCCGTCAGGGGGCTGCAGTCCAGGCCGATGGCGTCGGCGGTGTCGCCGTTGACGGTGATAATGCCGCCGTCCATCACATGATATTCGGGAATCTGGCCGCCTATGAGGATATCAAAGGCCATCTCGGCGGTTTTGGCGCCCAGATCCGTATAGTTGACGCCGCAGGTGGCGAAGGCTCCCGCCTCCACAAAGGAATCGGCCCCGGTGTAGTGGGGGATCCCCGCGCCGGTGAGAATCTCGGCCACCGCGGTTTCCGCGGCCATGACCACATTGTCTGTGGGGGTGAACACCGCGTCCACACGATCCACCAGAGAGGCGGCGGCGGAGAGGATTTCATCGGTGGTGTTGCCGGTCTTTTCCAGGTAGGCAATGCCCTTTTCCTCCAGATAGGCCTTGGCCTCGGCAATGGGGGCGGCGGAGTTGACCTCGCTGTTGGAGTACAGCAGCCCGACGGTTTGGACATCCGGCTGAACCGCCAGCATCATATCCAGAATGAAGGGGGTGTTCAGGGCGTCGGAGGTGCCGGTGACGTTGGACAGACCGGTCAGACCGGCGGAGGCGGGGTCGGAAATGGCGGCGTAGACAATGGGAGTCTCCGTGCCTTCCGCCGCAGTGACCATGCACAGGGCGGCCAGGGTGGCGATGGGGATGATTAAATCGCAGCCGTCGCCCACCACCTGGGCGCCGATCTGGTTCAGCGCGGACTGGTCGTTCTGGCCGTTGTATTCTTCAATCTGGAGGGAAATGCCCTTTTCCGCAGCCAGTTCTTCCAGCCGGGCCACGACGGATGTGCGGATTTCGTCCAGAGAGGGATGATCCATCTGCTGGACAATGGCGACGGTGTAGCCGGCGTCCTCCGGGGAGGAGGAAGCGCCGCAGGCGGTCATGGACAGGATCATCAAAACGGACAGGATCAGAGAAAGAATCTTTTTCATAGCAATACGCTCCTTTTCATAGCAGATGTGGTGAGATGGGCAAATATCCGGGGAATGGGTTCCGGGCCGCCATCGCCTTCTGGGATCATACATATGCGGTTTCTCCTTTCCTTCAATATGGTTTGGGAATAAAAAAGTCCTTGTTCCCCTGGGGGAACAAGGACAGAAATACGATTTCTGCGGTACCACCTTGTTTGCCGCTTTCGCGGCCGCCTCGCCCGGTGCCAACACACCGACTGCCCGATAACGCTGGCAATGCGTCAGAAGATACTCAAGGCAAGCCTCTTTCCCCCTGCCCTCCGCGGCCCATTTGCTGCCTCGCTGTCGCTCCGCTCTCAGCTGTGCGGAACTCTCTGTGGATGCGCCTTGCAGCTTTACTCCCGCTTCGATGGTTTCAAATGATGTTATGCTTATTAAACAGCATTTGTGTCCGTTTGTCAAGCACTTTTTTTCTTCGCCAGCGGACAATTTTCAATATTCCCGCACCACGGCCTTGACCAGGCCGATGATTTCCGCATGGGCGCCGTCGATGGGTTCGTAGGCGTCGTTTTCCGGCAGGAGCCAAACCTCCCCGTTCCGGCGGCGAATGCGCTTGACGGTGGCCTCGTCTCCGATCCGGGCTACCACGATCTGCCCATCGTCGGCGGAGGGCTGGGGGCGAACCACCACCTTGTCCCCGTCCAGGATCCCGGCGCCCACCATGCTGTCGCCCCGGACCCGCAGGGCAAAGCACCCGGGATCGTTCCAGGGAAGGGTGCCCTCCTGGTTCTCCACCGCCAGAATGGGCATGCCGGCGGTGACAACGCCCACCACCGGAATCTGCCCCGGGCGCGCGCCGGTGGCCAGGGCGCGCTTGCGCCCCTTGGCGCCGGGAGCCTGCAAAAGCCCTGCCTGCTGCAGCGCCTGGAGATGGTAGCTCACCGAGGCGGTGGAGCGCAGACCCACAGCCGCCCCGATCTCCCGGACAGAGGGGGCATAGCCGTTTTCCTGAATGAATTGGTTCACATACTCCATGATCAATTGGGCTTTGTTGCTGGTTCTGGGCATGGGCGCACCTCCTCAGGGCGGAAAGGGGGAACGGATATCGGAATTGTTTATATTATAGCACATATGAACGAAAAAGGAAAGGGGCTTTCCCAAAAACTTTTAGGCAATTCCCGGCACCGGCCGGACTATACTGGAAATCAGGAGGGGATGTCATGGAGAAAAGAGACGGCAGTGTGGAGCAGCAGGTATGGCAGCGGGTGCGGGGGCAGCAGCCGCCGGAGCAGGAAGTCTCCGGAATGGACGTAAGGAACCTGACCCTTCGGGCCATGGAGGCGGCGGCGGAATACCGGTACCTGGCCGGCACGCTGACCGGGGCCTCCCGGGAGCAGGCCCGGCGGCTGTGGGAGCGGCAGCAGGAGAGCGTTTTCAGCCTGCTGGGGATTGCCCGGCTCACAGGCAGCCCCGGGGAGCGGGGGAAAACCCTGGAGATCGCCAAAGAGCCGCCGGATAAGATTCTGATCAGAGCCTACCACCGGGCCAGGAAGACCGTCACGGAATATACCGCCCGGAGCCTGGATCCCCAGACGGGACTGGTGTACCGGAGCCTTTCTGAACGGGAACAGGAGCAATGCGCCGCCATTGCCCGGCTTTTGGGAAGAATTTAGAAAAACCCTTGACAAAAAAGAACACCTGTGATAAAATGCTTGCGTAATAAAGAAGGCTGAACATCCGCCTCACCGCAAGCAGAAGCGAAGCGGTTTATATTCCATAAACGTCCCGCTTCGGGGGCGGTGTGTGTGAATGCTGCGGATGCTTTGGCATCCGCTTTTTTGTTGTTTATCTGGAGGTGCTTACCATCGCAAAATTAGATCATCAGCTCAACGAAGAGATCCGGGATAAGGAGATCCGACTGATCGGTGCCGACGGCGCCCAGTTGGGCATCGTTTCTGCTGCCCAGGCCAATGCCATGGCAGAAGAGCAGGGAATGGATCTGGTGAAGATCTCTCCCAACGCCACGCCTCCGGTGTGCAAGATCATGGATTATTCCAAGTTCTGCTTCGACCAGAAGAAGCGGGAGAAGGAAGCAAAGAAGAACCAGCGGGTGGTTGAGATCAAGGAGATTCGTATGAGTCCCAGCATCGACACCAATGATCTGGAGACCAAGGTGCGCGCCGCGCAGAAGTTCCTTGCTGACGGCAACCGGGTGAAAGTCAGCGTCCGCTTCCGCGGCCGGGAAATGGCACACACCAACCTGGGTGAGAAGCTGCTTCTGGACTTCGCGCAGAAGTGTGCTGAGATCGCCAACATGGAAAAGAACCCCAAGCTGGAAGGCCGGTTCATGGCCATGTTCCTGACCCCCAAGAAATAACAAGCAAGTTTCTTAAGTACAAACGATTACGGAAGGAGAACTACCTATGCCCAAGCTGAAGACCCATAGCGGTGCAAAGAAGAGATTCAACCTGACCAAAACCGGTAAGGTTAAGAGAGCGCACGCTTACAAGAGCCACATCCTGACCAAGAAGACCACCAAGCGTACCCGCCATCTGCGTGCTACCGCTTATGCCGATGTGACCAACATCGACGCGATCAAGAAGATGATTCCCTATAAGTAAGGCAGAAGGAGGATACTGAACAATGGCAAGAGTAAAAGGCGCGATGATGACGCGCAAGAGAAGAAATGCTACCCTGAAGCTGGCCAAGGGCTACTGGGGTTCCAAGTCCAAGCACTTTAAGATGGCCAAGCAGCAGGTCATGAAGTCCGGCAACTACGCGTTTACAGGCCGTAAGCTGAAGAAGCGCGATTACCGTCGGCTGTGGATCACCCGTATCAGCGCTTCCGTGGCGCCCTATGGCATGAACTACTCCACCTTCATGAACGGCATCAAGAAGGCCGGCATTGAGATGAACCGCAAGAGCCTGTCCGAGATGGCGATCCAGGATTCCGCCGCCTTCGCGGCTGTGGTGGAGAAGGCCAAGGCTGCTCTGAACTAAGGGAACCTCTGAATAAATCGTCTTTGGCGGAATGCCGGATCTTTTACCACATCCGTGCAGTTCAAAAAGTGGGAAATACATACAGTATTTCTCCACTTTTTGAACTTTCGGCTGAGGCAAAATCTCTCGGCATCCGCTCTTGCCGATTTAAT
>CALXDT010000143.1 GCA_944387125.1 uncultured Oscillospiraceae bacterium | reverse complement strand
CAGCGCTCGGCACGCATGGGGTTATGCAGGAAATCTTCGTATGCCAGGCGCAGGCCGTCCTCCAGCGCGGGCTTGTACGTCCAGCCCAGGGCGGTCGCCTTGCTGACGTCCAGGAGTTTTCGCGGCGTGCCATTGGGTTTGCTGGGATCCCACTCGATCTTGCCGGTATAGCCCACGACTTTGGCCACCAGTTCCGTCAGTTCCTTGATGGTCAGTTCCTTGCCGGTCCCGGCGTTCACCGTCTCGTTGCCGGCGTAGTGGTTCATCAGGAAGACGCACAGGTTGGCCAGATCGTCCACGTACAGAAACTCCCGCAGAGGGCTTCCGTCCCCCCAGCAGGTGACGCTTTCCTTCCCCTCCGCCTTGGCCTCGTGGAACCGGCGGATCAGGGCGGGCAGCACATGGCTGTGGGTGGGATGGTAGTTGTCGTTGGGGCCGTAGAGGTTGGTGGGCATCACGGAGATGTAGTCGGTGCCGTACTGGCGGTTGAGAAATTCGCAGTATTTCAGTCCGCTGATCTTGGCCAGGGCATAGGCCTCGTTGGTCTTTTCCAGCTCCCCGGTGAGCAGGCAGCTTTCCTTCATGGGCTGGGGCGCCATCCGGGGATAGATGCAGGAGGAGCCTAAAAATTCCAGCTTTTTGCACCCGTTTTTCCAGGCGGAGTGGATCACGTTCATCTCCAGAATCATGTTGTCATAGAGGAAATCCGCCAGCGCGCTTTCGTTGGCAACGATCCCCCCTACCTTGGCGGCAGCCAGGAACACATATTCCGGCTTCTCCCGGGCGAAGAATTCCTCCACCGCCTCCTGGCGGCACAGATCCAGCTCCCCATGGGTGCGGGTAATGATGTTGGTGTACCCCTGGCGGTTCAGCTCCCGGACAATGGCGCTGCCCACCATGCCCCGGTGGCCGGCCACATAGATTTTGGCGTTTTGCTCCATCATTTGGCAGCCGCCTCCTTCACCGCCCGCTCCCGGCGGGCCAGCTCCCGGTCGTGGACGGCCATAATGCGCACCAGCTCTTCATAGCTGGTCTTCTGGGGATTCCAGCCCAAAACCGTTCTGGCCTTGGTGGGATCCCCCCAGAGGTTGTCCACGTCCGTGGGGCGGAACCACTGGGGATTGACGCTCACCAGCAGCTTGCCGGTTTCCCGGTCATAGCCCTTTTCGTCGATGCCGGCGCCCTCCCAGCGGATGGTCATGCCGTTGGCGGCAAAGGCCCGCTCCGTAAAGTCCCGGACGGTGTGCTGCTCTCCCGTGGCAATGACGAAGTCCTCCGGCTGCTCCTGCTGGAGCATCAGCCACATACACTCCACATAGTCCTTGGCATAGCCCCAGTCCCGGAGGGAATCCATGTTCCCCAGCTCCAGATGATCCTGAAGACCCTCGGCAATCCGCCCGGCGGCCAGGGTGATCTTCCGGGTGACGAAGTTCTCCCCCCGGCGCTCCGACTCGTGGTTAAAGAGAATGCCGTTGACGGCGAACATCCCGTAGGCCTCCCGGTACTCCTTGGTGATCCAGAAGCCGTACTGCTTGGCCACGGCGTAGGGGCTGTAGGGATGGAAGGGGGTGGTCTCCCGCTGGGGCACCTCCTCCACCTTGCCGAACAGCTCCGAGGTGGAGGCCTGGTAAATTCTGGTTTTCTTGGTCAGACCCAGAATCCGCACCGCCTCCAGGATCCGCAGCACCCCCAGGGCGTCCACGGCCCCGGAATACTCCGGCACGTCAAAGGACACCTGCACATGGCTCTGGGCGGCCAGGTTGTAAATCTCATCGGGCTGCACCAGGCCGATGATCCGGATCAGGGAACTGCTGTCCGTCAGATCCCCGTCGTGAAGGCGGATCTTCCCCAAAAGATGGTCGACCCGGCCGGTGTTGGAAATAGACGCCCGACGGGTGATGCCGTGGACTTCATATCCTTTTTCCAGCAAAAACTCCGCCAGATAAGACCCATCCTGCCCGGTAATGCCGGTGATCAATGCTGTTTTCATAATTTGTCCTCCAAGTCTGTTCCCAAATCTTTTGGTAATTTCTGCATCGGAACGGCTTCGCCGCTTCCGGAACCTTTTCGATCTTGAACCAAAGGATCTTTTTTCAGCCTTTGCGCCGCAGTTTGTTCAGCAGCGCTTTTATCTGCGCCTTCTCTTCTTCCTCCATCGACAAAGTGTACAGCGCGCCGCAGTACACCAGCGTATACAAGACGATCCCCAGACAAAACTGCGAAATCCGGTGGATATCCAGCACTCGGGTGATCAGCACCCCAGCGGCCAGAGCAACCAGCAGCGTCGGGACAAAGGACGAAACGCTCTTCCAAAAACTGATCATATTCAGCCCGATCCGCTTATGGTAATAGACGTTCATAAACAGGATCTCGCCCGCAAACACAGCGATGGCCGTACCGATGGCCGCGCCAACAACGCCCCACAGCTTAATCAGCTGAATGCTCAGCACCACCTTGAAAATACTCATCGCCAGATACACCAGGGATCGCATCTGATGCATATTCTTTGCCCGCTGGATCTCGATCCCCATATTTTGAATCAGCGGGATAATTTGAGACGCAATCAGCCAAAGGGCGACGTCATAGGACTGTTCATACTCGGCGCCGCCCCACCAAATGATAAACTGTCTTCCAAAGAATACAAATCCGGTAAGCACCAGGCTCAGCAGCATAAACTGGATTCGTCCGATCCGGGTAAACAGCCTTGTCAATGCCCAATTATCATCAGACTGGCTTACGATTTCGTTCACTCTCGGGACAAAGACCCCGGAGATGGTAGTGGACAGCTGCGTGTACAAGCTGTTCAGATTGCTGCCCAGGCCGTAGACCGCTACCGCCGTGGTGCCCATCATGCGACCCAGCAGGAATTTGTCTGCGTTCCAGATGATCTGGTCAACAACTTGATTGATAAAAATGAAGAATGTAAAAATCCACATTTCCTGCAAAGTTTTCCACCGGAATCCCCTGAAGAGGAATTTGGCATGCAGTTTTCGCAGACAGTAATAGATGTTTGCCGCCAGTCTCCCAACGTTCAGGATGGTTATAATGAAAACCATTCCCACAGAGCCGTAGCCCATGATCAGCAGCGGAAGGGTCAGCAAGGGACTGAACAGTCCTTGCAGCAGATCCACTGTTTTTAAAAAGATGAACTGTTCCTGGGCGGAAATGATGGAGGAATAGACTGTGGAGGGAAAGGAGATCGTCACATTGAACACCATCAGAATCATCAGGATTCTGGCCTTGGAATACTCCTGGGGGCTTAGTCCGCTGCCAAAAATGGCCTCTGTATTACAGAGCATCTCCATGCCGCAAAGGGCGCTGACAATGCTGATCACAAAAAACACTGTAAAATACATGCCGTTCAGCCGCGCCACTGCGTCCTTTTCTCCGCTGGCTTTGGCTCTGGAATAGAACCGGATATAGGAGGATGAGAACCCGAAACTCAGCAGATTCAAATAAGACGTAACCGAAATAACCAGCTGGTACAGGCCGTACTCGCTCTGTCCCAGCAGCCGCAGCATCACCGGTGTGTAAATAATGCTGGTAATGATATGAATGAGCTGGGTCATGTAGGAAAGGGCGATGCCGATATTTCGCTGCTGTGCGTTGTTCATGGGTAAACGTCTCCAATTGGAATGGTATTTTTGTGCAGAATCTTTCTTCTGCGAAAATTGCAAGTGCACGTTGGACACCATCTGGTAGAAATTTTACAATTCTAGCCATGGTTTTGGGTGGATCGTCAGATTCACCCAAAACCGGGGCTGCCGCAGCCGATCAGGCTGCGTAAACAGAATCAAGGAACGCTTCGAA
>CALXDT010000142.1 GCA_944387125.1 uncultured Oscillospiraceae bacterium | reverse complement strand
AAGGAACCGGTCTCCGGATCATAAAATGTCACCGTTCCGATACCCGCGATTCCCTGACGCAGGTAGACGCCCATCCGGGGGCCCTCCGGCGTCTGCTCCGGGGTCAGCTGCAGGCGGCACAGCTTGCTGCCCCGGCGCACCGTCAGCTCCACGGGCGCGGCTTCCGCTCCCAGCGCCTGGCGCACATCCTCCGGGCAGGTGATCGCCGCGCCGTTGATTTTTACGATCTCGTCACCGATCTTCAATCCGGCGCTTTTGGCGCAGGCGCCCAGCAGATCATCATAAGCCGCTACGGTCAGGGTATTGTCCCGCAGCTGCAGTCCGATGATCCTTCCCACAGGAATCAAAAGCTCCGCCGCCTGCGCCTGACAGGGCAGCAGAACAAAAAGAACCATCCACAACCCGATGGTTCGCAGCATTCGTCTCATCCATCAGCCCTCCTTTTTCTCTGCCCTCTTAATATGACCCGGCGGACGGAATGTAACCGCTGAAAAAGTCGAAAAATCAGGAACAGACTGGGACTTTGGGGAAATTTTGACGAAACTCCTGCCGCTGCTTTTTTAATGTAATGTCTGCTGAATCCGTGGTGACAACGACTGATTCACACGCCGAAGATGTGAATTGCAGAAAAACGGCTCGTTTTAACCGTTTTTCCGCAATCGCGGCAGCAATCCCGGGATCCGCCGGGAGCGCCGGATTCCGGCGGATCCTGCGGCGATATGGACACGGAGTTCTGATCTCTTTTACCTATTGACAAAGTGGGTAAATGGTGCTATTCTTACCTATAGATTTGATAGGTAAAAACAGGAGGTTTTCCCATGCGTGTATATGCAGATAACGCGGCGACCACTGCCATGAGCCAGAAAGCCGTTGACGCCATGACGCCTTATTTCCGAAACATCTACGGCAACCCCTCTTCCCTGCATTCCGTGGGTCAGGAGGCCAAGGAGGCGCTGGACGCCGCCCGCGCATCCGTTGCCCGGTGTCTGGGCTGCGAGCCCCGGGAGATCATCTTCACCTCCGGAGGCAGCGAAGCGGACAACCAGGCCATTCTCTCCGCCGCCCGGTACGGCGCCAGAAAAAAGAAAAAGCACATCATCTCCACGGCCTTTGAGCACCACGCGGTGCTGCACACCCTGCAAAAGCTGGAGCGGGAAGGCTATGAAGTCACCTACCTGGATGTAAAAAAGAACCACAACATCACCGCCCAGCAGGTTCGGGACGCCATCCGGCCGGATACCTGCCTGGTGACGGTCATGTACGCCAACAACGAAATCGGCTCCGTGCTGCCCATTGCCGAAATCGGCGCCATCTGCAAGGAGGCGGGCGTCCCCTTCCACACCGAAGCGGTGCAGGCGGCAGGCCATCTGCACATCAACGTGAAGGAGCAGAACATTGATATGCTCAGCCTCTCCGCCCACAAGTTCCACGGTCCCAAGGGCGTGGGCGCCCTGTACGTCCGCCGGGGCTTCCCTCTGGTAAATCTGATCGAGGGCGGCGCCCAGGAGCGGGGCAAGCGGGCCGGCACCGAGAACCTTCCCGGCATCTGCGGCATGGCCGCGGCCTTGCAGGACGCCTGCGAACACATGGACGAAAACATGCCCCGGGTAGCCGCCATGCGGGACAGGCTGATCGAAGGGCTGTCCCAGATCCCCCACAGTGCGCTTAACGGCGACCGGGAGAACCGGCTGCCGGGGAACGTCAGCTTCTGCTTTGAAGGCATTGAAGGCGAGAGCCTTCTGCTGCTGCTGGACGCCCACGGGATCTGCGCCTCCTCCGGCTCCGCCTGCACCTCCGGCTCTCTGGATCCCAGCCATGTGCTGCTGGCCATCGGCCGGGTTCACGACGTAGCCCACGGTTCCCTGCGGCTGTCCCTCAGCGAATACAATACCGAAGAAGAAATCGACCACATTCTCACCGTTGTCCCCCAGGTGGTTTCCTATCTGCGGAGCATTTCCCCGGTTTGGCGGGATCTGCAAACGGGCAAACGGCAGTATATTCTGTAATAAAAAGGAGCAATTGACTATGGCACTGTACAGCGAAGCGGTTATGGATCATTTCATGCACCCCAGAAACGTAGGCATCATTGAAGATGCCGACGGCGTGGGCGAAGTGGGCAACGCCAAATGCGGCGACATTATGAAAATCTATCTGAAAATCGAAAACGACGTGATTGTGGATGTGAAGTTTGAAACCTTCGGCTGCGGCTCTGCCATCGCCTCTTCCTCCATGGCCACGGAGATGATCAAGGGCAAGTCCATCCACGAGGCCATGACGCTGACCAACAAAGCCGTGGCGGAGGCTCTGGACGGTCTGCCCGCCCATAAGCTCCACTGCTCCGTTCTGGCGGAGGAAGCCATTAAAAACGCCCTGAAGGACTATTATGACCGCAACGGCATTGCCTACGACCCCAAGGAGTTCCCCGACTGTGAGCACTGCGCCCACTGTGAGTGACCGGCTATGATCGTATCGACCAAAGGACGCTACGCTCTGCGGGTAATGGTCAGCTTTGCCCAGCGGGGCGGCGGGGATTACATCCCGCTGAAGGAGATCGCGGAGCAGGAGGGAATCTCCCAGAAGTATCTGGAATCCATTATGGCCACCTTGTCCAAGGCCGGGTTTGTGGACGCCGTCCACGGCAAGGGCGGCGGCTACCGGCTCAACCGCAGTCCCGAAAGCTATACCGTGGGCAGCATTTTGAAGCTGACCGAAGGGGGCATCAGCGCCGTCTCCTGCACCACCCAGGGGGCAGCGGCCTGTTCCCGCACCCAATGCTGTCAGGCCAAGCCCATGTGGGATCGGCTGGACAAAATGATCGACGATTTCCTGGAAGGGATTACCATCGCCGATCTGCTCAAAGACGGACAATAACCCCATCCCCTGTTCCCCAAGGGCGGGCAGGGGATGGTTCTTCCGGAAGGAGGGAAACCATGCAGCGGCCGGACAACTATACCCTTCAGGCAAACCAGGCAAAAGCCGCCTTTCTGACCTACGATCAGGAAACCCTCATCAAAAAGCTGGCGCTGAAGGCAGACGGGCAGTATCTGTACGTCCCCCTGCTGGGGCAGACCTATCGGCTGGATCGGAAAACCGGGGATCTGTCCCGGCAGCGCCGGGGGCAGTGGCTGGACGCCAACACCCACCAGGAGGTGATGACCCTGCTGGATCTGGTATGCGACAGCCGGGAAGACCGGCACCTCAGCGGCCGGTGGAAAAACATGAACGCCTTCGGCCTGATGTTCCACCAGAACCTGCTGGAAGGCGCCGACCCCTGGGCACGGTATTTTCAGGACCATGCCCCGGCCTTCCGCCGGGGCTGTCTGGCGCTGGGAGGACGGCCTCTGGACATCGGCGACATCAGCTACGCCATGGAGCTGTTTGACGGTCTTCCCGTGGCCATCCAGCTGTGGCTGGGAGACGAGGAATTCCCGCCCAACCTGCGCATTTTGTGGGATGAAAACGCCCTGCAGTACATCCGCTATGAAACCATGTACTTTGCCAAGGCCCTGCTCCTGGATCGGATCCGGGAGGAAATGGAAGGGCGGTAACTTCCCATGAGAATCCCCTGCCGGAAAAAGCGGCAGGGGATTTTTTTGAAAGGGCGCAATGGTTTTTCTTTTCTTACGGCTATGTAAGTGAAGGCCTTTGAATCAATGCCAGGAGGTGCTTGTGTGGAAGACAGAGAAATCGTGCGCCTGTATTTTGCCCGTTCGGAGCAGGCGCTTGTGGAGACCCAGGCAAAATACGGCGCCTATTGCTACAGCATCGCTTACAACATTCTGGCCAATTCCCAGGACGCGGAAGAGTGTGTCAGCGATACCTATTTGGCGGCGTGGAACCGGATTCCCCCGAAAAAGCCGGATTATCTGGGGGCGTTCCTGGGCAGGATCACCCGATACCTGTCCATTGACCGGTGGCGCAGCCGCCGCAGCCAAAAGCGGGGCGGCGGTGAGATCGCCCTGGCGCTGGAAGAACTGGGGGAGTGCGCTTCCAAAAAGGAAACCCTGGAGGAGATGCTCCAAAGGAAGCAGGCGGCGGAAGCCCTGAACCGGTTTCTGGGCACCCTGCCGGAGACGGAGCGCAATGTGCTGCTGTGCCGGTACTGGTACATGGATTCCATCGGAGATATCGCTGAAAAAACCGGCTTTACCACCAGCAAGGTAGCGTCCATGCTCCACCGCGCCCGGAGCAGGCTGCGCGCGTTTTTGGAAAAGGAGGCACTGTTATGACCAATTGGGAACTGTTGGAACTGTTTGGCGATGCGGATACCGGGTATGTGCGGAAGGCGCAGGCGCTGAGAAGCGGCGCTTCTCCGGCAAAAGGCAGAAGCGTCCGGCGGGTCTGGATCCTGGCGGCGGCGGTGATCACCCTGGCGGCTCTGTCCATCTCGGCCTACGCCGCCATTCAGGCGCGGATGCGCATGGAATTGACCCAATCCGGGGAGCAGACCATCCGCCGGGAAACCCGGGAATTTTTCCAGACCTATTATCCCCAGCAGCTGCCGGAAGGGTATGCCATGACCAGCTGGGGACTGTATGGGGACGTATGGAATATCTGTTATGAAAATGACGCCGGCCAGAGGATCTCCTTCTCCCTGTCCGCCGCCCAGGACTTCCGGGACACGCCCTTGCAGGCGCCTGTGGAGGAGCAGACTCTGACGGTGGGAGATGGGACGGCCACCCTGCTGACCAGCCAGGCCGGGGGACGGCTGCTGCTGTGGAAGGTGCCGGAGGGGGACTGCAGCGCCGCTATTTTCACCGAGGACGCCCAGGCGGACATCCTTGCCATGGCGGAAAGCGCGGCGGTGGGAGAGCCGCTGGAGGCGGCGGCGAACCAATGGAACGGTCCCGACTACAACATCTCCCTGGAGCAGAACCAGGACAGCTATGTGGAATATGAACCCTGGTATCCCCTGTCTCTCCCCGACGGGTACACCCTGGACTTTGTCAGCGACAAGGCCTATGGGGTGCAGTATTATCGGTACACCCATCCCGACGGGGGCAGCATGCAATATGCCATGTATTTCCGTCTGGGTCAATGGGGGCTGGAATTCTCCGGCGACGGCGATGTCCGGACGGTGGAAATCGGAGAAAACACCGGCTACTATGCTGCCGGGGAGAACAAGGTCTACTGGACGGATCTGGAGCACGGCTTTGGATTTGTGCTGTCTGCCACAGAGGATGTGGATGTTCTGGAGGCGGCGCGGTCCGTGGGACTGGGAGAAGCGCAGACGGTTCCCCTGGACGAGGAAACCCGGCAGGCTCTGGAGCAGCTGGGAGACTACCGGATCACCCAGCTGCCCCAGGGCATGACCCAGGTGGATCTGGCGGGCCTCCCTCTGGAGCAGGAAGACAGCTGGTATTCCTATGTCCGCCGCTGGTATGCCGACAAGCGCAATAACCATCAGGTGTATATGGAATATTCCACCTATGTCACCGATCCGGAATATACCGCCTCCCTCCAGGATCTGGCCAACCAGCTCACCGGCGGCGGGAACCCCCAGCCGGTAACGGTAGGGGACTGCATCGGGGCTTTGGCCGAGACGGAAAGCGGCGCCACCCTGGCATGGGTTCAGGGAGAGCTGGCCGGCGGTCTTGGCTTCACCCTCTACAGCGACGATCTGTCCGGCGAGGAGCTGCTGACCCTGGCTCAAAGCGTAAAGGGATTCTAAGCCGCATCTTTGGTGAAACCGGCCAATAGCCCTTGCGTATCCAGTTGAAATGTGTTAAACTATACAAAAAACCATGGGCATCCGGCGGGTTTTGCCCATTAAGGGCATAAGGAGGATTTGTAATGGCGCTTCACGTTATGGACGAGGCCAATCGCTGCCTGGGCTGCAAGGTGCCCCAGTGTCAGGAGGGCTGCCCGATTAACACCCCGATTCCGGAGGTTATCCGCCTTCTGAAGGACAATCAGCTGGACAAGGCCGGCCGGCTTCTGTTTGAGAACAATCCCCTGACCACCGTGTGCAGCCTGATCTGCAACCACGAAAAGCAGTGTGAAGGCCATTGCGTTCTGGGCAGGAAGGGCGCTCCGGTGCACTTTTCCACCATTGAGCACTACATCTCCAGCACCTACGCGCCCAAGATGGTCAAAGGCCCCCACCCCTCCAACGGCATCAAGGCCGCCATCGTCGGCTCCGGCCCCGCAGGCATTACCATCGCCATCATCCTGGCTCGCTACGGCTACCAGGTGACGATTTTTGAAAGCAACGACCAGATCGGCGGCGTTCTGCGCTACGGCATCCCGGACTTCCGGCTGCCCAAGTCCGTGCTGGACGACATTCAGTACCGGCATCTGGAGCTGAAGGGCATCAAGATCCGGCCCAACACCCGCATCGGCGGAGCCATCGGCATTGACGACCTGTTCCGGGACGGCTATAAGGCCATCTTCATCGGCACCGGCGTCTGGAAGCCCAACGCCCTGCACATCAAGGGCGAGACCTTCGGCAATGTCCACTTCGCCATCAATTACCTGCACAATCCGGATGTATACCGTCTGGGCAAGCGGGTGATTGTCATCGGCGCGGGCAACGCCGCCATGGACGTGGCCCGTACCGCCCTGCGCAAGGGCACCGAAGAGCTGACCTGCGTCTCTTTGACCAAGCAGGTAGCCGCCAGCCAGTATGAGTTCAGCTATGCCCAGCTGGAAGGGGTTCAGTTCCTGTACAACAAAAAGCCCGTGGAGATTGTGGACGAAGGCATCATCCTCCGGGATCTGGAGGAAGGGGAAGACGGCTCTCTGACGGAGCTTCCGGGAACGGATCAGTTCTATCCCGCCGACAGCATTGTGATCTCCATCAGCCAGGGCCCCCAGAACACCATCGTCACCACCACCACCGGCCTGTCCGCCAACGACCGGGGTCTGCTGGTGGCCGACGAGCGGGGACGAACCAGCCGTCCGGGAATCTTTGCCTCCGGAGACGTGGTCAACGGCGCCCGCACGGTGGTTGAAGCCGTGGCCCACAGCAAAACCGTGGCCGAAGCCATGCACGAATACATCCAGAGCCTTCCCAAGGAAGCGCTGGAGGGCTGAGGAACCGCCAAACAACGTCTGCTGAATAAGCCCCAAAGCGGCTTATTCAGCAGGTTCTCCTTTACGCAAACATCCCCCTGCCGGGCTCCGGCAGGGGGTTCTTTATCGGGGAAGGCTTCGTTTTTTGCAGGTGAGAAAATAGTATGGAACTTCAAACAGCAGCATCAGGCTCCATCCCATAGCGCAGGAAAAGGCGATGCCGGTGATCCCCAGCCGGGGCGCCAGCAGATAGGTGCATACCGTCCGGGTGGAGGCCTGCAGGAAGGTGGCCGCCATGGTGGTTTTCATCTTCCCCATGCCCCGGAAGAAGCCCTGCATCCCGTTGGTCAGCGCCGGGAAGAGATAGAACCCGGCCATCCAGCCCAGGTATTCACTGCCCAGCGCCGTCACCGCTTCCGCCCCCTCCCCGGATACAAAGAGGCTGACAATGGGGGTGCGCAGCAGCGCCGTAACGCTGCCGATCACCAGCCAGTAGCAAACCTCCAGCGCCATGCCGGTGCGGAAGCCCCGGCGGATGCTCTCCCGCTTCCCCGCGCCCCGGTTCTGGGCGATGTAGGTGGAAATGGCAGAGGATATGCTCTGGCAGGGGATGCAGGCGAAATCATCCATCCGGGTAACGGCGTTGAAGGCCGCAATGGAGCTGACCCCCAGGGCGTTCACCCGCCCCTGAATCAGCACCTTGCACACCGGCTGAATGGCTTGCTGCAAGGCAGTGGCGCCTCCGTAGCGCAGGATCTGCCCCAGCAGCGCCGGATCCGGCCGCCACTGCTTTTCTCTGGGGCACAGCTCCCGCTGATGCCGGAGCATATGGCGCAGCGCCAGCCCCGCCGACACAGCTTCGGCAAAGACTGTGGTCACAGCGCTGCACAGGATCCCAAAGCCCAGGAGTCCCAGGAAAATCAGATCCAGCAGGGCGTTGAGCACCGCGGAAAAGGCCAGGAATTGCAGCGGAGTATCCGCGTCCCCCACGCTTTTCAGCCCGGCGGCCAGGGCATTGTAGCAAAAGGTAAAGGGCGCTCCCAAAAAGGAGATCCGCAGATACACCCCGGTGATGTGCCGGATTCCCTCCGGCACATCCAGGAAAAGAAGAATCTGATCCGCCGCGGCAATCCCCCCCAGCGCCAGCAGGCAGCACAGGGCAAGGCCGGACATCAGGGTGTTGGCCAGGATCTTTTTCATTTTCCCGTAATCCTTGGCTCCAAAGGCCTCGCTCATCAGCACCCCGGCGCCGATGCACATGCCGGTGATGGCCAGGATCAGCAGATTCATCACCGGTCCCGCAATCCCCTCTGCCGCCAGGGCGTTCTGTCCCAGAAAGCGCCCGGCAATGATGGTATCCACCGCGTTATAGCTCAGCTGCATCCAGTTCCCCAGAAGCAGCGGCAGGGCATGGCGGGCAAGATGCCGCCCGGGAGACCCCACTGTCATATCGGTCATGGTCTTTTGTTCCTCCCCCGTTTCCTCTTGGGGATATTATATCCGGGGGAAAACCCCTTGTCAATTCGGGTTCCCCGTTGACAGCCGGACAATTTCCCATTATTATGGAATGCAGAACTTCTCCCGGCGCCGGAAGAACAGAGAAAGGAATCTGCCTTATGAAATACGATTTTACCAGCATCATTGACCGCCGCGGCATGGACGCCATGGCGGTGGACGGCCTGGGCGTGGGCCTTGCTCCCTCCGCTCCCAAGGAGGGCTTTGACCCCATTCCCATGTGGGTGGCGGACATGAATTTTCCCACGGTACCCACCATCCCCCAGGCACTGATCCGCCGGGCGGAGCATCCTGCCTACGGTTACTTTGCCCCCACACAGGAATACTTCGATTCCATTATCCGCTGGCACAAAACCCGCAACGACGTTACCGGCCTGACCCCGGAGTGCATCGGCTATGAAAACAGCGTGCTGGGCGGCGTCGTCAGCGCCCTGAACATCCTGTGCTCCAAGGGGGATAAGATTCTGATTCACTCCCCCACCTACATCGGCTTCACCAACGCCCTGAGCAACAACGGCTACAACCCCGTTCACAGCCAGCTGAAGCAGGACGACCAGGGTGTTTGGCGGATGGATTTTGAAGAAATGGAGCGCATTCTGCAGGAGCATCACATCCACACCCTGCTGTTCTGCTCGCCCCACAACCCCTGCGGCCGGGTCTGGGAGCGCTGGGAGCTGGAAACGCTGATGGAGCTTTGCCGGAAGTACGACGTGTACGTGATCTCCGACGAGATCTGGTCGGATCTGACCCTTCCGGGCTACAAGCACATCCCCACCCAAGGGGTGTCGGAGGACGCCCGGCAGCGAACCATCGCCTTCTATGCCCCCAGCAAGACCTTCAATCTGGCCGGCCTGATCGGCAGCTATCACATCATCTACAACCAGCGGCTCCGGGATCGGATCCGGAAGGAAGGCTCCCTGTCCCACTACAACGGCATGAACGTGCTGTCCATGCACGCCTTGATCGGCGCCTATCAGGACGAGGGGCAGCAGTGGCTGGACGAGCTGCGCACAGTGATCGACGGAAATGTCCAATACGCCTGGGAGCATATTCTGGCCAACTATCCCGGGGTGAAGCTGTTCCGTCCCCAGGGCACCTATATGCTCTTCCTGGACTGCACCCACTGGTGCGCCAAGCGGGGCGTCACCATCGAGCAGCTGCTCCAATCCGGCTGGGACGTGGGCGTTGCCTGGCAGTCCGGGGTGATGTTCCGGGGGCCGTGCCATATCCGCATGAATCTGGCGCTGCCGTTGTCCCGGGTGCAGGAGGCCTTCCGGCGGCTGGACAAATACGTTTTCCAGATAACCTGAGTCAAAAAAGCCCGGGCAGGAAGTCTTTACCTTCCTGCCCGGTTTTTGCCGCCGCTGAAATGCTGTTTGACGAGCTTCCTCTATGGCAGGGATGATTTTCCCGATTTCCGCATGGGTGGTGTTAACGCATAAATCATAGTTCGCCTTATCGCCCCAATTTTGCTCCGTATAGAATTGATAATCGCGCGCTCTTTTCTTATCAATCGCCATAATCTTTTGTTGTAACGCCTTGTCTGTCAGCGCTGCCGCGTCAGCCCCTTTTTCTCGGCAGCGGATCATTTTCGAACGCATATCCGCATAGATAAACAGGCGAAAAGGGTTCCAATCCCGCAAAATGTAGTCCGCGCATCGTCCTACAATTACGCAGTCCGACTGTTCTGCTGCTTCCTGGATAATTTTGCTCTCCTGTATATAATGTGTACTGAACAACGAAAAAGCCCTTGCAAGCCAAGGCTTTCCGGACTTTTTTGCGTTGTTCCGGTGCAAGGTTTTTCCGCTTTTCAGCGGAAAAACCTTGCACCGGTTTGGATGATGCGGTGCGCCGCATCATCCAAAATACACATTGATACGCGCCTGAATTGAAAAAAACGGTTGAAAAGAGCCGTTTTTTTCAATTTCCCGCCTACGGCGGGGAATAAGCCGCAGAAAGCGGCTTATTCAGCAGG
>CALXDT010000141.1 GCA_944387125.1 uncultured Oscillospiraceae bacterium | reverse complement strand
ACCTGGCAGAAAATACCTCTCAGGCTGCGCAGTGTGCCAGTTGTACGCCAAAGGCGTACAAGGCGTGCATGAAGCGCACCTGCAAAAATCTGTCGGAAAGCCCCGAAGGGGATTTTCGACAGCCTGAAGGAACCTCTGCCCCATGGCAGAGGTTCCTTCAGCCTTTGTTATTCTCTTCTCAGCGCCTCGATGGGGTTGAGATTGGCGGCTTTCACCGCCGGAAGCATACCGAAGACCACGCCGATGCAGGTGGAGAACACCACCGCCACCGCAATGGCCGGGATGCTGATGGCCACGGGGATCTGCATCATGGAGGAAATCAGCTGCGCCAGAATCACGCCGCTGATCACCCCGATGACGCCCCCCAGGCTGGTAAGCACCGCCGATTCCGTGAGGAATTGCAGCAGGATCCGCTTTTTCTTGGCGCCGATGGCCTTTTTCAGGCCGATCTCTCCGGTGCGCTCGGTGACGGAAACCAGCATAATGTTCATCACGCCGATGCCGCCCACCAGCAGGGAAATGCTGGCAATCCAGATCAGCTGGGTATTGGTGGACTGGGACAGGCTCTGCAGCTGCTGGGCCTGCTCCAGCATATCCTGGCTCCGGTAGTCAAACAGGGAGTCCGTCCCCTGGATCTGCCGCTGGGTCAGCAGATCCGCGGCTTCCTTGCCCGCCTGGGTCATGGCGTCGGTGCTGGAGACCTTCAGCGCCGCGTTTTTCGGCTCGTCAAACAAAAAGGCCGTGGGCCAGGCGGTATCCGGCAGGTAGATGGCGCCGGAGGAGCTGTTCATGTACATCTGGTAGTCCTTCATGGAGTTGATGGTGGGGGTAAACTCCTGGGACAGAGCCACCACGCCCACCACGGTAAACACATCGGAGCGGATTTCAATGCACTTGCCGATGGGATTCTCCCCGCCGAACAGGGTGGTCGCAGCCCCCTGATCCACCAGAGCGACCTTCCGGCAGTTGTCATAATCCTTCTGGGTGAAGCCCCGGCCGGTTTTGATCTGGTAGCCGTAGACGCTGAGATAGTTCTGATCGATGCCGTAGACCTTGCCGCCGCTGAACTGGGTATTCTGGTAGTATACCTGCTCGGCATAGTTCCGGGAGGTGTACAGGGACACCTTTTCCACATCCCGGATCTGCTCCAGCTCCCGGCGGGTCTCCTCGGTGATCACCTTCACCTCCCCGGGGATGGCGTTCCAGCTCAGGTCGTAGACATAGCCGTCCTGGTTCAGCTGAACCGTCACCACGTTGTTCCCCGCGCCGATGAGATTTTCCTTGATCTGCTCGTTGGTGCCCTGGATGGTGGAGACAATGGTGATGATGGCGGCGATGCCGATGATGATGCCCAGCATGGTCAGCACCGACCGCATTTTATGGCTCCAGATTCCCTGGAAGGCCAGTCGAATATTCTCTTGCATAGGACCTCCTTAATACCCGTACAGGTCAGCCAGATCCCCTTCCACCGCCGGCGCCCCGTCCTTGACGGTTTTGCCGTAGGGGAAGGCAATCAGATCCTCTTCCGTAAGGCCGCTGAGAATTTCCGTATAGTTGCCCCACAGGGATTTGCCCACGGTGACGGTGCGCTTTTCCAGCTTCCCGCCGCTGCCCTGGACATACACATAGCTTTCCCCGTTTTCCGTGCGCAGGAAGGGGTTTTGCAGGTAGATCCCCGCCTCCCCGGTGCCCGCGGTGTACTGGACGCTGACATACCGGTCGGCCTGGAGGTCGGCGGAGCCGTCCACAAAGACCGTAAAGGGATAGTAGGAGCTGTTGGGGTTTCCGATGCCGGTCCAGCCGTCCCGGAGGCTGGGGAAGTCTCCCACGCTCTCAATGGTGCCGGTGTAGGTGCCGCCGGTGTTCCAGTCGTTCACCGTAACCTCCTGCCCCACCCGGACGGTTTCCTTCTGCAGCTCGCCGATGATCCCCTGGATGTAGAACCCGCCGCCGCCGGAGACCTTCACCACCGGCTGCTTGCTTTCCCTGGCCTCCTCCTCGGTAAGCACCGAGATCACCTGGCCGTCGATTTCCGCCTCTACGGTGCCGTCGCTCAGCTCCGTCTGCATGATCTTATAGGCTGCTTCGGCCATTTTGATATCCAGAAGCAGATCCTGGATCTTCTTCTCCTGCTCCTGGCGCATCTGGGCGATCTGCTTGGAGGTGTAGCCGCTGCTGTAGTCCTGGTAGATGAAGTCTTCGCCCGTCTCCTCCTCTTCTGTGATCATATGATCCGGCACCATGCCCGCGTCAAAGAAGTACATGGCAAAGCCCTTTTGGGCATTTCCCTCCAGCCGCACACCCTGCCAGGTGATCCGGCTGCCCAGGGAGGTGTCGTTTTCCGTGACCTTGAAGACCACGTAGCACCGGTTCACCTCCAAAGGCTTTTCCGGTTCTTCCGGGGCGCTGGCAGAGGAGGGGATCCCCTCTCCCACCGGGGCTGCGGGATCCGCCGCGCCTTCCGGAACGGCTGCATTTGCTGTAGGATTTGTATTTCCTGTGGGATTTATATCTTCTGTGGAATTCGTAGCTCCTGTGGGATCTGTAGCTCCTGTGGGATCTGCAGCTCCTGTGGGATCTGTAGCTCCTGTGGGATCTGTAGCTCCTGTGGGATCTGTAGCTCCTGTGGGATCTGTAGCTCCTGTCGGATCTGTAGCTCCTGTGCTTTCTGTCGGATCTGTACCTTCTGTGCCTTCTGTCGGATCCGTAGGCTGGTTTTCCTGCTGGAGCCGCTGCGCCTGGAGCCGGATTTCCTCCAGCATCTGGGGATCATTGATCCGGCCGCCCTCCCGGATCCAGCAGATCAGCGCCCGCTCCTTGGTGCTGCCGTCATACTCCCGGGCGTCGGAGATCTGGTAATTTCCTTCCAGGGCTTCTCCCAGATCCACATCGGCGTCCCCGGAGGGGGAAAAGTCCGGCAGGGACATGGGAACCATTCGTTTGATCTTTTCCAGCTCCTCATAGGCCTGGGTCTTCTGGAGCTTCAGCTTTTCCACTTCCAGCCGCTTCTTTTCCAGCTCCAGGTCGGACAGGGTGGTGTCAAAGGTCATGAGCACGTCGCCCTTTTTCACCGTATCCCCCTCCTGCACCAGAATCTCGGTGACGATCTGGGTATCCGAAAGGAACACCGTCTGGATCCGGTCGGTGGTCACGGGGCCGTAGCTTTCCTGGGAATCCCCCCAGTATTCGGTCATGCCCACATGGGAAAAGGGGTACACCTGCACCGGCTCCTGTCTGGCTCCCATGGTCAGGAACACCCCCAGACCCACAGCGGCGGCCAAACCCAGCGCCGTCAGAGACAGCAGCAGCTTTTTACGCTTCTTCATCCGGGGTGCCTCCCTTCTCCGGCCGGGTGCGCAGCTCTCCGTCCAGAATATGATAAATCTTGTCGGCGCAGGCGGCGATGCCCGGCTCGTGGGTGATCATCAAAATGGTCATGCCCTCATGGCTCAGCTGCCGGAAAATCTCCATGATCTGCTGGCCGGATTTGGTATCCAGGGCGCCGGTGGGCTCGTCCGCCAGCAGAAGATTGGGCTTGCCCACCATGGCCCGGGCAATGGCCACCCGCTGGCACTGGCCGCCGGACAGCTGGTTGGGCAGAAAGTCCATCCGCTCCTCCAGCCCCACGGACTTCAGCGCCTCCGCCGCCCGCTCCCGCCGCTCCTTCTGGCTGACCCCGGCGTAGAGCAGCGGCAGGGCCACATTGTCCAGGGCGGTCATTTTGGGCAGCAGGTGGAAGCTCTGAAACACAAAGCCCAGGTGCCGGTTGCGGATATCCGCCAGGTCGTCGTCGGAAAGATCCTTCAGATCCCGGCCGCCCAGCACATAGCTGCCGGAGGTGGGCACATCCAGACAGCCGATAATATTCATCAGCGTGGTTTTCCCTGAACCGGAGGGACCCATAATGGCCACATACTCCCCCTGCTCCAGGGTCAGATTCACGTTTTTCAGCACCCGGACAGGCTCCTTGCCCTGCTGGTAGTCCTTACAGATATCGGTCAAGGTGAGGATGTTCATTGGAACACCTCTGCTTCCGGGGCGGCGGGCTCGGTCTGCGCCGGCTGGTCGTGGGTGGTGGAGGCGCCCTCCCGGCATACCTCCGGATCCGGGAAGGCGATGTAGTCGCTTTCCGTCAGACCCTCTGTCACCGGATAGGTATCGGTCATGGGATCGTACTCTCCCAGGGTGACAGGCCGCTTTTCCAGCCGGCCGCCCTTTTCCGCCCAGACGTAGCTGGTGCCGTCCTCTTCAAAGGCGATGAAGGCGCTGCTGATGGGCAGCCCCTGAACCTCTCCTTCCTGGGTTTCCAGCTCCATGTAAATATGCTGACCCAGCAGCAGCCCTTCGGTGCTGTCCAGCTCCACATAGAACGGATACCGGCTGGCATTGCTCATGGAGTCGGAATTGCCGCCGTAGTAACGGTCGCTGTCGCTGCCCTGGGTGGGGCTTTCATAGTCCACCAATGTGACGGTGCCCGACCAGGTGTCGCTGCTGTTGGTTCGGGAGAGGATTTTCACCCGGTCTCCCTCCTGGATGCCTCCCCGCTGCAGCTCCCCCAGCGTCCCCTTGATCCGGTAGGAGCCTACCTGCTGGATGGTGATGTAGGGCAGGGTCTGGCCGGTGTCGCTCATCTCCCCGTCCTCGCTGATGGCCTGAATCCGGCCGTCCACCGGGGAGAGCACCGTGGCGTTGGCCAGCAGATCCTCCGACTTGGTTACTTCCTTTTCCTTGGCCGCGATTTTCAGCTCCGCCTCCTTCATCTCCACCTGGGCGGTCTGGATCTCCAGGGTATACTGGAGCTTGGTGGTGCCGGAGGTTCCCGCCCGCTCCCGCTCCAAAGAGGCAATCTGGGACTTGTAGCTTTCAATGGACAGCTGCAGCTGTTCCAGCTCCAGGGTCTGCTTGTCCAGGGTCAGCTGCAGCTCCTCGGTATCGTAGCTGAACAGAGGCTGATCCTTTTTCACATCGTCCCCCTCCCGCACCAGCAGCTCCTTGACGGTCTGTTCGCTGTCCTTTTCAATTTCGGTGACGTTCTCCGACACCACCATTCCGGTAAACCGGTCTCCCGGGGCAATGCCGCCCATGCCGCTTACATTGGACACCGACTGGACATACACCGCCGTATCGCTGCCGCAGCCGCAAAGAAGCAGGCACACGGCCAGTGCCAGCGCCAGCGATTTGGTTTTGTTCATAGGATTTCCTCCTTTGATTTCTGGAACCGCCCAATCCCCCGGCCCATGCCGGCGTTTCCCCCTGGGCTGCGGCGGTTCCCATAATTTCCTTCATTATACGAGTTTCCTCCTTAAGAATCAACGGGACAGATCTTAAAGATTGCTTAAGTTTCCCGGGCATATCTTCTAGGGATGTCCCATAGATTGTGCTGAGAGGAGGGATGACCCATGGAAAAACGGGACGTGCTGCTGCTGCTTCTGGCTCTGGCCGTTTCCGCCCTGGGGATCGGCGCGGTGTGGCAGGGGGGCGCTCTGGAGACCGGCAGCTGGGGGCTGAGCTTTCCCCAGCCGGGGCAGGCGCCCACAGGCCCCGCCTCCCGGGAGGAGCTGGCCAGGTATGACGCGGTGTATCTGGGGGATCCGTCGGAGAAAACCCTGTATCTGACCTTCGACGCCGGGTATGAAAACGGGTTCACCGCCCAGATTCTGGACATTCTGGACAAGCACCAGGTAAAGGCGGTCTTCTTCCTGGTGGGCAACTATCTGGAGCAGAACCCGGAGCTGGTGCGCCGGATGGTGGAGCGGGGGCACACCGTGGGCAACCACACCCTGCACCACTACGACATGAGCAAAATCGGGGACTTGGAATCCTTTTCCCGGGAGCTGCAGGGTCTGGAGCAGCTTTACCGGGAAGTAACCGGGGAGGAGCTGCCCAAATTCTACCGACCCCCCCAGGGGATTTACAGCCGGGAGAATCTGGAGATGGCGCAGAAGCTGGGGTATCGGACGGTCTTCTGGAGCCTGGCCTACGCGGACTGGGACAACAGCGCCCAGCCCACCCGGGAATATGCCCTGGAAAAGCTCCAAAGCCGGGTACACAACGGGGCGGTGATTCTGCTCCACGCCACCTCCCAAACCAATGCCCTGATTCTGGACGAACTGCTCACCCAGTGGAAGGCTCAGGGATATTCCTTTGGCCGGATTCAGGATCTGTTCCCTTAGGGAACCTCTGAATAAATCGTCTTCGGCGGAATGCCGGATCTTTTACCACATCCGTGCAGTTCAAAAAGTGGGAAATACATACAGTATTTCTCCACTTTTTGAACTTTCGGCTGAGGCAAAATC
>CALXDT010000140.1 GCA_944387125.1 uncultured Oscillospiraceae bacterium | reverse complement strand
AGCCGTACCATCCGCAACGAGCGGGAGCGCCGGGCTACCGCCATGCTCGCTCCCTTTATGCCCTGCGGCGCCAAGATCCCGGTGATCTCTCTGTTTGCCGGCGCGTTCTTTGACAATGCCGGCTGGGTCAGCGCAATCTGCTATCTTACCGGTATTGTGCTGATCTTTGTAGGCGCCTGGCTGGTAAACAAGATCGCCGGTTACAAGGCTCGGAAATCCTTCTTTATCATTGAGCTGCCGGACTACAAGGTTCCCTCTCTGCTTAGCGCTTTTAAATCCATGTGCAGCCGCGGCTGGGCTTACATCGTAAAGGCTGCCACCATCATTCTGCTGTGCAACACCGCCGTGCAGATCATGCAGACCTTTACCTGGAGCTTCACTGTGGCGGAGACCGCTGACAGCTCCATCCTGGCCTCCATCGCATCTCCCTTCGCCTACCTGCTGGTGCCCATTGTGGGCGTGCTGAGCTGGCAGCTGGCTGCAGCCGCTGTCACCGGCTTTATCGCCAAGGAGAATGTGGTGGGCACCCTGGCAGTGTGCTTTGTGGGTCTGGAGAACCTGATCGACATGGATGAACTGGCCATGATCGAAGGCTCCAGCGCAGAGGTTGCCGGCATTATCGCCATCACCAAGGTGGCAGCCCTGGCTTACCTGATGTTCAACCTGTACACGCCGCCCTGCTTTGCCGCCATCGGCGCCATGAACGCGGAAATGAAGAGCGGCAAGTGGGTCTGGGCCGGCATCGGTCTTCAGCTGGGCGTGGGCTACAGCGTTGCCTACCTGGTCTACACCATCGGCACCCTGATCACGGACGCCTCCCTGCTCAATGCGGGCGCGGCCCTTGCCGGACTTGCGGTAGTCGTTGCCTTCGTAGGCATTCTCATCGGCATGATTCAGACCACCAACAGGAATCTGAAAGCCGAATACGCACTGAATAAGGTATGATTGAAAACATTATCATTGTTGTGATCCTTCTGGCGATCATCGGCAGCATCATTCTTTACCTGATTCGGGCGAAGAAGCGGGGCGAAACCTGCATCGGCTGCCCCTATGCCAAGCAGTGCGGAAGCAAATGCACCGGAAACTGCGGCAAACACCAGAAAGGAACTCATCCATAACTTCCGCGAGGGGATGCGTGACCAATCCGCATCCCCTCCTTTTCCAACCGCCAGTTAGCAATGACTAACATAAAAAGCAGGGGATCCTATGAACTTACAAACGCTCTCACCCAAGCCGTGTGATTCTTCGGCGGCCGATTCCGTCTTTCCCGGAATCACCATTGCCTATATCAACGCGCATGTGGATAAAATCCATTACGCCCAAGAATCCTCCCACGTAAAAAGCACCTTTGAAATCCTCCACTGCCGGGAAGGGCGGATCCAATGCAGCATTTCCGGCAAGTACCTCTATTTGTCTCCCGGCGATCTTCTGCTGGTCAAAACGGAAAGCATGGATCCGGAACTGTCTTTCCCGCTTCGCCATTGCCACGGCATCCTCATTCGGATCGATGTCCTTGCCGCTCCCAAATGCCTGTCCTGCCTTTTGCAGGATGTCCGGGTCAGTCCCGGGTACATTGCCGAAAAATTCTGTGAAGAAAAGGGGTACTTTATCGCCCGATCCAACTCCTCTGTGGAGCATATCTTCTCGGAGCTTTACCGGGTGCCGGAGCAGATCCGCCGGGGGTATTCCAAAATCAAGATCCTGGAACTGATGCTGTTTCTCAGCGTACTGGAAAAGGAGGAAGACCGCGCCAAAATCTGCTCCCCGGCGCAGGCCTCCCTGGCAAAGTCGGTTGCCGAATATCTAAGCGGCAATATGGAGGAAAAACTCACGCTGGAGCAAGCGGCTCAGAAGTTCCACACCTCTCAAACGAACATCAAAAGCGCGTTCCGAGCCGTGTATGGCATTCCTTTTTACTCCTTCGCAAAGGCGCAGAAAATGGAATCCGCCGCCTATATGCTGGAGCACACAGACAAGAGCATTACAGAAATTGCCAATGAACATGGCTACGATAACAGCGGAAAGTTCTCCAGCGCCTTCCGAACCATCAAAGGCGTTACGCCCAGTTGTTACCGCGGAACCTGCAAATCAATACACGCCCTTGAGCAAATCCATCACAAAAAGGAGGAATCTGGGAATGTCACTCAGCCAAACAAAGGAAGATTACTTAAAGGCAATCCACATTCTTTCCAAAACCAAGAACGTACATGGCTCCGATCTGGCCGATGAACTGGGCGTATCCAGGCCCACCGTATCCGTTGCCCTTAAGAAGCTGGAAAAGGCGGGCTATATTCTCCGGGGAGAAAACCATGAGATCCTGCTTTCGGAAAAAGGAAGCGCCATTGCCGAAGCGGTGTATGAGCGGCACAGCACCTTTCGCAATATCCTGGAAAAGCTGGGCGTCGGCGCGGAAACGGCTGACCGTGACGCCTGCCGCTTGGAGCACGCTGTCAGTCAGGAGAGTTTCCGGGCCCTTCAGCAGCTGATGGATCTGGCCGGAACCGGCCAGTCCCGGGAGATCTGAGATGGTCTGTATGTGAAAACGCGAATCATGCGGGAGGTTTCTGTGAAAATTTTGATAAATATAGCGATATCCGTTGGGATCATCGTCTTTTGCAGTGTGATAAAGACCCAGTGCAGAAAATATCTGCGTAGAAACAGCCGTAAAGGCTGATGTGGGAGGGAACTATGACAGACTATTTGATTCTCGGCGTGATTGCCATTGCCGTAGTGATCGGACTGATTTCCACCGTGGGGCATTTCAAAGGTCAGGGGGGATGCTGCGGCGGAGGCGGCTATCGTCCCAAGGGGAAAAAGCTAAACCATATCCAGTATCGAAAGACATTCCTGATACAGGGAATGCACTGTAACCACTGCAAGGCCAGAGTGGAGGAGGTCGTAAACGACATCCCCGGCGTAGCCGGGCGCGCCGACTATAAAAAGGGTGAACTGGTGGTCTCCTATGAAAAAGAAGTGCCGGACGATCTGATCCGCAGCCGGCTTCATCGGGCAGGATATCCTGTAACCGGGGAGAAATCCTGAGCCGATACAGAAAGATGTCCCGGAATGGGCACAAGGTCTGCTGTTCCGAAGCATTGCGGGCAGCCGCCAGGGTGTGCGATCCGGCAGCGGAACGGAAGGAGAATAACCTATGGAAAAGGTACATATCGAACGAAACTCCGTGCAGGAAACGCTGGTGATTCCTCTCTATGCCCGGAAGCTCTGCACCGAGCAATATCCCAGGCTGTTTCAAGACAAACAAGTGGCAGAGCTGATGGAACGGATGGACTACGATTTTTCCGGACACGCACAAAAGGGCAAGGGGATCGTATACCGCTTTGGCGCGCTGGAGACCGCCATGCGGCAGTACGACATGGCCTGGGAGGTGCGGGACTACCTGAAAACCCACCCGCGGGCCGCCGTGGTCAATCTGGGCTGCGGCCTGGATCTGACCGGGGAAAACTGTGACAACGGACAGTGCAAAATCTACAATCTGGATCTTCCCCAGGTCATCGCCCTGCGGGAGCAGCTGCTGCCGGGGACGGAGCGGGTGCGGAATCTGGCGGTCGATCTAAACAATACCAGCTGGTTTGACGAGATCGACCATGGCAGTGGAGCGGTATTTTTTGCCGCCGGGGTATTTTATTACTTCCAAACCGAACAGGTGAAGGCTCTGTTATCCAGAATGGCCGCGGGTTTCCCCGGGGGACGGCTGGTCTTTGACGCGGCGGGAAAAACCGCAGTGAAGCTGATGATTCAAACCTGGGTCAAATCCTTGGGGATTACCGATGTAGGTGCCTGGTTCTATGTAGACAATCCGGATCGGGATCTCCAGCCATGGCTGCCGAAAGCGAAGGTCTCCGCCCGTGGTTATATGCGCGGCTACAACGACCTGAGAGACCCGGCTGTCAGCGGTTTTTTCCGTTTCCTCTCCCGGGCGGCAGATGGCATGATGAAAATGCGGATCATCCGAATTGACTTCTGAGCCGTGAAGTAAAACAAGCGGTTTCTGATTTTCATGGCGCCGGGCAAACGGGCAGGGGCAAAATGCCGGAAAGCCTTGGCTTTCCGGCATTTTGCGCTGTTTTTGTACATGATGTCCGCTTTGGCTCCCGGAGCATGGATGCCTCCATTTTGCTGTCTGATTGGAGCAGTTTTCTGCCGGATTGGAGTAGAGAAGCCGGGGCAAAGCAAGTATAATTCTATCTGTAAACGCGCAGGGGCGCTTTTCCAACGCCCATAAGTTAGCGTACACTAACTTATGGGCACCGAAGAGAACCCAGGGAAAACGCAGAAAGGAACGGAGGCCGCCTATGTCAGAAGAAATGATCCTGCAACATTGCTCCCCTACCCTGGCGGGTCTGAAAACCGGAAATCTGTTTTCCTGTCCTTATTCCGATCGCGGCAGGCTCTTTCAGACAATTCGGGAGCTGAACAAGAAGTTCGTCCCTAAGGGTCTGCGATTGATCCCCCTCCGGGTCAGCGAAAAAAACGCCCTGATCTATCTGTACAGGCAAAAAATGCTGGAACAGGATCTGACCCACGCAGCCGCCACCACATACCTTTCTCAGGAAGGGTATTGTGTGGGAAACTGCGCGCAATGCGTGGTGCGTCTTCGGAACCGGCTGTGCCAAAAGCAGGCCTTTCCCCATGAGATTGGTTTTTTTCTGGGATATCCTCCTGAAGATGTGGTAGGCTTTATTGAGAATCAGGCGGAAAACTACAAATGTGTCGGCTGCTGGAAGGTCTATGGAGACGAAGAGAACGCCCGGCGGGAATTTGAACGTTATCGCAGATGTACCTCCGCCTACATCGCCCAGTGGCGATCGGGAATCAGCATCGAGCGGCTCACTGTAGCCGGTTGATATAGCGTTACTAAGGAACCTCTGAATCAATCGTCTTCGGCGGAATGTCGGAACTTTTGTCCCATCCGTGCAGTTCAAAAAGCGGGAAATCCATACAGGATTCCTCCACTTTTTGAAGGTTCGGCTGCGTCAAAATCTCTCGGCATCCGCTCTTGCGATTTCATCAGAGCTTCCCCAATTTAAGAAAGGTTGAGATCATTATGAGCAAAATTGCAGTTGTCTATTGGAGCGGTACCGGCAACACCGAAGCCATGGCCATGGCCGTGGCGGAGGGCGCAAAAAACGCCGGAGCAGAGATAAGCCTCTTCCCTGCCCCGGAATTCTCCTCCTCCCAGATGGACGCCTTTGACGCCATCGCGTTTGGCTGTCCCTCCATGGGGGTTGAACAGCTGGAAGAATCCGAGTTTGAGCCTATGTTCATGGATTGCGAGCGAAAGCTCCCCGGCAAAAAGATCGCCCTGTTCGGCTCTTACGGCTGGGGTGACGGCGAATGGATGCGCATCTGGGAAGAAACCTGCCGCGGGGATGGCGCTGTTCTTGTCTGTGAAAGCGTAATCTGCCAGGAGACACCGGACGCGGAAGCGGAAGCGGCCTGCCGGGCCCTTGGGGCGGCGCTGGTCTAATGCTGTTTCTTGATGAAAGTCTTTCACTTTCATCAAGAAGGCATCCCCTTACAGCGCTGCCGAATATAATTCTCTCATAAAAATCTTTCGTCCGAATGGGTCAAAGATTTTAAAAGAGAATCCGTATAGCACCGAATCATAGTAAAATACTCCTAAGGAACCTCTGAATAAATCGTCTTCGGCGGAATGCCGGATCTTTTACCACATCCGTGCAGTTCAAAAAGTGGGAAATACATACAGTATTTCTCCACTTTTTGAACTTTCGGCTGAGGCAAAATCT
>CALXDT010000139.1 GCA_944387125.1 uncultured Oscillospiraceae bacterium | reverse complement strand
CCTGCTGAATAAGCCGCTTTCTGCGGCTTATTCCCCGCCGTAGGCGGGAAATTGAAAAAAACGGCTCTTTTCAACCGTTTTTTTCAATTCAGGCGCGTATCAATGTGTATTTTGGATGATGCGGCGCCCCGGAACATCGCAAAAAAGTCCGGAAAGCCTTGGCTTGCAAGGGCTTTTGCGTTGTTCAGTACACATTATTTTTTCTCCAAATCCTCGGCGATTATCTGCTTCATAGCTTCGATCCCTACCCAAATGGCGCCGGAGGTATCCTCTGTCATAGGCATTTCCAGGCCGGCCTTCTCCCGCTCCTGATTCCAGATTACATGGAAGCAGCTGCCGCAGCGCACTCCCAGTGCTGCCGCCACCACAAAAAGCGCAGCGGATTCCATTTCACTGGCCTTTACGCCCAGACGCTTCCAGCTTTCCCACTTTTGCAGCAGTTCATAAGAAACCGGCGACTTTTCCGGGGCGTGCTGTCCGTAAAAAGCGTCCTTACACTGAACCACCCCCAAGTGGGTACGGTAGCCCAGTTTTTCACTGGCAGCCTTTAATGCCGCGGTAATGCCGAAATCCGGCACAGCCGGGAATTCCACGGGGGCATATTCCAGGGAGGTGTGTTCATAGCGGATGGCGCCGGTAGCCACAACCACATCCCCCGGAAGCACGTCCATGGCAATGCCGCCGCAGGTGCCTACCCGCAGGAAGGTATCCGCGCCGATGGCTGCCAGCTCCTCCATGGCAATGGAGGCAGAAGGTCCGCCAATGCCCGTGGAACAGACGGATACCGGCACGCCCAGGAGCTTTCCTGTGTAGATATTGTACTCCCGGTTCATGCCGATATGAACCGGATCTTCAAAATGACTTGCGATGGCTTTACAGCGTCCCGGATCACCGGGAAGAAATACATACCGGCCAACGTCTCCTGCTTTGCAGTGGATGTGAAACTGGGTCTCGGTTTGCTGCATAACCCCACCTCCCTGTGCGTATTTGATAAATACAGTATACCATAAGAAGCATCGATATGCAATCGCATTCCAACGGCTGCCGGCTTTTACTTTTCCGCAGCGAACGCCGCTGCCTCCCGGATCCAGCCCAGCAATTCCCCGTCCACCTGCCCGGGAGATGACAGAAGCACATGGTGCGTCCATCGGTTGGGATACGGCTCCGTGGAGGCGGCAATCCGCTCGCTGTCCAGCTGCCTGCCCAGTCCAAATGTAACCACCAGATAAGGATCCGGCAGCTCCTTCTTTTTCCGCACCCGCAGAAAGGAAGCGCAGCAGAACAGATGCTTGTTGTAAAAGGATATCTGCGTTGACTGGATCTTAATCCTGACATTGCGCACTTCCTCCAAAATGCATCGTTCCAGCGCCTCATAGATGGGCAGCGCGCGGATATGCTCCCGAAAGAAGAAAATGGTTTTTTCATCCACGGCAGATCCCTCCCCGAAGCAGAATCCCATGCCTTCGTTCACAAAAGCGAACCCTATGGCTTGTTCGCCCCAGCGGTTACAGCAGCGCCATCAGCGCGTCCGCGTACTGTTCAGCTGTGGCGCCCGCACCATCGCTGGTGACGGTGACGGCGCACGCTTCCATGGCCTTTTCCAGCCTCTCGGCGGCGTTGACTCTGCAAATGTGCCGCAGCAGCATGGCAGACGCCTTGATTATGCTCTCCGGATTGGCATAATCCCCCATACCGCGCTGGATCATCCGAGGCGCGGAACCGTGAATGGCTTCAAACATGGCATACTGGTCGCCGATGTTTGCGCTTCCGGCCGTGCCGACCCCTCCCTGGATCTGAGCCGCCTCATCGGTGATGATGTCGCCATACAAATTCGGCAGCAGGATCACCTGGAACTGCTCCCGCAGAGGCTCTTTCAGCAGATTGGCTGTCATGATATCGATGTAGTAATCATCCACCGTGATCCCGGGATACTCCGCCGCTACCTCATGGGCAATAGCCGTAAACTTGCCGTCGGTCTTTTTCATAATATTGGCCTTGGTGACAACCGCCACATGGGTTTTGCCGTTATTCTTCGCGTAGTCAAAGGCCGCCCGGGCAATTCGGCGGGTACCCAGATCCGTTGTCACCTTAAAGTCCACCGCCATGCCGGGAAGCTCCACACCATGGCTGCCCAGCACATATTCCCCTTCTGTGTTCTCCCGGAAGAACATCCAGTCGATATTCTTTTCCGGGATGCACACCGGGCGGCAGTTGGCATACAGATCCAACTCCCGGCGCATGGCTACATTGGCGCTTTCCAGGGTGCCCCCGTGGGGCGTGGTGGTGGGGCCTTTCAGCAGAACATCGCAGGTCTTGATTTGCGCCAGTACATCCGCGGGAATCGGCTGACCGCAGGCCATCCGGTTTTCGATGGTCAGGCCATAGATCTGTTTGATCACAATGCTCCCGGCCGCGATTTCATCCGCCAGAAGCTTCTCCAGAACCCGGGATGCCTGGGCAGTGATAATGGGGCCGATTCCGTCACCGTCGATGATGCCGATGGTAACAGTCTCCTTCCTGGAAAAGTCCGTCCGTTCTGTATTCATGTGCTCCAGCCGCAGGAACTGCGCTTCCAGCAGCTTGCGGAACGCCTCCGCCGCATCGTTCATGGCCGTATTCATGGCAGTGTTCATTGTCCGCCCTCCTTCGTATAGTTCAGCAGCCCGCCGGCCAGCAGGATTGCCCGCTGCCGCGGAGAGAATTGACAATTGGCCCGGAAGGTATCGCCGGTATCAGCGTCCTGCACAGACAGGCTCCCGGCCTCCAGGCCGTCCGCAATATGGGAAATGGTCAATTGGTGCCCCTGGCTGACCTTTTCGTAATCCGCAGGATCCGCAAAGGTCACTGGCAAAATTCCAGCGTTGATCAAATTGGCCGCGTGGATCCGGGCAAAGCTCTTGGCAATGACCATGCGCACGCCCAAATACATAGGAACCAGCGCCGCATGCTCCCGGGAAGATCCCTGGCCGTAATTGCTTCCGCCCAGGATGATTCCGTTCCCCGCCGCCTTGGCCCGCGCCGGGAAATCCGGATCACAGACTTGGAAGCAAAACTTGGAAAGGTGCGGGATATTGGAGCGGTACGGCAGGATCTTGGCACCGGCCGGCATGATATGATCCGTGGTGATATTGTCTCCCACCTTCAAAACCACTTGGGCGCTCAAGCAATCCTCCAGGGGCTTGCTTACCGGGAAGGGCTTGATATTGGGGCCGCGGAGCACGGCCACATTCCCGGCATTCTCCGGCTCCGCAGGCGGCAGGATGCCGGAATCATCCACCCGGAACGTTTCCGGCATGGTGACTGCCAGAGGCGCTTCCAGCGTGGTTGGATCTGTAATGCAGCCGGTCAAAGCCGAGGCAACAGCCGTTTCCGGGGATACCAGATATACCTGGCCGTCTTTGGTGCCGCTGCGTCCCAGGAAATTCCGGTTAAAGGTACGGAGGCTGACGCCGCCGGAATTGGGGGAGAACCCCATACCGATGCAGGGGCCGCAGGCGCATTCCAGCACGCGCGCTCCGCTGGCCAGAATATCCGACAAGGCGCCGCAGTCACTGAGCATGGTCAGCACCTGCCGGGAGCCGGGAGAAATGGACAGGCTGACAGACGGCGCGATGGTCTTCCCCTTCAGCATCGCCGCCACCTTCAAAAGATCCAGCAAAGAGGAATTGGTGCAGGAGCCGACGCACACCTGATCCACCTTCTGACCCTTTAACGAAGAAACCTCCACCACATTGTCCGGGCTGTGGGGACAGGCGATCAAAGGATTCAGCGTACTCAAATCAATGTCAATGATGCGATCATACCGGGCGTCCGGATCGCTGGCAAGGGGTACGTAGTCTTCCACCCGCCCTTGGGCAGCCAGGAACGCCCTGGTCACGTGATCCGAGGGAAAAATGGACGTAGTAGCGCCCAACTCGGTACCCATGTTGGTAATGGTTCCCCGTTCCGGCACAGACAGGGTCTCTACCCCCGGGCCTCCCCATTCGATGATCGCGCCTACGCCGCCTTTGACAGAAAGGATCCGCAGCAGCTCCAGGCTCACATCCTTTGCGGTGACATAGGGACGCAGCTTGCCGGTAAGATTGACTTTGAACATTTTGGGCATGGTGATGTAATAGGCGCCACCGCCCATGGCCACCGCCACATCCATGCCCCCCGCGCCGAAGGACAGCATTCCGATCCCGCCGCCGGTGGTGGTGTGGCTGTCAGACCCCAGAAGGGTCTTTCCCGGTTTGCCAAAGCGCTCCAGATGCACCTGGTGGCAGATGCCGTTTCCCGGCCTGGAAAACCAAACGCCGTGCTTGGCCGCCACCGTTTGCAGATAGCGATGGTCGTCGCTGTTCTCAAAGCCGCACTGCAATGTATTGTGATCCACATAGGCAATGCTCAATTCCGTCTTTACCCGGGGGATTCCCATAGTCTCAAATTCCAGATAGGCCATGGTGCCTGTGGCATCCTGGGTCAGGGTCTGGTCAATGCGCAGAGCCACTTCGCTGCCCGGGGTCATATCCCCGGACACCAAATGATCTGCTATGATCTTTTGGGCGATGGTTTTACCCATTTTGCTTCATCCCTTCCAACATATGTATTTTTGCGTTGGTAATATGCTTCGTGGTCAATTCCTGTGCCAATTCCGCGTCTCCGGAGATCATTGCCTTGTAGATCTCGTTGTGCTCTTCTCTGGTTCTGTCCACACGGGCACTGTCGTTCATGGAGATCCGGCGGTACCGCCGGGTCTTTCTGTGCAGGGGAACCAGGGTGTCCATAATCACCGTGCGTTTGCTTAAATAACAGATGGCGTCGTGGAACTGATCATCCACTTTCCGCAGCTCCTCGCAGTTTCTCTTCTGGTAGTAAAAGTCCTGCAATTCCACCAGATGGGTCAGCTCTTTTCTGCCTTCCTCGGTCATGTTGATGGTGGCATAGTACGCGGCCACGCCTTCGATCCGTTCCCGGATGGTCATGATATCCCGCAGATCTTCCTCGGTGATTCCCAGAACAACGGAACCCTTGCCTGTATCCTCGATCAGTCGCTCCTGCTCCAAACGGCGAAGCGCTTCCCGGATGGGCGTTCGACTGACCCCCAGCTGTTCCACCAGCTTCAGCTCTGTGAGGATCTCCCCCCGGGGATAGATGCCGTGGATAATGTCGTTTTCCAGCTTGTCAAAAACCTGATCTGCCAGGGATGTGGATTTAAATTGCTTCATAAAACCCTCCCTCATGCTCGGTGCATCTGCGGAGCCAACTCCGCGATTTTCATTTCCAGCTCATGATCGGCCATGGCAGTCTGCCGCCCGTCTTCATACTGACCGTCAACCCATTCCTTCACTGCCATCACCAGATCTGACCGCTTATCCAGCTTTTGGTCCCCTTCCAGTCCATAGGTCTGATTGATCCAGTAAGCAATTCCGGCCAGACCGGAGGTTTTGCTGATCTGGACGGTGGCAGGCCGGTTGAGGATCTTTTTCGTATCAAAAATCGTGTAAATCTCCTCATCCTTCATTAAGCCGTCTGCATGAACCCCCGCCCGGGTGGCATTAAACGCGGAACCCACGAAGGGCGTCATGGGCGGAATCTCATATCCCACGTCTTTCTTAAAGAATTCCGCAATCTCCGTGATCACCGTTGTGTCCATGCCGTCCAGAGAACCCCGAAGAGAGGCATACTCAAACACCATCGCCTCCAGCGGTACATTGCCTGTTCGTTCGCCGATTCCCAGCAGGGAACAGTTCACTGCGCAGGCGCCGTAAAGCCAAGCCGTCGCCGCGTTGGCCACAGCCTTATAAAAATCATTGTGCCCGTGCCATTCCAGACACTCGCTGGGAACGTCGGAGTAGTGCTGCAAGCCGTAAATGATGCCCGCCACGCTCCGGGGCAGCGCCGCTTCTGTATAGGGAATCCCATACCCCATGGTATCACAGGCGCGGATCTTGACCGGAATCCCCGCCTCCCGGCTCAACGCCTGAAGCTCATTCACAAAGGGAACCACAAATCCATAAAAGTCCGCCCGGGTGATGTCTTCCAGGTGGCACCGGGGAATCACCCCTGCGTCAAAGGCGTCCTTTACCGTGCCCAGATAATAGTCCATACACTGGCTTCTGGTCATTTTCATCTTTTTGAAAATATGATAGTCCGAGCAGGATACCAGAATGCCCGTTTCCTTGATCCCCAATTCTTTCACCAGCTTAAAATCCTCCTTGCTGGCGCGGATCCAGCTGGTGATCTCCGGGAATTTCAAATTCAGGCTCATGCATTTTTCCAGCGCTTCCCGGTCCTTCTTGCTGTAAATGAAGAACTCCGTTTGCCGGATAATCCCGTAAGGCCCGCCCAGTTTACTCAGCAGCTGGTAGATCTTCACAATTTGATCCACACTGTACGGCTCCACAGACTGCTGGCCGTCCCGCAAGGAAGTATCGGTAATCCAAACCTCCTCCGGCATGGACATAGGCACCCGCCGGTGGTTAAACGCCACCTTGGGAATGGTACCGTAGGAATAGATATCCCGCTGTAAATTCGCCTCAGCCACATCCTGCAGGGAATACTTATACGAACGCTTTTCCAGCAGGTTGGTTTTGGGGGAAATCTCTAACATAAAATTCTCCTTTCCCGAAATCGTTTGTATTGCTGTATACAATTATACACAAATACATCCCTCTTGTCAAGAGCAAGGCTCTTCCCTTTATCATGGGTGCGGAACCGCCCAAGCTCCCTTAAGCCGCCGGAGGCGCCCAATGAACGGTTCGGCAGCCACCGAAAAAAGCAGGAGGCACAAAGATTGCGCCATCCGCTCTCTTTGTGCCTCCCGGCCGTTCCTGGGGCCGATTGGGAAATCCCTGCCGTTTTCAACGGTAGAAGGTATTCCCGCCTATAAATTCCCGCACCAGGCTGGTCGGCGGGATCTCGTCATCCACATCCGCTTCCCGCACGAAATTGAGGATCTTGACGATATTGCGCACCTCATCATAGCATTCATCCTCCGGCTCCACTGCGGTGAGCAAGGGAAATATGTGCTTCTTCAGCACCGCCAGCTCGTAAAGGGTGGAGCTGTTGAAAATCATATCCGCATGCTCCTGATAGGGGAAAATCCAACGTTTCTCCCCTGCCTGAACCGATCCCCACATGGATAAGGTTTTCTGCACCGAAGATCCCCGGGTCTCGTAGTCCCGGACAATCCGCCGAAGCAGCCGCAGATAGCTGGTGGGAATCCGGTTGTGGTCATCCAGATTCAGCGGCAGCAGCGGACTGACGTATAGTTTGAAAATCAACGCCGGATCCACATTCTTCGGATGCATTGCCGGATTCAGGGCGTGAAGTCCTTCCACAATGATCACCGAGTCCGCGTGAAGCATCAATTCCTTTCCCCGCCATTCCCGGCGGCCGGTGAGGAAATTAAAGGAAGGCAGCAGAATCCGTTCCCCGGACAGGAGCTTTTCAATATCTCTGCGGAACAAGTCGCAGTCAATGGTGTTGATATGCTCCAGATCCAGCTTTCCGTCCGGCCCCGGAGCGATTTTGTCCCGGTCGATATAATAGTCATCCAGGCTCATGAGAATGGGCTTTTTCCCGTGAACCCGCAGCTGGGTAGCCAGCCGGTTGGCGGAGGTGGTTTTTCCGGAGGAGCTGGGTCCTGCCAGCATCACAACCCTGGCGCCCCGCTGGCAAACCATATCCGCCGCTTGGGCATACCGCTTCTCATGGAGCGCCTCGTTCACCCGAATCAGCTCCCGAATCCGCCCGGAAGTCGTCAGGTCATTCAGATCCGCCACCGTTTCACATTCCATCAGCGAGCACCAGCGCTCCCCTTCATTGAACACCGCAAAGAAATTGGGCATAGCGGGAACCTTGGCGCATACGTCCGGATTCTGATCATCCGGGTAAACAAAAATAAATCCTCCGTCCGCCGGGATCAAGTCCCACACTGTCAGATAGCCTGTGGAAGGCATCATTTCGCCATAATAGTAATCGGCAAAGTCGCCATAGAAATACTCATCAAAGTAGTCCTGCTCCCGCCAGGAAAGGAGCCTTGCCTTGTCCTCCTGGCCCTCCCGGGAAAAGGCTTCCACAGCCTCCTTCAAAGGGACGCGCCGGCGGATCAGCTGGATATTCTCTTCCACCAGCTGCTGAACCCGTTTTTTCAGCACAGAAGCAGAAAAATCATCCGCCCTCTGCACTTCCATATACACGCTGGAACCCAGGGTACAGTTCATTTTGGCTCTGGCCTGGGGCCAAAGCTGGCGGATGGCCAGAAAAATCACAAACTGCGCCGTTCGAATATAGCATTCCTTCCCCGCCGGATCCCCATACCGCAGCAGACGCACCTCGCCCCCGGACGCAGCCATGGCGCGGCGCATGGAAGGCCGATCCGCTTCGCCGTCCTTTTCCCGCAGGGGGATATAGTTCAGCGTAAACACCTCGCCGGCAATTTTGGCCGCCAGAGGACGTTCTTTCAAACTTTCCCCCTCCAGGCCAAGGGATCGCACCAAGGTCATCAGGCTCTGTCCCGGCTGGGTTTGGATGCCTCGGCCATCAATCAACAGCTTCATATGAGCACCTCCTTGGGTAATTCTACATCAAAACCGGTGAAAACTCCCTCGGTTTTTCTATCAGGAATTATACCACATGGACAAATCTGATGCAATGTCCATTCTGTAAACCTTTTCCCCGGCTTTTTTTCGCCGGAATCCGCATGTTACAGCGTATCCCGTATTGCCCCATATTTCCGGAAATACAGCAGGTTTTCCGGCAGAAATAGCAAAAACTGGCGGGCATTGAAGCACACCAGTTTTTCATACTGTTTTTTGATGAAAGGATTTCACTTTCATCAAAAAGGCATCGCCTTACGGGGCTGCCGTAGGATTCTCTAATCAAAGTCTTTCATCTGAATGGATGAGAGATTTTAAAAGGGAATCCGTATCAGTCTTTCAAATCCGCCACTTCCCCCATATCCGGCAGCCAGATGTGGTCGGCGTTGATAAAGCTGCTTTTGTCCTTTTCCTGGCCTGCGATGGTGGAAGGGATGGTTCCGTCCAGCTGCCCCCGGACACTCCGCGCCCGGAGCAGGCAGAACTCCCGGATGGTGTCCACCGCCAGCAGATGATCGGCATAGGAGCAAAAGGCCGTGGGGTCTTTTGCTACATAAGGAGAAATGCGCGCCGCCGTCTGATCCAGAAATCCTTCAAAATACCCACTTTCAAAATACCCTTCAATAAAGGCGTCAAAATAGGCATGGTACTGATGGAAGTATGCATCGTTTTTCATCAGATTGTGGTACAGGGGCCGCTTTTTCATAACATCCCAGGACGCAGGCGTATTGATTGGGTAATTGACATACAGGGCGGCATCGTTGATGGGCTCCGGCATTCCCAGGGAATAGGTCGCAAAAGCCAGATTATAGTCCCAGGGCAAAATCTCCAGGACGCCGTTTTCCTCGTAGAGAAAGTAGTTGTGGCCTGTTCTGCCCAGATAGCTGTCCAGATTCACCACGAATACCTGCACGGTAAAATATCGCAGCACCTGATCCACTTGGATAACGGTTTCCAGATTCTCACCGGAGTCCAGCATCCGGATGGCATCAATGACGCGCTGCTTTTCTGCGTCTGTGGGATTGAATTTGGCGTTGCGGAAAATATTGTCGTAGCTGTCAAAATCCTCGCCGCAGTAGCGCAGATGGACATCCGCATTTTCATCCCCCAGCCGCTTATAATCGGGCTTGTAAAGCTGCCCATGGTCATTTCCGTAGTTCCGGCGGGCAAAGGCCTCCTCCGGCTCCTCAACGGCCAGAAACAATCCCCAATCCTCTCCGTTCACCGTCACCCAGACCCAGCTGCAAAGGGCGGTGGGAACCCCCATATAGTTCATCATATCGTAGGTGATCCAGGTTTTCAGATAGGAATTGTCCTGAAAAGAGGAGTCCAGGGAAAATTTATCCAGACCATAGTAGCTGTTTCTTTCATAATGGTCAAATTCCGCCTTCAGACTGTATCTGTCCAGACCATATTTCTCCGTCAGCCGCCGGGAGTTATTGCCCTTCGCCCGCAGGCCCACATTGGAAAAGGTCTCCCCATCGATAACCAGGGTAGCGGAAATGTATTCCTCCTCCGCTGCCGTTTCCAGAAAGCCTGCCCAGTCCTCCACCACAATGTCAATGGTGTGCACACGGGATTTGTCAAAGAGCCTGGTTTCATAGCCCGGTGCCTCGGAGGCCGGCCTCAGCCCTAACCCTTCGCCATTCATGAACAGCACTGTGAGCATCACAGCCAAGGCCATGACCGCAATACACAGAGCGTCTGTGCCTTTTCGTTTCAGCATCAGCTCATATAGTCGCCGTTGTAGGACACCATCACCGTATGGCTGACCCCGGGCATGGCCGCCAAATCGTTGATAAAGCCGGTGTCCTCCTCTTTCAGGCGAATCTCGTAGTTCAGCTCAATGCAGCCGGGGGCAACGCTTTTGCTTTTCAGGGACAGCTTTTTTACCCTGGCTTCCACATAACTCCGGGATGCCCTTTCCGCTTCACTGTCCGCACAGTGGACGACCAGGATATAAGGGCGGTCAAAGCTCCTATGCCGGGAGAAAATCAGAAGAATGATGCCGATCAGCAAACTGCCGAAAACGGCCAGGGGAATCAGACCCGCTGCCAGAACAATTCCAGCAGCAATGGACCAGAACAGGAACACAATATCGCTGGGTTCTTTGATGGCCGTGCGAAAGCGCACAATGGAAAGCGCGCCCACCATGCCCAGAGAAAGGACGATGTTACTGGTGACAGCCAAAATCACCAGTGCCGTCACCATGGTCAGGCCGATGAGGGTCACGCCGAAAGAGGCAGAGTACATAACCCCGGCATAGCACTTTTTATAGACAAAGAAAATGAACAAGCCCACAGCAAAGGCAAGGATCATGGCCAGCACCATATCGAACACCGGAATGGCATTGACATTTTCCAGAAAGCTGGACTTAAAAACATCTTGATATGTGGTGAGCATCTCGTTCTCCTTCAAAATCAATCATACCGCCGGCAGACGGCATACTTGGAATAGGCTCCTGCCCGGGTATGGGGCGTCTGCACAGCCATTTTTACGATCTCCGGAAGAAATTCATCAAATTTTACTTCCAGAACCGACATTCCGTCGGATACCGGAGCGTGGAACATTTCCGGGTTCAGAAAATCCAGGCTGTTCAGTCCGGTGCGCAGGCTGCGGTCAATGGTTATCCGGACATTTCCGGGGGTGTAGAGAAAGGCCTCCCGATCATAGGTGACAATGGTTTTGGGTGTGAGAAGCTGAAAACGCATTTTCCGGTATAGCTCTCCCAGGAGCGGATCGCCGCTTTCCAGCAGAACTTCCACGTCCCCGGCCAGCAGCCGCTCCACCTGCTTCCGGGTCACTGGGGCACTGCGTTTGTGCCCGAGGCTGCCCTGCTTGCTTTTCTTTTCCAAACGGATAAAGTCCGGATTCCCGTTATAGCAGCGCAGTCGGAATTTCTCCCGGCAGTTGACGCCGTCCAGCTTTTGCCGCAGAGCCGTATCGTTCGGCGTGTCGAAATAGAGGCTGCTCACACGGTATACACCGTGTGAGTCAGCGTTTTTGTCATGTACAAAGAGTTTTCGCAGCCGGGAGGTCAGAATCAGATCATCGCCGGGGGTAATGATGTGCTTCACTTCGTGGCGATACTTCATTGGCTCAGGATTCGCCATAGCCGCTGTCGTCATAGCCGCTGTCATCATAACCGCTGTTGCTGTCATAATCGCTGCTGCCGCTTTGGGAACCGCCGTAGCTGGGAGGATTGGCTGCGGACGAATCGTCATAATCCGTCTGACTGCTGCCGTATGCAGTGTCATTGTAATCCGTCACGCCGTCGCTGCCGGAGCCGTAATCGGTGTCGTCGTAATCGGTTACACCGTTGCTGCCGGGGCCGTAGTCGGTATCGTCATAGTCGGTTACACCGTCGCTGCCGGGGCCGTAATCGGTATCGTCGTAGTCGGTTGCGCCGTCGGCATTGGGACCGTAATCGGTGTTGCTTTCGTAGTCAGTGCCATCATAGTCGGTCCCACGGTCGTTGTTGGGGCCGTAATCGGTATGATCGTTGTCGTTGTGGTCGTAATCGGTGATGCCGTCGGCGTCGGGGCCGTAATCGGTATCGTCGTAGTCGGTCGCGCCGTCGCTGCCCACGCCATAGTCGGTGTCAATGTAGTCGCTGATGCCGTAATCGCTGGTGCCTTCTACGTTCAGGGGCGTCGTCCACTGGTGCTGCTCCACAACAGCCTTCACTTCAGCGATCACATCATCCAGAAACTTATCGTCGGGCAGTGCGGAACCGGGCTCGATCTCCAGGGTGATCTGACGGCGCTCTCCCTCAATCTCCTCCACAAAGTAGCCGGCTTCACCGATGATCGTGACCAGCTCGGAGATCACGGTCTTGGTATCCTTGCCCTGGAAGGAGTAACCCGCCAGAACCTGCAGGGCATCGTCGTTCCGGGCAGTAACACCAGTGACCTTTCCATCGTTGTCATAATTGACTGCAATCTCGGGATTGACCTTCAGGCACAGAACACCGCCGTTGACAAGGCTGGTATTGGCTTCGGTTGCGGGGACAGTGGAAGCCGCGGACTGGCTGCAGGCAGACAGGCATAGGGTCAAGGCAAGCAGAGCCGCAAGAAGGGAAATCATTTTTTTCATAGTGCTATTCTCCTTTTTTACATTTCGTTTCGATTTATTTTGCTTACAGATAAAGGATACGCAGTTTCTTCTTAAAAACCGGGGTCAATCAAAGACTTTTTTGATTGTCATTGCTGCTGAACTTCCTTACATTCACAGATTACGCAGTGCCGCGCCCAAAACCGGGGTCGCTGCGAAAAAATATCAATCATCATCCTCCGAATCGGAATCATCGTCCTGCTCCGGCTCTTCATAACCGGAATCGGATTCTCTCCCGGCGGAATTCCCGTTCCCAGAATTGTCATCCTCCGCTGCAGCATCGTAGGCGGAATCTCCGTAGTCGGAATCGCTGCTGTCCGGGTCTGCGGCATCGGCATAATTGCTGTCAGCTTCGTCATAGCCGCTGTCGCCGTCAACGCCAAAGCCGGAATCCGGCGATGCATCGTAATCACTGTCCCCGGATTCGGTTGCGCTGTCGTAGTCGCTGTCACCGTAATCACTTTCCGGTTCCACGGGGATCACAGCGGTCTGGCCGTCCGAGATATTCTGCGCCGGCTGGCTCTGGGTTTGCCTTTGGGAGACTATATCAATGGTAACAGAGATTTTATCCTCCAGATACCGCTCCAGGTGGTCATTCAACGCCGTTTCATGGCTTGTCACCCATTTGTGATTGGCATCCAGGGTCAGGGTAATGTTTCCGCCTTCGTGGAGGTATCCCATGTGGATGGCACGGTCAACCAGCGCATCCATCACCAAATCCAAGTCCCGGCTGTCAGGCTCATATCCCTCCAGAAGCGCAAGGCCGTCCGCATTGACTCCGGTAATTTCCAGCACTCTGTCTGTGCGGCTCACATCGATCCGAACCTCCGGGTTAATGGCCATATACACAGACGCATAGGGCATATGGTTCATAAAAAATCCGCCGAGCACCAGAACCAGGCAGGCTGCCATGGAGGCAACAGCGGGGATCCACCGGCGCCGTGTTTGCTTTTTGGGATCCGTCTGAGGCAGTACCATTTCCACCACATGGGTCACTGTCTGACCCACTTCGTAGCGCATATTGGCGACCTTCAAAAACCGCCCGTCGTCACTGAGAACCACGGCGTAGGCCGTGTGGCATTCCATCACCAGATATTTCACGATACTCTGCCTCCCTTCTTCAAAACCGCATAGAGATGACCACGGATGCATTCGTATCCGTTGGTCTGGATCAGAAGCATGGCGAGGATGTACTTTCTGTGCCGCTCCAGAGTCTTCCGTTCCACACCGCTGAGCGCCGCTAACTGAGACAGGGGCAGCTTTCGGGTGCGCAGCAGCTCATGGAGCAGCTCCCGATTTTCGACACCGCATCGAATGACTTTGGCGCAGGCTGAAAGCGTCCGCTCCTGCTTGGGGCAGTTGTCCGCAACATCGGAAAAGCTGACACCGAAGGATTCCATCACAGCTGCCAACTCCTGAATTTCCTGTCGGGTGGCCTCCCGGTGGGCAAATTCCCCGTAATAATCGTGTTCATCTGCCAGTGTATCCATCAATGTCCGTCCATCCTCACCGCCCATTTCCTCTTCCAGAGAAATGTGCCCCTGATGCCGGGCTTCCTTCCGGCCGTAGTCGATCAGGCGGCTGCGGATCAGCAGCGCGGCATAGCCTAAAAAGGCGCCCCTCCCCTTTTCATAGCCCATAATGGCCTCGTAAAAGGCAATCATAGCGATGGAGTATTCATCATCCTGTTCCGTGCTGAGACGGCTCAAGTATTTGCTAGTTTCTGACCGGATGAAAGGAATATACGCCTGGATCAGATCATCCGCTTTCCGGGGATCTTCTTTCGCTTCATAGACCGCTTTTATGATCTGATGCTCGCTTTTCATACCTTTACTCCCTCACATACATAGAATACGGCCCCGCTTCTGAAAAAGTGGGGTCGCAGCATGAAAATTTTGCATAATACATCGTATCAAATGAAGCGTAAAATGGATACCAACCATGGGTAAATTTTGGGTAAAATCCATGTAAAATCAGAAATCTCACCAATCTGCGCGGATAATTTGCCGCGGTTCAAAGGCTTTCTTCTGACAATGCATGGAGATGCCGGAATGAAAAAGCTGCCCAAACGCAAGGCTTTGGGGAGTTTAAGGAACCTTTGATTCAATGGACAAGGGCTGACACGGAACGATTTTGCCTCAGCTGAAAGGGCAAAAAGCGGCGGAGATCTGGATGTTTTTCCCGATTTTTGAACCGCGTGGACGTGGCTTCCGATCCGCCGCTCAGCCGCCGGCGATTTGATCCATGGCTCCTTAAGAAAGCCCGGCCGCAATTGAACCAGAAAAGCAGCTTGCATGGATGCGCGCCAAAAATATCAAACGGCGCATACCAAAAACACCGAAACGTATTGAAAAAATCCCGTTTTTGTGTTAGAGTAAAGTGTCATGATCAACGCACGTCTCCTGCGCTAAGGTAATGTCTATTGAAAACAAAGGAGTTTTGAAAGATATGAAATTAGGTATCGTTGGACTTCCCAACGTGGGTAAGTCCACCTTGTTCAACGCCATCACCAATGCCGGTGTCCCCGCGGACAACTATGCCTTCTGCACCATCGATCCCAATGTGGGTGTGGTATCCGTTCCCGACGAGCGGCTGGATTGGCTGGCACAGCTCCACAATCCCAAAAAGCTCACCCCCGCGGTGGTGGAGTTTGTGGACATTGCCGGTCTTGTGAAGGGCGCTTCCAAGGGCGAAGGTCTTGGCAATAAATTCCTGTCCAACATCCGCACCACTGATGCCATTGTCCATGTGGTTCGCTGCCTTGAAGATACCAACGTCACCCATGTGGACGGCAGCACCGATCCCATCCGGGAAATTGACATCATCAATCTCGAGCTGGTCATGGCTGATATTGAAATGGTGGAGCGCCGCATTGACAAGTGCCAGAAAGCGGCAAAAAGCGGCGATAAGCGTTTTCTTCAGGAAGCTCAGGTATTCTCCGCTCTGCTGGAACACCTGAATCAGGGAAAGCTGGCGCGAACCTTCGACGGTACGGAAGAGGAAATGGCATTGATCGCCACCTCCGACCTTCTGACGCTCAAAAAAACCATCTATGTTGCCAACCTGGCAGAAACCGAGATTAACACACCGGAAGAGAACCGTCACTATATGGCCGTCAAGGCTCTGGCCGAGGCCGAAGGCAGCCAGGTGCTTCCTATCTGCGCCAAGCTGGAGGCAGATATTGCCGAGCTGGACGATCCGGAGGAAAGGGCTATGTTTATGAAGGAACTGGGCGTGTCGGAAAGCGGTCTGGATCGGCTGATCCGCAGTTCCTATTCCCTGCTGGGTCTGATTTCGTTCCTCACCGCGGGTTCCGATGAATGCCGTGCCTGGACCGTCAAGCGGGGCACCAAGGCTCCCCAGGCCGCGGGTAAGATCCACACCGACTTTGAGCGCGGCTTCATTCGCGCTGAGGTCATCGCCTTTGAAGATATGAAAGCCTGCGGCACCATGGCTGCTGCCAAAGCCAAGGGGCTGGTACGAAGCGAAGGCAAGGAATATGTCATGAAAGACGGCGATATCGTCAATTTCCTGTTCAACGTGTAACCTGCGTTTTCCCGCTCCGCCAGGAGCTTGCGCATATCCATGCATCGAATCGCCATCAATGAACTTTTGGGAGGTATATATTATGGAAAAACGCGAGATGCTCTACGAAGGCAAGGCTAAAAAGGTATTTGCCACCGACGAACCGGAACTGCTGATCGTGGATTACAAGGATGACGCCACTGCATTTAACGGTCTGAAAAAGGGCACCATTGTGGGCAAAGGCGTCATCAACAACCAGATGAGCAACCGGCTCATGGCCAAGCTGGAGCGCTGCGGCATTCCCACCCACTTTGTCAAAGAGCTGTCCCAGCGGGAGACTCTGGTAAAGAAGGTCTCCATCGTTCCTCTGGAGGTAATCGTTCGGAACATCGCCGCCGGCTCCTTTTCCAAGCGCTACGGCGTGGAAGAAGGCGTGGTGTTTGACCGTCCCACCATTGAATTCTCTTATAAAAACGACGATCTGGGAGATCCCCTGCTGAACACCTACCACGCCCTGGCGCTGAAGCTGGCCACCCCTGAGGAAATCAGCACCATTGAAAAGTATTCTTTCCGGGTCAACGAAATCCTTAAGGACTTCTGGAAAAGCTGCGGCGTTACCCTGGTGGACTTTAAGCTGGAGTTCGGCCGCCTGTCCGACGGCACCATCGTTCTGGCTGACGAAATCAGCCCCGATACCAGCCGCCTGTGGGATATCAACACCGGCGAAAAGCTGGATAAGGATCGCTTCCGCCGGGATATGGGTGGTGTGGAAGAAGCCTACCACGAGATCATGAGCCGCCTGGAAGCCCATTTGTAACAGTTAGGAGGAAGCAGAAATGGCAAACACAGCAATTGTTGGCATCAACTGGGGTGACGAGGGCAAGGGCCGCATGGTGGATCTGCTGACGTCTGATTATGACGTGGTCATCCGCTATCAGGGCGGCGGCAATGCCGGGCACACCGTGATCAATGAATACGGAAAATTCGCCCTTCACCTGCTCCCCTCCGGCTTGTTCCGTCCCGGTGTTGTGAACATTTTGGGCAACGGCGTTGCTTTGGATCCGGAAAACCTTTGGGAAGAGATCCAGAGCGTCACCAGCCAAGGCGTACCCATCACGCCGGAAAATCTGAAGATCAGCGACCGTGCCTCTCTGCTCCTGCCCTGGCACCGGACCTTGGACGGCCTGGAAGAAGCCCGGCTGGCAGACAAGAAGTTCGGTTCCACCAAGCAGGGGATTGCCCCCTTCTATTCTGACAAGTATCAGAAGAAGACCATCCTGGCCGGCGAACTGCTGTATCCGGATCATCTGAAAGAGCATCTGGAAACCCTTCTGGAGTGGAAAAACCTGACCCTCACCCGGGTCTACGGCGCTGATCCTGTGACTATGGAGGATCTGGAAGCCTGGCTGGTCAACGCATGTGAAAAGATCAAGCCCTTCATTTGCGACACCGGCGCCTTCCTGCGTCAGGCGCAGGCTGACGGCAAGAAGATCCTGTTCGAAGCCCAGTTGGGCGCCCTGCGGGATCTGGATTACGGCATCCATCCCTACACAACCTCTTCCAATGCCATTGCCGCTTACGCACCTGTGGGCTCCGGCCTGCCTTCGGCAAAAATTGATGAAGTCGTCGGCGTGGTAAAGGCTTACTCCACCTGCGTGGGCGAAGGTCCCTTTGTCTGCGAGATGTTCGGTGAGGAAGCGGAAGCGCTCCGGGCTGCTGGCTTTGAGTACGGCGCCAAAACCGGCCGTCCCCGCCGTGTAGGCCCCATCGATATCGTGGCAACCCGCTACGGCGTCCAGGTGCAGGCCGCTACCAACATTGCCCTGACCAAGATGGACGTGCTGAGCTACATGGACAAAATCCCTGTCTGCACCCGCTACATCGTCAAGGGTCAGGAAACCGACCAGTTCCCCTTCCCTGCCCTGCTGGATCAGGCGCAGCCGGTCATCGAATTCATGGACGGTTGGAAGTGCGATATTTCCGGCGCCCGGAAGTGGGAGGATCTGCCCGAAGCCGCCCGGAAGTATGTGGAGTACATTGAAAGCCAGATCGGCTGCCATATCGGCTATGTCTCCGTAGGCCCTGAGCGGGACAGCATCATCATCCGCTGAGGAGGGCTTTATGACGGATAAGTATGAATCCCCTTTAAGCTCCCGGTACGCCTCTGATTATATGCTCCGGCTGTTCTCCATGGACACCCGGATCCAAACCTGGCGTAAGCTATGGGTGGCCTTGGCGCGTGCGGAGCACCAGCTGGGACTGCCAGTGACCCAGGCGCAGATTGACGAGCTGGAAGCCCATATCACCGACATTGACTACGCCTGTGCCGCTGCCCGGGAGAAGGAAGTCCGCCATGATGTTATGGCTCACGTTTATGCCTACGGCAAAGCGGCTCCCGCCGCTGCGGGCATCATTCACCTGGGCGCCACCAGCTGCTACGTCACCGACAACGCGGATCTGATTCTGTACCGGGACGGACTGAAGTACCTCCGGGGCGAGCTGTTGAAGGTAGTCGCCAACCTCAGCGCTTTTGCGGATGCCTACAAAGCCACCCCCACTTTGGGCTATACCCATTATCAGCCGGCTCAGTTGGTAACTGTGGGCAAGCGGGCAACTTTATGGATGCAGGACTTCCTGGCTGACCTGGAGGAGCTGGACTTCGTCATTGGCAATTTGAAGTTCCTGGGCTGCCGGGGCACCACCGGTACAGAAGCCAGCTTCCTAGAGCTGTTTGCCGGGGATACGGAGAAAATTGACCGGATGAACCGGATGATCAGCGCCGAGTTTGGTTTCGATACCTGTTTCCCGGTG
>CALXDT010000138.1 GCA_944387125.1 uncultured Oscillospiraceae bacterium | reverse complement strand
GCCGCCCCTGGGGGCGGCGCTTTTGCAACGCAGATCTGTAAGCCGGGTTCTGTTTTGACAGCCATCTATCTAGCCCTGGGGTTGCCCCCAGGGTCAAGCCGCCTCCTCGGGACGGCCGAGCCGGCCTCCTGTCCCTCCACGGCGTTGCTCCGGGATAGAGTTTACATCGTAAAACCCATGTTGCCATGGGCCGGGTGCGCTCTTACCGCACCTTTTCACCCTTACCCCAAAAGGGGCGGTATCTCTCTGTTGCACTTGTCCTGGGGTCACCCCCGGCGGGCGTTACCCGTTATCCCTGCTCTGCGGAGCCCGGACTTTCCTCATCTGGAGCCTTTCGGCATCCATCCGCGGCTGTCCGATCTGGTTGCGGGAATATTGTACTGCAAGCCGGGCGAATTGTCAAATGTATTGCAAAATCTTTTCTGAGGGGATATACTATTTCTGGCAGGAATGTCTGCCTTTGGAGAAAACCTTATGAAATGAGGTATGATGCTGTGCAATCTGCATTGGAACAATATGCGACCCGCTTGCGGGGGAAAAGGATCGCGGTGCTGGGGCTGGGCGTGAGCAACCGCCCGTTGGTTCGGCTGCTGCTGCAATACGGCTGCCAGGTATCCGGCTGTGACAGAACGCCCCGGGAAAAGCTGGATCAGGAGGTTCTGGAGCTGGAAAAGGCCGGCTGCAGGCTCCATGTGGGCGAGGACTATTTGGAAGGGGTGGAGGCGGATCTGCTGTTCCGCACCCCGGGAATGCACCCGAACCATCCCGCCATTGAGAGAATGCGTGCCCGGGGATCGAAGGTGACGTCGGAGATGGAGGTGTTCTTTGAACTGTGCCCCTGCACCACGCTGGCAGTTACCGGCTCTGACGGGAAAACCACCACCACCACCCTGATCTCGGAGTTTTTGAAAGCCTCCGGGAAGACCGTCTGGCTGGGCGGCAATATCGGAACGCCTCTGCTGCCGCTGCTGGATCAGATGGAGCAGAGGGATTTCGCGGTGGTGGAGCTGAGTTCCTTCCAGCTGATGGATATGGTGCGCAGTCCCAGCCGGGCGGTGATCACCAACCTGGCGCCCAATCACCTGGACATTCACAAGGATATGGACGAGTATGTGGACGCGAAAAAGAACATCTTCCGGTATCAGGACGAACAGGGGCTGCTGATCCTCAATGCCGACAACCCCATCACCGCCTCCTTCCGGGGCAATGGGGCGACCCGGTTTTTCTCCCGCACCGGAAAGGCGCACCTGTGGCTGAAGGACGGGGTGATCTGCCGGGAGGGAGAGCCGGTGCTTCCGGTGAAGGATATTCTCATTCCCGGGGTTCATAATATAGAAAACTACTTGGCGGCCATAGCCATGGTGGAGGGCCTGGTGGAGGACGATGTGATCCGCCGGGTGGCCAAAACCTTTGGAGGGGTGGAGCACCGGATTGAACTGGTGCGGGAAAAAGACGGCGTGCGGTTTTATAACGATTCCATCGCATCCAGTCCCAGCCGAACCATTGCCGGCCTGCGCAGCTTCCCGGAGAAGGTGATTCTCATTGCCGGCGGCTATGACAAGCACATTCCCTACGATGTTCTGGGACCGGAAATCTGCGCGCATGTGAAAAAGCTGTTTCTGGGGGGCGCCACCGGAGAGAAGATCCGGGCGGCGGTGGAAAGCTGCCCGGACTATGACCCGGATCAATTGGAGATCACCGACTGCGGCAGCTTTGACCCGGCGGTGCAGGCGGCGGTGCAGGCGGCGCAGCCGGGGGACGTTGTGCTGATGAGTCCTGCCAGCGCGGCCTTCGACCAGTTTAAAAACTTTATGGTTCGGGGCGACCACTTTAAAAAGCTGATAAAGGAGTTGTGACCATGGATATTACCCGTTTTACCCGCCCGGCGCGCAGACTCCTGCCTCTGAAAACCTGCGGCGCGGTGATCGTGGCGGCGGGCAGCGCCTCCCGGATGCAGGGGATCGACAAAGTCATGGCGCCTTTGAAGGGAGAGCCGATGATTCTGCACACGGTGCGCGCCTTCCAGAACTGCGACGCGATTTCGGAGGTTGTGGTTGTCACCCGGGAGGATCTGATCCTGCCCATCACCGGACTGTGCAAAAATCTGTCCAAAGTCCGGGCGGTGGTGGCCGGGGGGACAAGCCGCCAGGCGTCGGTGCATCTGGGACTGAACGCTCTGTCAGACAAGGTTGAATTGGCAGCGGTGCACGACGGCGCCCGGCCGCTGGTTTCCTGGCAGGTGATCGACCGGGTGGTGCGGGCGGCCAATACCTACGGCGCGGCGGCTCCGGCGATTCCGGTAAAGGATACCGTCAAGGTGGTGCAGAGCGGCCTGGTCAAAACCACCCCGGATCGGGATACCCTCCGGGCGGTGCAGACGCCCCAGGTGTTTGACTTTGATCTGCTGCGGGGCGCGCTGAAACAGGCGGAGCTGGACAATGCTCCGGTAACAGACGATTGCTCCGCGGTGGAACGGCTGGGCATGAAGATCAAAATTGTGGAGGGGGAGGAGCGGAACCTGAAGGTAACAACCCCCATGGATCTGAGGCTTGCGGAGCTGATTTTGGAGGAGGGCTTATGAGAATCGGACACGGCTATGACGTACACCGGCTGACCGGGGGCAGGGATCTGATCCTGGGCGGTGTGAAGATCCCCTATGAACAGGGACTTTTGGGGCACAGCGACGCGGATGTGCTGCTTCACGCGGTGTCTGACGCGCTGCTGGGAGCCGCGGGTCTGGGGGACATCGGCCGCCACTTCCCGGATACGGATCCCAGGTACGAAGGGGCGGACTCCCTGGTGCTGCTGGGGATTGTGGGAGAAAAGGTAAGCGCCGCCGGATACCGGGTAGGCAACATCGATGTGACCATGATTGCCCAGCGTCCCAAGCTGAAAGATCACATCCGCCAAATGGAGGAAAACATTGCCTCCGCCCTGGGGCTGGACCCGGCCCGGGTGAATGTGAAGGCCACCACCGAGGAGCGTCTGGGATTCACCGGAGCCGGGGAAGGCATGGCCTGCCATGCGGTCTGCCTGCTGGAAGAATGAACGAAAAAAAGGGGCTGCCTCTTAGTGAGACAGCCCCATTTTGCTTGGGTTTATCCGCCGTGGGAAACGGTGGTTCAGCGCTTGATGTCAAAGCGCATGTTCATGATCTCTTTGATGGCTCCGGCGTCGTCGGTGATGTTGGCGTCGCCGTGGATGGTGTGCTTAATCACGGAGCTGGCCACGGCAAAGTTCACCATGTCCATGGGCTTATAGCCGCGCATCATGGCGTAAATCAGGCCGCTGGCAAAGGCGTCGCCGCCGCCTACCCGGTCGAGAATATTGAAGGTGAAGAGCTTGCTTTCAAAGGTATGCCCCTGGTACCACATGAAGGCCTTCAGGCTGTTCTGAGAGCCGGAGTGGGCATAGCGCACGTGCCGGGCGATGCATTGGATATTGGGATAGCGCTCCATAAAGTGCTGGAAGATCTCGTCCTGCTGCTCATAGCTGGGCTGCAGGGGAACGCCGTCCTTCCAGTCGCCTTTGCTGTGGTCGTTTTCGTCCTTCCACAGGTGATACGGTTCGATGCCCAGCAGCACATCCACATAGGGAAGGCATAATGTGCAGTAGTCCCGGGCTTCCTCCCAGGACCACAGCTTGGAGCGGAAGTTGCCGTCAAAGCTGGTGGTGAGGCCCAGCTCCTTGGCGGTTTTCAGGCAGCTGAGGATGAACTCCGCGCAGCTGGGGCACAGGGCGGGGGTGATGCCCGAAACGTGGAGCCAGGTGAAGCCGGTAAGCAGGCCGGGGATATCCACCCGGGACAGATCGTACTCGGTAATGGCCGAGTGTTTCCGGTCGTAAGTGACCTTACTGGCCCGGATGCCGTAGCCGGTTTCCAGATAGTAGGTGCCCAGCCGGTGGGTGGGGGTCTCCTCCGGGGTGGACAGGATCACCGGCGTGCAGTGAACGTCATTGGAGCGGAGCATCCGCACGGCGCTTTTTCCGATGGAGTTGTTGGGCACCACCGAGAAGAAGGTGGAGTCGATCCCCAGATTGGCCAGCGCCAGAGCAATGTTGGCTTCGCTGCCGCCGTAGGTCGCCTCGAATTCATTGGCCATACGGATCTTCTGATAATTGGGCGGGGTCAGCCGGAGCATGATCTCGCCGATGGTGATGAACTTATGAGTGCTCTTTGAATCGGTCAGAAGGGGGTTATGGTGCTGCATACAATTCCTCCTCATATGTATCTGGACGCAGGCCGTCCACAGGGTTTTGCCGGGAATACCTCTATTATACAGAATCCTTTTGTGAAATTCAATGGATAAACGAAAGAAATCTATCCAAGATTGTACAATCTGCCACAGAATTGACCAGATCCCGAAAAATACACCTTTTCGACCACGGGCGCATAGATTGTGCCGGGAGGTTTTTCATATGGGATCTTATGTTATCACCTTCCGCTCGGTAACATTGGGCCAGCGGGGGGAACGGGTTTTAAACGGAAGCGGCATTCGGTGCTCCCTTTATCGGACGCCCCGGTGGATGGAGGAACAGGGCTGCGGCTATGCCCTGCGGCTGTGGACAAAGGACATTTCCCGGGCAGCGGCGCTGCTCCGGGAGAATCAGGTGCCTATGCGCAGGATCTACCTGCAAAAAACCGATGGGCAGATGGAGGAGGTGCCGGTATGATCTATCTGGATGCCGGCGCCACCTCCTTTCACAAGCCGCCGGAGGTGTCCAGAGCGGTTCTGCGCGCCATGAACACCTGCGCCAATCCCGGCCGGGGTGGCTACGAAGCAGCCGCGGCGGCATCCCGGACGGTGTATGCCTGCCGGGAAGCGGCTGCCGGACTGTTTGACTGCCTGCCGGAGCAGGTGGTTCTGACCACCAGCTGCACCCACGGATTGAACATTGCCATCCACTCGCTGGTCAGACCGGGGAGCCGGGTGGTGGTTTCCGGATTTGAGCACAATGCTGTGACACGTCCCCTTCATGCCCTTCAGGCGCAGATTGTTGTGGCGGGGCGGAAGCTGTTTAACTGGGAGGACACTCTGGCGGTCTTTGGGCAGGCGCTGGATGCCGGGGCGGAGGCGGCGGTTTTTACCCATGTGTCCAATGTCTTTGGATACATCCTGCCGGTGGAGCAGATGGCGGCCATGTGCCGGGAGCGGGGGATCCCGTTTATTCTGGATGCGGCGCAGTCTGCCGGAAGCCTGCCGGTGGAGCTGAACCGGCTGGGGGCGGATTTTATTGCCATGCCCGGACACAAGGGGCTTTTGGGTCCCCAGGGAACGGGACTGCTGCTGTGCGCCGGGGAAGTCCGGCCGCTGCTTTACGGAGGAACCGGAAGCGCCTCCATCATGCAGGAGATGCCGGAGGATCTGCCGGAGCGGCTGGAGCCGGGAACGCTGAATGTGCCCGGGTATGGGGGACTGACCCAGGGGCTTCGGTATGTGAAGCGCCGGGGCGTGGATCGGATCTTCCGGGAAGAGCACCGGAACCTGGAGCGCTGTGTGGCAGGACTGAAACGCCTGGGGCTGGAAGTGTTTGCCGGGGAGCATCAGGCGGCTACCGTATCCTTCCGCACGGAGGGCGACTGCGAGGAGGGGGCGGCGCTGCTGGCCAAACAGGGATTCGCTGTCCGGGCGGGGCTGCACTGCGCCCCCTTTGCCCATGAAAGCGCCGGAACTTTGGATACGGGCACCATCCGGGTCAGTTTTGGCTGCGGGGTGACACCGGGGCAGACGGAGGCGTTTCTTCGGGCGGCATCCAAATTATCCCTGGACAGGAGATAAATTTTTTACAGAATGTCTATTGCCAATGGGGGGACAATGGGCTATAATAGTACAGATAATAGATTAGTATACGATAGCGGATTATGCGCTGTCTGACAGTTGACATAAAAGGGGTTTGAGGGACGTGGCAGAGAGCTTTTGGGATTTTGCCCAGGTTGTGATCGGAATGAAATGGAGCGACTATCTGGATATCATTGTGGTGGCATTTTTGATCTATAAGCTGCTGCCGTTGATCCGCACACCCAATGTCATGCGCCTCGTCCGGACGGTGCTGGCGCTGTTTCTTGTGGTTTGGATCACCGGGGAGCTGCACATGTTCACCCTGAACTGGATTCTGAACCAGTTCCTGGCCATTGGACTGCTGGCCTTTGTGATCCTGTTCCAGCCGGAGCTTCGGCGGATGCTGGAACACCTGAGCAATGTGAAGATCAGCAAGTTCTTCGACCTGAACCGGCCGCTTCAGGAGATTGACGCGGTGATCGGCCAGACGGTCATGGCCTGCGAGACCATGAGCCGGGAGAAGGTGGGCGCCCTGATCGTCTTTGCCCGGGAGCAGCGGCTGGATGAATATTTCAAGTCCGGCACCCTGATTGACGGCCAGGTTTCCGAGCAGCTTCTGCGAAATGTGTTTTTCCCCAAGGCCGCGCTTCATGACGGTGCGGTGATCATCCGGGACGGCCGGGTGGCGGCTGCCGGCTGCGTGCTGCCCCTGTCTGACAATTACCGGCTCAGCGCTGACCTTGGCACCCGCCATCGGGCGGGTGTAGGCATGAGCGAGGCTTCCGATGCGGTGGTGGTGATTGTCTCTGAGGAGACGGGAACCATTTCTGTGGCGGTGGGCGGCATGCTCAAACGCCATCTGGCGCCCCAGACCCTGGAGCGTCTGCTGCGCAATGAACTGTGTCCTCCGGAGCCGGAGGATAAGCCCCGCAGATTCTTTGGCGGGAGAAAAAAGAAGAAGCAGGAGGCCGAAGGCGATGAGAAGCAATAAATTATATTCCATCCTCCTGTCTGTGATCGTAGCCTTTGGTTTGTGGCTGTATGTGTTCACCAATGTCAGCCAGGAAGATGACGCCACCTTTTACAACGTTCCTGTGGTGCTGGAGGGAGAGTCGGATCTGACCGATGAAAATCTGATGATCACCTCCATATCCACCAACACCGTTTCCGTGCATCTGTCCGGCGCCCGGAGCGATCTGAACAAGCTGGATAACAGCAACCTGGCCGCCCGGGTGAAGGTTTCCGACCTGCGGGAGCCGGGAGAGCGGATTGCGTTGACCTATACCATCTCCTTCCCGGCAGACGTCTCGTCCAGTGCCTTTACGGTGGAGGGCAAGAACCCTGCCACCATCTATGTGGATGTGGACTACCGCCGGACGTATCAGATTCCCGTTCAGGTGAAGTACGTGGGCACCCGCTCGGAGGAGTATCTGTATGACACGGAGAACGCCATTCTGGACTACACCTCCGTGACCGTTACCGGCCCGGCCGCGGTGGCGGACCAGATTGAGATGGCGGTGATCGAGGTGGATCTGACCGACCAGGTGGAATCCATCAACGAAAGCTACCGCTACACCCTGTGCGATGCCGACGGCGTACCGGTGGACGCGGCGCAAATCACCACCAATGTGGAGGAAATCAATTTGCAGATGCAGATCCAGCGGATCAAGGTGTTGCAGCTGCAGGTGGACGTAATCCACGGCGGCGGTTCCACGGACAATAATACCAGCGTGACCATCGAACCGGAAACCATCCGGGTCTCCGGCAGCGAAGCGGTGCTGGCGGAGCTGGGAGATACCTATACCCTGGGCAGCATCAACATGGCGGATTTGGACAAAACCAGCAATGAACAGGTGTTTGCCATTACCCTGCCGGAGGGAGTCACCAACCAGACCGGCGTTTCTGAGGCGACGGTGACGGTGCGGTTTACCGGATTGAAGACCCGGGAATTCACCATCACCGAAATCCAGTGCATCAACGTGCCCGAGGGAATGGAAGCGGAAATTATCAGCGCGAACCTGACGGTAAAGGTGCGGGGCACCGCCGACCAGGTGGATAAACTCACGGAGGAAGATATTCTGGCACAGGTGGATTTCACCAACGCGGAGGTGGGAACCGCTACCTATCGGGCAACCATCACCCTGCCGGAGGAGTTTACCAATGTTGGCGCCCTGCGCACAGGCACTGTTACCGCTACGGTGCAGGCAGCGGGGGACTGAGCCATGGAGCAGAGGGTACGGGTCAAGCAGACCTATGATAACGGCACTGCCCTGGTGGTGCACATCCGGGAAAGCGCCTGCTCCGGAGACTGCCATAAATGCTCCGGCTGCGGCGCGGCCAAGGAGGCGGTGCTGCTGACGGCGGATAATCCCATCGGCGCCCGCCGGGGGGATCTGGTCGTGGTGGAATCCCGGTCCGGCCCGGTGCTGAAAGCCGCGGCGGTGCTTTACGGGGCGCCTCTGGTGCTGTTCTTCCTGGGCTACTTCCTGGGAGATCGGTACTGGGGACTGGGCGCCCCGGCCGGCGGCCTGGGGTTTCTGCTGGGCGTGGCGCTGGTGGTCATCTATGACCGGAAGGTGGCGGCGAAAACCGACTTCCACTACACCATTACCAGGCTGGTGGAAAAAGCGCGAACGGAATTCGAAGCAAGAGAGGATAGAGAGCATGGTTAAAAGTATGACCGGCTACGGGCGGGCAGTGCAGACCGTCAACGGACGGGAATTCACGGTGGAGCTGCACGCCGTCAACAACCGGTATTTGGACTGCTCGGTAAAATTGCCCCGCAGCCTGTCCTTTGGCGAGGACGCGGTGAAGCAGGCCGTGAAGAACACCATTTCCCGGGGAAAAGTGGATGTATATATCTCCGTTCGCTCTGAGGGAGCGGCGGATGTGAAGATCAGCCTCAACGCTCCGGTTGTGGAGGGATATCTGGCGGCCATGCAGCAGATGGCCCGGGATTATCAGGTGCAGGATGATATCAGCGTCGGCCTCCTGTCCCGGATGCCGGACGTGTTCATAGTGGAAAAACCCCAGCTGGACGAGAACCAGCTGCTCAGCGATCTGATGTGTGTGGTGGAACAGGCGCTGCAATCCTTTGACGCCATGCGCGCCGCGGAAGGCGCGGCGCTGGAAAAGGATCTGCGCAGCCGGGGGCATACCATTTTGGAATTGGTTGCCCAGGTGGAGGCGGGCAGCGGCCAGACGGTCATCGACTACCGCACCCGTCTGGAAAACAAGCTCCGGGAGGTGCTGGCCAATACCGCCATTGACGAAGCCCGGATCCTCACCGAGGCCGCCATTTTTGCCGATAAGGTGGCAGTGGACGAAGAGACCGTCCGCTTAAGAAGCCATCTGGATCAGATGGACAAGATGCTTACCCAGGGCGGCGTGATCGGCCGGAAGCTGGACTTCCTGCTGCAGGAGATGAACCGGGAGTCCAACACCATCGGCTCCAAGTGCACCGATGTGCGCCTGGCCCGGATTGTGGTGGATATCAAGGCTGAGCTGGAAAAGATCCGGGAGCAGACCCAGAATATTGAATAAGGAGCCGGCTATGAAACTGATCAACATTGGCTTTGGAAGCATGGTGGCGGCGGGCCGGCTGATTGCCATCGTTTCCCCGGACTCCGCTCCCATCAAGCGGGTGATTCAGGAGGCGCGGGATCGGGGAATGCTGATTGACGCCTCCTACGGACGCAAGACCAAGGCTGTGCTGCTGATGGACACCGATCATGTGATTTTGTCCGCCATCCCCACCCAGAATCTCTACGCCCGGTGGATGGACAAGCAGGAACCGGAAATGGAGGAGACGTTGTGAGCAAAGGAAAACTTGTGGTGATTTCCGGCCCCTCCGGTGTGGGAAAGGGAACGGTGGTTGAGAAAATGATGCGGATGCGGGACGATTTGATTTTCTCCGTATCCGCGACCACCCGGGAACCGCGCCCCGGAGAGCAGGAGGGCGTCAGCTATTATTTTATCTCCAGGGAGCGCTTTGAGGAAATGATCCGGCAGGGCGAATTTCTGGAATATGACGCCCACGCGGACAACTATTACGGCACCCCCCGGGGACAGGCAGAGGAAAAGCGTGCCAGAGGCACCGTGCTGCTGGACATTGATCCCATGGGCGCCAGACAGGTGCGGGATAACGAGCCGGAGGCGCTGCTGATTTTTATGATGCCCCCGTCTGTGGAAGAACTGGAGAGACGTCTCCGGAACCGGGGCGACACTTCGGAGGATCAGATCCGCAAGCGCATGAAGCGGGCTGTTTGGGAAATGGAACAGCGGGTCTGGTACGACTATGTGGTAGTAAACGATGACGCACAGCGCTGCGCCGAGGAAATATTGCGGATTCTTGCGAATCCGTCTGAGAACTGAATTTGGAGGAATGAGAAAATGCTTTACCCCCCTGTTGCTGATTTGCTGAAGAATGTGGACAGCCGCTATCTGCTGGTGAATGTGGTGGCGCACCGCGCCAGACAGATCGCCGCTGAGGCCGAGGCCTTCCAGGAAGACCTTCCCGATAAGCCTGTGACCATGGCCATCCGGGAAGTGGCGGAAGGAAAGCTCACCGCCACAGTGAAGGAAGATTACCTAAACTGATAGTATCTTAGGGAACCTCTGAATAAATCGTCTTCGGCGGAATGCCGGATCTTTTACCACATCCGTGCAGTTCAAAAAGTGGGAAATACATACAGTATTTCTCCACTTTTTGAAGGTTCGGCTGAGGCAAAATC
>CALXDT010000137.1 GCA_944387125.1 uncultured Oscillospiraceae bacterium | reverse complement strand
CAAGAGCGGATGCCGAGAGATTTTGCCTCAGCCGAACCTTCAAAAAGTGGAGAAATCCTGTATGTATTTCCCACTTTTTGAACTGCACGGATGTGGTAAAAGATCCGGCATTCCGCCGAAGACGATTTATTCAGAGGTTCCCTAGGAAAATGACCCCGGGCAGCCGGAATCCACCGCCCCCCCGGCGGAGCCGACCGTTTTTTCTTCCGTCCCGGGGATATACCGGGGAACGGGCCCGGCGCCGGGGGAATCATCATCTGGAACAAAAAACCACCGGCGGGTACTGCCATGCAATACCCGCCGGTCTTATTTTTTGCCCGCTCAGGGGCTCTGCATCTGCGCGCCTTGGCGCGGGTTATCGAATGGACGCGCCGTCGTTGAGCACCAGGGTGCTGTACAGCAGCAGCACATCCTGACCCTGGAAGGAAATGTATTCCTCCAGCAAATCCGGATGGATATACCGCAGATCGATCAACGTAACCCTGGCATAATCCGATACCAGCAGCGGCGCCAGACTGCTGCCGAAGGAATCCCGGAAGATCAGCAGCTCCCTGTCCGTTTTGGCATTGGGATTTTCAATGGTCAGCAGGCTCTTGGCCCCGGACAGATAGACGTCATACAGATCCGGGCTGTCCAGCTTGTCCAGATTGTAAACCGCCCCGGTCTCGCCGGTTTCATAGTCGTAAACGGTGCATTCGTCCAGCAGCCCGCTTTCCATAAGGGTCATGGTGTCCGGCTTCATGGGCAGCGCCGCCTGGCCGTAGTAGACCCCATAGAAGGTCCGTTCCAGCGTGGTCTGGGTATAATCCGCGGCTTTGGGTTCCGTCACCCCAAGGGCGCGGCAGAGGGCTTGCGCCGTCTCCAGCAGCCGTTCCTGCCGCCAGTGGGTGTCGGTGCGGTAATAGTCTTCCAGGGTCAGTGTCCCGGTCAGATCCACAGGAACCGCCCAGGGCAGTCCCTGCTCCAGCTGAGAAAGCAGCTGCGAATAGTCCAGCGACAGCTGCCCCGCCTCCTCCGCCAGATAGTATCCCTTGTCCGGCGTCACCGCCAGAAATACCCGGGAATCCTTCAGATATTTTTCATAGACATATTCCAGCCGCTGGGTCACATGCCGCACCGAGGCTTCGTTCAGAGGATAGACCTGTTCCGCCGCGTAACCCCCATGCAGGTAGATCCCGTTGGTGTCCTTCTGCCCAAGAACAGCGGTGTGGAACAGGGATTTGACGCTTCGGAAGGCATCCCGGAGGGGAAACTGATCCAGGGTATAGTCTTCAAAATCCGCCATAAAGTCCCCGCTGGCCAGCGTATTCCACCGGATCTCCGGGAATTGCGCCAGCTGGCGGCGCTCCCACAGGGAGACGCTTTCCGGGGGCGTAAACCAGGCTGCCAGGGTCAGCGCCGCCCACAGCAGCACCAGCGGCAGGATCGTATATACTTTTCGCACGGCGCACCTCCTAGAACCGAAAATACAGAAAGGGGCTGAAGGATCCGTCCACCAGATAGCCGGTGCATACCAGCAGCAGAAGGATCAGAAATGCCAGCTCCAGCCAGGCCCCGGCTTTGCTCCGCCGCAGCCGCTCCCCCAGCCCCTTCACCGCCGGGGTGGCGCCCAGGAAGCCTGCGGCAAAAAGCACAGCATAGCTGCGCAGATAGTACCAGGTCTCTTCCGTGGCCAGCGGCAGTCCGGCCAGACCGAACATGGCGGAAACGTCCCCCGCCGCCTGGCTGAGACTATCGGCATTGAACAGCACAAAGCTCAGCACCACTACCAGAAGCACATAGCCCCGGCGGAGAGGATCGGGCAGCTTTTGCAGCCCCGGCAGCCACTTCTCCGCCAGCAGCAGCACTGCGAACAGCAGTCCCCAGAGGACAAAGTTCCAGGCAGCCCCGTGCCACAGTCCCGTGAGCATCCAGACTGTCAGGATGTTGAACACCCACCGTCCCTTGCTCACCCGGTTGCCGCCCATGGGAATATACACATAATCCCGGAACCAGCTGCTCAGGCTCATATGCCACCGGCGCCAGAACTCTGTGACGCTTTTGGACAAGTAGGGATAGTTGAAGTTTTCCAGAAACCGGAAGCCGAAGATCCGTCCCAGGCCAATGGCCATATCCGAGTAGCCGGAAAAGTCAAAGTAAATGTTCAGCGTAAACGTAATGGCATACATCCAGGCAAAGAGCACCGACGGCTCCTGGCTCTCCCGGAACATCTTGGCCAGCAGCGCGAACTGATCCGCCAGCAGCACTTTTTTTCCCAGACCCACCAGAAACCGCCGCAGCCCCAAAGCCGCTTCCTCCCCGCTGTGGCTTCGCTGCTCCAGTTCCCGGGCCACATCCACATACCGGACAATGGGGCCGGCGATCAGCTGGGGAAACAGGGATACATAAGCCCCGAAGCGGATGAGGCTTTTTTGGGGCGGCACCTGCCCCCGGTAAACATCAATGGTATAGCTTAACGACTGGAAGGTGTAAAAGCTGATGCCCACCGGCAGCGCCAGGTTCAGCAGCGGTATGCGCAGTCCGGTGAGGCTGTTCATGCTGCTGATGAAGAAATCCGCGTACTTAAAAATCCCCAGCAAGGAAAGGCACACCGCCAGAGAAACTCCCAGCCAGAGTTTTTTCCTCCTTTGGCTGGCCGCGTTCCCGATGGCCAGACCGCACAGATAGCACAGCACGATGGTAAAGGTCATCAGAATCAGCAGCTTCGGCTCTCCCCATCCGTAGAAAGTCAAGCTGGCAATCAGCAGCACCGTGTTTTTTCCTCTCCAGGGAGTCAGGAAATACACCAATATCACAGCGGGCAGAAAGTAGTATAAAAAAGGAATGCTGGAAAAGAGCATATGCCCCTCCTAATTCTTCCAAAATAAGTTCCAATTTAAAAGGCAGCGGCGTTGCCGCTGCCTTTCAGGGTGCATCTGATAACATTTGCGGGCGCCTGCGGTGTTTGCCGATCCCGGCATTCAAAAAAGCGGAGTATCCTTCCCGCCTTTCCATCTGCCCGGATGGCGCAAACATTTCAGGCATAAGCCGCATCAGATCACAAAGGTCAGTTCCCCGCCGGCAACCTTCTCAAAGGCGTCCACAAAGGACTGGGCCGTCATGTCGCCGGTACTGCTGACCATAATCAGCATCACCACATCGGCGTAAGCCGTGACCAGCAGGTCGTCCGCCTCCACGCAGATCCACTTCCGCTGATCGATTCCGGCCTTCATGGCCTCCGCCACGGTTTTGGTGTCCACACCCTCAGCGGTGCGGACCATTACCATGGAATAGGCGATGGAACCCATCATCGGCTCAAAGGCGGACGCCTCGGTAATTTGCTCGGCGCTGTCCAGACCGGTGAAGCTCTTGAGCTGATACGCAGCGTCCTCGCTGGTATCCGTCAGATCCAGGTTTGTGACCATGCCGGTAAACTCCACCGGCTGCTCCTGAATCACCTGGTTCAGCAGTTCCTCCAAAGTGCCCTCCAGAACGGCAGCCTGGGTGGTTTCCGTGGGAGCCGTGGTAGGCTCGCCGGAGGCGCCGCAGCCGGTAAACACAGCAGCCATCATGGCCGCTGCCAGAAGCATCGAAATAATCTTTTTCATTTGTTATCCTCCAAATGTTTTTGAAATGGTTTCCGTTTCCAATAGGTATACCCTGCCCGGAGCAGGATGATACCCGTCAATACGCCGCAGCAGTCGATGGCCACATCCTTCAGGCTGGGTCCCCGGTCAGGAACAAAGCACTGAATGACTTCGTCTGTACAGGCCGCGGCAGCGCCCCAGGCCAGTGCTCCCAGCGGATGCCTGCGGAGCATTCCCAGCAGCCAGCTGAGCAGCACCCCCAGCAGCAGAAATTCCGTGAAGTGAGCAGCCTTTCGCAGCAGGCCGCCTCCGGCGCCCTCGATTCCCTCTCCAGGGATCAGGGTTTCCAAAAGCCCTTTGACCCAGTCGCTGAGCGCGCCGGACACCGCTCCCGGGAGCAGCGAATTGCCCCAGATGAAGATCAGGTTGCATACCAGCAGCGCCTTGCACAGCCGCAGGCGCTTGTCCGTGGCAATCAAGCCAACACCCCCAGATGTTCCAGCAGGATCTTCAGGCCCAGCAGAATCAGGATCACGCCTCCGGCAATCTGGGCTTTCTTTTCAAAGCGGCTGCCGAAGATGTTGCCGATCTTCACACCGGCGGCGGACATCCAGAAGGTAAAGACGCCGATCAGCGCCACCGCCGCGAAGATGTTCACATTGCCCACCATGGCCAGGGAAATTCCCACCGCCAGGGCGTCAATGGAGGTAGCCACCGCCATGACAAACATGGTTTTCACCGACAGATCCCCATTGCAGTCGCTGCAGTCCGCTTCCTCCCGGGAAAACGCTTCCTTCAGCAGATTGATGCCGATGATTCCCAGCAGGCCAAAGGCGATCCAGTGATCCACCGCCTCAATGGCCCGATAAAACAGCGTTCCCAGAAAAAAGCCGATCAGCGGCATCAGACCCTGAAATCCGCCGAACCAAACGCCGCAGGTGCAGCAAGCCTTGACGTCAGCCTTCTTCATGGCCAGCCCCTTACAGATGGATACCGCAAAGGCGTCCATGCTCAGACCCAGGGCCAGCAGCAGCAATTCACCAAACCCCATAAAAAACCCTCCGTGCAGATCATACCGGCACAGAAGCTGAAAAGAGACCGGGCCGGCTGTCAAGTCTCGTCATTTCAGACTGAACCAGGGAAACCCCAGTATGTTGATCCAGTCCCGCTTTCCTGCGCCGACTACTCCCTCTTTCTCGGTGAATTATAGCAAAACGCCTTGGATTAGTCAAGTCCAACCCAAGGCGTCCACAGTAAATTAACAATTTTGGAAAATCTTTCTCAAAGGATCCCCAGCAGCCATTCCACCGCCAGCACCGCGGCGCTGCTGCTCAGCGCCACCACAATCAGGCTCTTTCCCAAAAGCGCCAGAATCACCGCCGCCGCCAAAGCCGCGCCGCCGCTGAGTGCCGAGGAGGTGCTGGTCAGAATCGCCGGGAAGGTCATCACCGTCAGGCAGCAGTAGGGCACATAGTACAGAAATGACCGGAGGAACCGGCTCCGAATGGGCTTGCGGAACAGGGAAAGGGGCAGCACCCGGATCAGATAAGTGGTCAGCGCCATGGCCGCAAGATAAGGATATACGTTCATACCGCCGCTTCCTCCTTCACCGGAAACAATGCAGCGCAGGCAGCCGCTGCCGCCACGGTGCATACCACAATGGTCAGCCCCTGGGACAGCCGGTTCAGCACCGGCATCCAGGCAAACAGGGCGCTCAAGCCCATGGACAGGAGCACCGCCCAGAGCACCTGCCGCTTTTGTTTCGCCGGCGGCACCACAACCGCCACGAACATTCCGTAAAGCATGACCCCCAGCGCCGTGCGGATGGACTGGGGCAGCGCGGAGCCGGCCAGACCGCCGCAGAGGGTTCCCAAAGTCCAGCCCGCAATGGGCAGCAGTCCCAGTCCCAGCAGGTAGGGCACCGTCAGCGGCTGCTCCCGGGCCATGGCCAGGGCAAAAATCTCATCGGTGTTGAAAAAGGCGATGATCAGCCGGGGCAGCAGCCCGATTTTACTGCCCATCCGCTGACTCAGCGCCAGGCTCATCAGGGCATAGCGGCTGTTGATCACCAGCTGCGTCAGCACCATCTCCCACAGGGCAGCCCCTGCCACAATCAAGGTCAGCCCGGCAAACTGCCCGGCGCTGGTCATATTGGTCAGGGAGATCAACGTGGCCTCCAGAACCTTCACCCCCTGGGCCACCGCCATGGCGCCGAAGCCGAAGCTCACCGAAAAATATCCCACCCCCACCGGCCAGCCGCCGAGAACGCCGGTTTTGTATTCGTTCCAATTGTTTGTCATCTGTCTGTCATCCGCCTTACTCTGATGCTTCCGTGCCGAATCCCTGGTATTCCAGCAGTTCCAGCACCTGCTGCCCCCGCAGGGTCAGCGCGATGCTTCCCCGCAGGGGATAGCCGCCGTAGTCCTGCTCCGTCAGCCCCTGAATGGGCTTCTCAAAATCCAGATCGATCAGCCCCTTCTTTTCCAGGCATTGAATCACCAGGCTCGTCCGGGCTCCCTCCCCGGGATAGACGGGCGCGGGGTCAGATGCCGTTCTGGCCACCGGCAGAAAGGGAATCTGGCTCAGTTCCCTGAGAAAGTCCATTTCCTCCCGGGTCAAAACCAGCTCCCGACCGCAGCCGGAGCAGGATGAACAGTTGTGTCCGCAGTCCATTGCCGTTCCCTCCAAAAAAAGGTATTTTCAGGTTGCATCCTCCGCTCTTTTCGGGTATACTGAAAGAAATACACAAAAGGAGTGGATCCCCATGTCCGAAATCACTGTAACAAAAGCCAATTTTGACGCCCTGGTCAAAGGGAATCCCAAGCCGGTTCTGCTGGATTTCTGGGCGCCCTGGTGCGGCCCCTGCCGGATGGTCGCCCCGCACCTGGAGGCCATTGCCCGGGAGCGGGAGGACGTGGTCATCGGCAAAGTCAATGTGGATGAAGAGGTGGAGCTGGCCGCCATGTTCGGCATTGTGAGCATCCCCACCCTTCTGGTAATGAAAAACGGCCGTGTCACTTCCAAGGCCGTGGGCTATCTGCCCCAGGGCGATATTGAAGCGCTGCTGGATCGATAACGGTGCAAAAGCGTGCGGCACATTTCCGTGCCGCACGTTCTTTTCCTTCCCGGCGCCTTCCCCTACAGCTTCCCCGCCACATGGCGCTTGATCGCCTGAAAAGACGCGTCGCTGATCACATGCTCCAGCCTGCAGGCGTCGGCGGAGGCAGTGGCCTCATCCACCCCCAGCTGCCGCAAAACCCGGGTCAGCAGGGTGTGCCGCTCGTATATGGTCTCGGCAATCTGCCGCCCCTGATCGGTCAGGCGGATGGCGCCGTCCTTTTCCATGGTGATGTAGGATTCCCTGCGCAGGATCCCCATGGCCCGGGAGACGCTGGGTTTGGAATAGCCCAGATATTCGCTGACGTCAATGGAGCGAACCGTGCCCTTCTGCTTCGTCAGCACCAATATGGCTTCCAGATACATTTCCCCAGATTCGTGGACGCTCATACATCACCCTCCCGGATCCTTTCATACTTCTTTACTAGGATATCACAGTTTCCCGGCAAATGCAAGTCCTTCCGGTGCCGTCCCTTTTCCGGAGAAGGCACTTGCTTTCTGAAGAAAAACCGGATATGATGAAGAAAAATGAAGCGTCCTCCGGGACGTTTCCCAAAGAGGAAATCGGATGGATTACTACGGCGCCCTGGAAACCGGCGGAACCAAAATGGTTTGCGCCATCGGCGATGATCAGGGGCACATCGTTCAGCAAATGACCATACCCACAACCACCCCGGCGGAAACCATGCCGGCTATGATCGCATTTTTCCGGGAGTACCGGATCCGCACCCTGGGCATCGGCAGCTTCGGGCCGGTGGATCTGAACCCCGCCTCCCCCACCTACGGCTTCATCACCGACACCCCCAAGCTGGCCTGGCAAAACTTCCCCCTTGTGCCGGAATTTCAAAATACCCTGTCCGTTCCCGTGGGATTGGATACCGATGTCAACGCCGCCGCTTTGGGGGAGGCCGCCTGGGGCTGCACCCGGGACGTATCCAACAGCATCTATATCACCGTAGGCACCGGCATTGGGGTGGGCATTCTCGTGGAGGGAAAGCCCTACCACGGGATGATCCACCCGGAGGGCGGGCACATCCTGCTGCACCGCCACCCGGACGACCCCATGGAAGATTCCTGCTGCCCCTTCCACCGCCACTGTCTGGAGGGTCTCGCTTCCGGGCCTGCTCTGGAAAAGCGCTGGGGGCGGAAGGGCGAGGAGCTGTCCCAGATCCCCCGGGTCTGGGAGCTGGAAGCCTATTACCTGGGTCAGGCCGTTGCCACCTATATGATGCTTCTCTCCCCGGAGCGGATCGTAATGGGCGGCGGCGTTATGCGCCAGCCGGGTCTTTTGGCCATGGTGCGGGAAGCCTCCCTCCGGCAAGTCAACGGCTATTTACGCAGTCCCCGTCTTGCCGATCCGGATTCCTACCTGGTGGGCGCAAGCCTTCAGGGCCGCCAGGGGATCCTGGGCGCCCTCCGTCTGGCGCAGGAAGCCTTCAAAACCTCTCCATAAAGAAACCAGCGGCCGGCGCCTGTGAGGTGCCGGCCGCTGTGGGCTTATCCTTTTGCCCCCCGGTTACAGTCCCTGGTTGATCTGCCGGATCATGCGCCGGAACAGCACCAGGGCAAACACCGACACCAGCAAGGATGTGATGGGCGTATTCAGCCAGATGCCGTCCAGCCCCATCGGATACAGCACCGCCAGCAGCAGCAGCGGAAGCACAAAGGTGTTGCACACAGACAGGACTGTGGCCGGCATGGGCTTGTTCAGGGCGATCAGGAATCCCTGCACCCCAAAGGGGAACCACCGGGTCAGGTTGGTCAGGCTGTACAGCCTCAGGGCATGCACCGCCATGGTCAGCACGCCGCTGTCTCCTTCCTGCAGGAACATGGCCGCAATCCCCTCCGGGAAGGCCAGCATCAGCACCATGCCGCTGATGGAAATGGCCGCTCCGGCAGCCAGGCAGCAGCGGATAATGCTCTTCACCCGGCCGGTCTGCCCCGCGCCCCAGTTATAGCCCAGCGCCGGCTGCAGGGAGTCGCAGGTGCCGTACAGCAGCTGCTGAACAATATCACCGGCGCTCATGAGGATTCCATACACCGCCACCGCCCCGGCGCCGCCCATACGCAGCAGCACCATATTGATGACGATGGAGGTAATCCGGGCGGCAGTATTGCTCAGGAAATTGGGACAGCCGCTGTAGAAAAACTGCCCCAGAATCTGAAAGCTGAACCGGGGTCTGCAAAATCTCAGGGACAGCTTCTTTCCCAAAAAGGGGATCAGCGCCGCCGCCGCACACACCGTCATTCCCAGAGACACCGCCGCGGGGGAGCCGCCGATGCCCATATCCAGCACGACAATACACAGGTATTCCAGCCCCAGAATCAGCACGGACATCAGAATATTCAGCCCCATGCTGAGCTTGATCTTGCCGCAGATCCGCAGAAAGTTATCCAGGGCGAAGATGATGGAAGTGGCCGGCGCAAACAGGGCATATACCCGGATATAGGTCACGCCCAAAGCGGTCAGCTGTTCGTCCGCTCCCATAACGCGCAGAATCGTCGGCGCCGCGAAATACAGCACCACTCCGGACAGGGCGCCCAGAAGCACAATGGCGATGCAGGCGCAGGTGAAATAATTGTCCGCCTCCTCCCGCTCCTGCTTTCCCAGGGCAATGGAAATGGGCACCGAGGAGCCTACGCCGATCAGATCCGACAGAGAAAAGCAGATAAGCACAAAGGGGAAGGCCAGATTCAGCGCCGCCAGCGCCGTCTCGCCCAGATAATTTCCCACAAAAATGCTGTCAAAGATCCCCCACAAAGAGGATGCGATCATACTGATGCCCCCGGGAACGGCGACCATAAAAAACAGGTTCACCGGCCGGGTTTTGGTATATAAATCATAGCTGTTCATGGTTCATCGTCCTCATTCCGCCGGGTTTTGGGTGCAGCCCCTGGGACAGGCAGCCGCTGAAATACTCCAATGCCGTAATAAACTCCGGTGAATACCGCTCCAGGGTGCTTTGGATTGCCTGCTCCTCCGCAATGTTGATCTGCGCCAGCAGGTCATCTACATAGGCTCTCCCCCGGTGGGTCAGCACCATGGTCTTTTCCTTGGCCTTCCGCGGGAGGGTAAATTGGATATATCCCTCCGCCAAGGCCGATTTTACAATGGAATGAATGGTCGTCCGGGGAATCAGCCACTGGTCGCTGACTTCCTTCTGGGAGTGGGGCTCCCCATCGGCCAGGGCATAGTAAAACGCCAGGGCATTTTCATTGACCCCCAGCCTCTTGGCGAAAAAATAGTAGGCGCCGTTCAGCCGGTTCACCGCCAGCATAATCCGCTTTAACGCTTCGGAATGGTTCTCCATTCTGCTCCTCCTTACAGTGCGAAATCGCACCGAGATTATAATACGATTTCGCATTAAAGTCAATACCTATTTTCCCCTCCCCGGGCATCCCATTATCCCACAGCCCATCCCATATGGAAAAACCCGGCGGGGAGGTCACCACGCAAAGGGTGGGAAGGATTTCGGCTCATGGGTCGGCATCGGCTGCCCCGCAGGTGCGGTCTTCCGGCCTTCCTTTAAAAATTGACTGTGAATGCTGTGTTTTATGGTAGTGCCTGCCGAAGGCGGGAAATTGAAAAAGCCGCCTCTTTCCAGAAATATTGGGGTCAGGAGAAGAGCCTGACCCCAATATTTCTTATAGAACCAAAAAAAAACATCCCTGGAGCCGAGGCTCCAGGGATGCATGCATTTGGGAAACCGGATTCTATTACCGGGGGAGTAAGGGATCTGTCAGAGGATTACTGATCCTTCTTCTTATTGTTCTTGCGCTTCTTGAAGAAGATCACAGCCACTGCGCAGATGCCCACTGCGGAGGCAGCCAGCACCGTGATCCACAGACCCAGCCGGAAGGTGTCACCGGTGTCAAACAGGTCGCTTCTGGTGTTCTTGGTGTTGACGAACTGAACCTTATGATCCTCACCGGCAACGATCGTCCCCTTTTCATTGGTGGAACTGACGGTATGACCCCGGCGGATGGTTTCTCTCACCGTGTAGGTGACGCCCTCAGGAATGTCGGCAATGGTGATGCTCTCGCCATGCTTCAGGGTGAAGGTGGCAACGCCGTTGTCAAATTCCACATCACCGTGTTCGCCGTTGATGCTCTTGTCGCTGAGGGTGATTCGGAACTGGAAGTCCTTATCCTTCTGACCGTAAGGTCCGTTGACCACCTTGCTGACAATGATGTCGCCCATTGTCCAGGTGTTGGTCACGCGGATTCTGGCTGTGGTGCCTTCGCCGATGACGCCGGTCTGGTTGACGTAGCTGGGACGGTAGCCGTAGCCGGGATCATCGGGGTCGGTTCCGATGATTTCCTCCAGCTTATAGTGCAGTCCGGCAGGCAGACCGGTGATACGGACATTCTCGCCCTGGTACATTCCGAATTCCGCAACGCCATTCACGAAGGTTACATCGCCATAGACGCCGTTCAGCCGGGTCTCAACCTTGTTGCCATCCTCGGTGTAGATGGTCAGGCGCATCTCGAAGGGTTCGGACTTTTTCGTGCTGACTCTGCGAGACGGCTCCTGAACATCCTTGCCCACGGAGATGTCGCCGCTGGCACCCTTCACCTCCCAGTACAGGACGTAGGGAGAGAAGTCTCCGGGCTCCACGCTGAAGGAAATACCGGCCTCGGTATTGGTGATGGCAATTTCTTCCTTCTCAGCACCATCGATATCCGACAGGTCGTAACCGGATTGGCCTTCGGCGTCGTCCCGGTGCAGGCCGTTAAACTGCAGCAGCTTGAACTCGGTACTCTCGTCGGTGCCCTCGGGGTAAGCCCAGATGACATTCACAGGCTTGTTTGCCTTGACCCAGGCGTTGCCGTTGTTGGCGTCCACCAGATCCAGATATCTGGCCTGATAGTACCGGTCATAGCCCAGCTTGATGGGATCCCACTCATCGGTCTCCCGGAGCATCTTCTCCTCACGGGCAACGCCGTCCTTATCGTAGATGGTGTCGAACAACAGACGCACATTGTCACTCTCCACCGTTACAGTGGTGTGGTTGAGGGTGTATCTGGTGTCGCCGCCGTCCACAGCCTGGGCGGAGCCGGCCACCAGCTTGCTGCTGGGTGCGCTGTCCGTCACGCTGTACACAGGATTGCGCTCGGCGGTGTCTTCCACAATCCGAACCCGAAGTTTGCCGGATTCGCCCTTTTCAAAGGCATAGACCACATTGTTGCCATTTGTTACCGTGATCTTCGCGGGATTGTTGGTGGCGGTGTACAGGTCGATGTCGAAGTCCTTGTACAGATCCTTGACCACGCTGGGATCGAAGGTATCGTTGGTGTAAACATTCTCGCCATCAGAAATGGTAATCCGGACGTTGTCCTGCTCATTGTGGGCAGGCACCAGGTAGTACAGGTCGGTGCCATTCTGGTCCTTGCCGGCATGCTCTACCCTCCACTGCTTGTTCTGGTCCGTTCCGGGGATCTTCTCGTCGCTTGTGAATGTCAGCGCCAGCGGATCAAAATTCTCAACGTTCTCACATTGCACATAGAACAGCGGGGTGGGCAGGGATGTGGTATCCGTTACCGTTTCCTGATCGCCGACCACTGCGTCGTAACCGTCATTGCCGCCTACGTAGATGGTAATGTCCGCGGGGGTAACGGTCACAGCCGCATAGGTGTTGGTGAAGGTCATGGTATTCACCGATTGACTCAGCATCGACAGATCCCCGTCTCCGGTGGTCTGGACGATTTGCTTATCCAGAGTCAGGCTGCCGTTTCCGCCGTCCTTGACTGTCACCGTAACGGTGTAGGAAGCCTGGGAGTAGTTCATAACCTCGCTGCCCGGAATCTCCGTGACCCTGTACGTAAATGTGTGTCCAATGTGGTTCTGGTCGAAGGCAATGCCGCCGAAGGCGCCCGTTTGCTTGTCCGCAGTCAGCTCCAGCGTTGTGGGACTGGGCATGGGAGCCTTGCCAGCGTTGTCGCCAGTGGCCTGGATCTGGAAGGTGAAGGTCTCCCCTTCCTTCCAATCCCGTCCCTTCAGAACCTTGGTCACTGTCAGATCGTCCAGTGTGCCGGAGGCTTTATAGGTGTTGTTGAACTTAGGTTCGAAGGGAGTTTCCGGATTCCCGTCGTTGTCAGCGGTGGCCTTCAGATTGCCCATTCCGTCATCCGTAACCGTGATGGTAACTTCGTATTTGGTCTTGTCGTAGGCCATGTTGCTCTCGGTGCCGGCCTTCTCGTAGATCACATACTTGTATTCACCGATGTTCCTGAACTCCAGCATTTCGAAGGCTACTCTGCCGTCGGCGTCGTTCTTAACGGTCTTAATCTCTGTCTCCACACCGTCTGCCACCTGCGCCAGGACAAACTCGAAGTCATCTCCCTTCAGCGCCCGGCCGTCCATCACCTTGGTAGCGCCCAGGGTTACGGTAACGGGGGCGGCATTGTAGCTGTTGCTGAAGACCGCCTCGGTAACGGCTTCGGACTCGCCTTCATTGGAGCGCTTCTCCATGGACCACTCCACGGAGAGGTTGCCCTCGCTGTCATCTGTAACTGTGGCGGTAACAATGTACTGATCGCCGGAGTACTTGGTGCCCTGATACAGGTAGGTACCGTCGCCCTGCGGCGCCGCCCCCTCAGGAATCACCTCAGAGAGGATGTACGTATATGTGCCCTTTTGGCTGAAGGTGATGGAGCTCATTTCCACATTGCCGCGGAGATCGTTGGTACCGGTGGAAACCACCTTCGCCTGTTCGCCGATTTCCTGGGTCATCTGGAACTGGAACTGGTCAGCCTCCAGATAGTCCCCGGTCACATTGCTGGTAAAGTCCTTCGTCAGGGTGATGTGACCCTCGGTCGGTGTGCTCTCCACTTCCTCCACGTCATAGACGTTGGTGAAGGTGAAGGTGAAGCTGGCAGTGCTTACCCGATTTCCGGAGCTGTCCAGCACCAGAACGGTGCCGTCGCCCATGTCGTAGACAGTGACCTTGATCTCCTTGGTGGTGGGATCATTGGTGACGCCGGGCACATTGCCGCTTTCGGTGATGGTGTAGGTGATCTCCTTCGACCGGTAGTACGGCAGATCCTCACCGTCGAAGAACACGGTCATCCGGGGCTGCTCACCCTCGGGCTGCCCGTCCTCGGGCTGCTCATCCTCGGGCTGCTCATCCTCGGGCTGCTCATCCTCGGGCTGCCCGTCCTCGGGCTGCCCGTCCTGGGACTGCCCGTCCTCGGGCTGCTCACCCTGGGACTGCCCGCCCTCGGGCTGCCCGTCCTCGGGCTGCCCGTCCTCGGGCTGCTCACCCTGGGTTACATCCGAGAGCAGAGTCAGCTTCACAGTGCCGTTGCTGCTCAGGCCGGCGACCTCCTGCCCCGGCTCACCTTCAACCTTCGAATTTTCGTTCTCGGTTGTGCCGTTCTCGGTTGTGCCGTTCTCGGTTGCGCCGTTCTCGGTTTCGCCGTTCTCGGTTGTGCCGTTTTCGGTTTCGCCGTTCTCGGTTTCGCCGTTTTCGGTTTCGCCGTTCTCGGTTTCGCCGTTCTCGGTTTCGTCGGTTTCGACGTCACCATTCAGTCCGGCCTCGTCGGTATTCCCCGGCAGCTCCTTGTGCTCCTGGACGTCGTCCTCACTCTGGGTTTCCACCGAATCGTTACCGAAGACATTCTCGATGGTAAACTCGATCTCGCCGAAGTTCACGTTGCCCGATGCGTCATTGGTAACGGTAGTCTTCTCGGGTAAGGGTGCGCCCTCGGAGCCGGCGATGGTGAAGGTAAACATATCCGCCTCCAGCTCCGGCAGCTTCAAATCCTTGCCCTCGGCGCCCTTCAGCTCCTTTTTGCCGCTGATGTTCACAGTGGCGGATTCGGTGGTGCCGTAGGTGTTCACAAAGGCCAGGCTGTCGCTCCCATCGGGATAGACCACACTTGCGGTCAGGTCCCCGCTGCCGTTGTCGGTGATGTTCACCTTGATGGCAAAGGTGAATTGGTTGGGTGTGATTCCCTGGGCAGACAGGTTATCGGTATTCTCAGCCACGGTGTACTGGAGGGTGTAGGTGTAGGAACCGTCCTCATTCACCGTTCTGGTTGCCGAACCTTTGGAAACCGCGGTGTTCAGGGTCTCCATGGTATAGGTGATAGAGGGGAAGGTGATGGTGCCGTCCGCGGCGTTCTTTGCCGTTGCGATCACTTCGCCATTCCTGTCGGTGATCACGAAGGTGAACATATCCTCTGTAAGAGCCTTGTTGTGCAGGGTCTTGCTCGCCAGGATCTTCACCTCGCCAGCGCCGATAGTCACGGAGCCGTCATACCTTTTGTTGAAGGGGAAGGTAACATGCTCCGGTTCCCCGGTGGAACCGCTGGTGACGCTGGAAACTACCACATCGTCCACAGTGGTCGTCACGGTGATGGTG